>JBGPEO010000027.1:0-23462 GCA_041482895.1 Candidatus Dormibacteraceae bacterium | reverse complement strand
GTCGGCAGGTCGCCCTTCAGCTTCAGCTTGCCCTGGAGCATGCCCTTGGTCACCTCAAGCTCCAGGTTGGCGACCTGCTTCCAGCGCGTGTAAGGAGCGGTAATCACGAAATCGCATTTCTGCGCGTCCGCCGCAGACCCGACGGTGACCTCTCGTGCGTCGCCGTCGAAGAGGTCCATCACGACGCCGCGCGACTCCGGGAAGTGCTTGTCCGGCTCAGCTTCGACGACCAGCCCGACGGTCCACTTCCATCCCTTCCCCGCCGTCTTGTAAGCGCTGGACTTGTTGACCTCGTCCTTGAATTGCTTAGCCCATTCGTCCGAGAACGCATTGACCGCCATGTTTTCCTCCTGGTTCGTAGACAGCAGCCGCCGGCGACAAGCCTACGGCACGTCGGCCTTTCGCCCTTACGATGGCGCCGTGGCCACCGGGGCAACCATCGCGCCCTACCATGAGCCGCTTTCGGCGCGTGACGCGTGGTTTCTCTACGCCGAGCGCGCCGAGACGCCCTTGGACCTCGGCACTGTGTACGTGTTCGAGGGGGGTTCTCGCATTCCAGGCGGCCGCGGCGCCCTCGGGGTCGAGGAGACGATCAAGGAGCGGATCCACCTCGTGCCGCGCTACCGGCAGCGGATCCACCGCGTGCCGTGGAACCTCACGCACCCGGTCTGGGTCGACGACGCGCACTTCGACCTCGGCGCGCACATCCGCCGCGAGGTGCTCCCGCCGCCTGGAGACGGCGCCTCGTTGAGGCGCCTGGTGATGCGGATTCTGGCGCGGCCGCTCGACATGCGCCGGCCGCTCTGGGAGATGACGATCGTCACGGGCCTGCGCGGCGGCCGCGTCGTGCTCGTGAACCGCGCGCACCACGCGATGGTCGACGGCGCGTCGTCGGTCGACATCCTGTCGCTGCTGCTCGACCCGAGCCCCGAGGGCTACACGCCGGACCCGCCGGCCGACGCATGGCAGCCTCGTCCGGAACCCTCGAACTGGCAGCTGATCAGGCCGATGCTCTGGAACCTCCGCCCAGCGGAGCAGTCCGAGCGGACCAGGCTTCCCGCCGTCTGGAGCACGTGGCGGATGCCGTGGACGGGGATGCTCAAGTTGAGCGGCAAGTTCGTCAGGCCCCGCCCCGACCTCTTCTTCAACCGCAAGATCGGAACCCAGCGCTCGGGACGCGGGCTGAAGGTTCCGATCGCGGCGTTCAAGGCGCTCAAGGACCGTTTCGGATGCACCGTCAACGACGCTGTGCTCGCCGTCGTCTCGGAGGGACTCTATCTCTGGTTCAAAGGGCGCGGCGAAAGCGTGCCCGCGAAGGTACGGGTCTTCTGCCCGGTGAGCGTTCGCAGCGAAGACGGACGCGGACGCCTCGGCAACCAGATCAGCGGCATGGTGCTCGAGCTGCCCACCGGCGACCTGACCATCGAAGAGCGTCTGCGCCAGATCAAGGTCACCACCGGGGACCTGAAGCGGACACGACAGGCGGTCGCCGCGGACGCGCTGGCGGGCCTTGCCGACTGGGCTCCACCATCGTTACTCGTGCTGGCCGGTCGCCTGATGTCGAACCCTCAGGCGGGAGCCAACATCAACGTCACCAACGTTCCCGGTCCTCAGTTCCCGCTTTACTCGGGCGGCGCCGAGCTGCTGGAGGTATGGCCCTTTGCGCCGCTCTATCCGTCGATGGGTCTGGGCGTGGCGATCGTCTCCTACAACGGCTATGCGTATTTCGGGCTGACGGCCGACCCCGGCATCGTGCCTGACGTGGAGGAGTTCACCGCGCGGCTCGAAGAGGCGGCAGCGCGGTGCAAGGAACTCGCCGCCCGGTCCTAGGTCTCCAGCGTGAAGCGCATCGTGTTCTGGCCGACGGCGATCATGTCCCCGTCAGACAGCTCTTTTTCGATCACCGGCTCGCCGTTGACGAGCGTGCCGTTGGTACTGCCCAGGTCGCTGATCCAGAAAGAGCCGTTCCGCACCTCGATCCGTCCGTGGTGACCGGAGGTCGCCGGGTCCCCGACGACGACGTCGTTGTCGGGCGCCCGGCCGACGCTCACCATCTGGCTCGGGAGCGCCACGATCCGGCCCGCGAACGGGCCTGATTCGAAGGTCAGCAGCGCGGCAAAGCCCGTGCCCGCAGCGATCTGCTCAACGGGCACGGCCTCCATCGACACGGTTCGGCGCGAGTCGGACGGCGCGTCCGAGTTCTGCCAGGCCGGAATGATCGAGGTCGCCTCTTCGAATGTCTCAGGTTGGTCGGCGGACGGCGATCCGTTGTCGGACGACGTGCTCCCGGGCCAGCGAACCATCGTCGAGGTGACGGAGGCCGGGACGGGCGCTGACGGCTCGCGTTCCGCCGCCGGGACAGCCGGCTCTGGCTCCGATTCAGGGGAAGTATCGGGAATCGTTTCCTGCCACGACTTGTCGACGGCGACTTCTCCCTCCCCCGCCAGGGGGAGGGTCGGGGTGGGGGGCGAATCGAGCTCAATTGCAGGCTCCGCCTCAGACTCGACGGCGGCTGCGGCGGGCTCCGGCGCGACTGCAACCACAGGCTCCGGCTCGCTGCCAGGATCGGAATCCTGCTCCGCCTGCAGCCAGGGCTCCGAAGCCACGACGGGCTCAAGCTCACGCTCGGCTTCGACCACCGGCTCTGCTTCGAGTTCCGATGCGGCCGCGACGACCGGCTCGGATTGGGGTTCTGGTTGTGCTTCGAGCTCCTCTCCTTCCCCCGCCAGGGGGAGGGTCGGGGTGGGGGGCGAATCGAGCCCAGTTGAAGGCTCTTGCTCACTCGCCACGACCGGCTCGGGTTCAGCAGCGACTGGCTCCGGTTCGGGTTCCGGTAGTGCTTCGAGCTCCTCTCCCTCCTCCTCCTGGGGGAGGGTCGGGGTGGGGGGTGAATCGAGCCCATGTGAAGGCTCCTGCTCACTCGCCACGAGCGCCTCTGGTTCGGGCTCCGCATCTTCTCCCTCCCCCGCCAGGGGGAGGGTCGGGGTGGGGGGCGAGTCGAGCCCAGTTGAAGGCTCCAGCTCGCCCGCCATCGGCAGGGCCGGGGCAAGGAGCGAATCGGACCCGCCGGACGGCTCTTCCGCTGCCACCGCAGGCGGCTCGGGCAGGTCGGGAAGCGCCTCCGGCTCGGCGAGCGCGGGAGCGGCATCTGCGGTCTCCGCGACCGCCTCGGCCCGCGGCTCCAGCGTCTCGAGGACGAGCGTTTCGGTCTCCAGGACCTGCGCCGCCGGCGACTCCTCGACCGGCAGCTCGCGGGTCGCGAAGTCAGGTACCGGAAGCACCTGCGTCTCGGCCTCGGTGACGGGATCCACGGCCGCGGTGCCGAGGAATCGTTCGTACCAGCCCGCGATACGGCGCAGGCGCTCCAGGCGGCGGTCGGGGCGACCGTTGCGCGAGATGTCGTGAGACTCGTCGGGAAAGCGGATCAGCTCGACTGTCTTGCCCAGCAGCCGCATGGCCCCGAAAAGCTCTTCCGATTGTGAGATCGCGCAGCGGAGGTCCATCTCGCCGCACGTGAGCAGGAGTGGAGTCTTGATGTTCTTGACGTACCGGATCGGCGAGCGCCGCCAGAGCTCGTCGAGGTCCGGCCAGGGCGGAGGCCCGAGCTCGAGGGCGCCCCAAAGCACGATGTCGTGCTGGGAGTATTCGCTGACCAGGTTCGAGATCGAGCGCATGGAGACCGCCGCCGAGAACCGGTCGGTCTGGCCGATCGCCCAGTTGGTCATGTATCCGCCGTAGGACCCGCCGCCGATTCCCATCCGGGTCGTGTCGACGTAGCCGGTGCGTTCGATCACCTGGTCGAGCGCGCTCATCAGGTCGACGTAGTCCTTGCCGCCCCAGTCGCGCACCACCTCGCAGCGGAACCGCTCGCCGTAGCCGTCCGATCCGCGCGGATTCAAGTACAGGACGACGTACCCCATGCCGGCCAGGACCTGCAGCTCGTGGAAGAAAGCCCAGCCGTACTGGCCGTGCGGGCCCCCATGGACCTCCAGCACGAGCGGGTGCCGCTTATGTGGGTCCATGCCATCCGGCTTGAGCACCCAGCCTTCGATCCCCCAGCCGTCCGGAGCCGTGAACTGAAGGCGCTCGGGCTGCGCGACGTAGCGGTCGTGCAGCCAGGGGTTCAGATCGGTCAGCCGCGCCTCGGCGCCCTGGGTGAGGATGTGGAGCTCTCCGGGATGATGAGTGTCGGAGACGGCGAAGGCGAGCACGCCATGCGCGAGGTCGAAATCGTAGATGCGGCGCTGGCCGCCGGCCTCCTGCCGTACGTTGCCTTCGAGGTCGCTCGAGTAGAGGGTGGTGACCCCTGGGCCGCTCGCCAGGAAGTAGACGCGGTCTCCTTCCGCCGACCAGGTGAGCCGGCTGCCGTGGCCGGCTCGCATGTCGGTGATGATGCTGTCGGTGACCGCCTGGTCGAACCCGGAGGTCAGACAGCGCGGTCCTCCTTCGCCGCTGAGCGGCACGACCCACAGCCGTTCCAGAAGACCCGCATCGAGCCCGTTGGGGGCTATGAACGCGATGAGATCCCCGCGCGGCGACCAGGACGGGGTGCCAAGGTAAAGGCCTCCGCCAAACCTGTGTCGATTGGCCGCGAGGTCGACCACGTACAGGTTCTGCTCGCGCTGCAGGTCGGCGCCGGGCTCGGCGTTTCCGGACACCACCAGGCGGGCGCCGTCGGGTGACCAGTCGAACCCGTTGACGTCCCAGGCGCCGGCCGTGAGCTGAGTAACGTTCCCGCCAAGCGCCGGCACTACGAAGAGGTGGTGGTACCTGCCGTCGACGAAACCCTGGCCGTCGTGCTTGTAATCGAGGCGGCGGGCGATCCGCGCCACCGGCGGGCGTCGCAGCTGGTCCCTGGTTTCCGGCGGCCGAGGGTCGTCCACCACAGCGTCCGGGTCGGAGAGCACGATGCCGATGAAGGCGATGCGGCTTCCGTCAGGAGACCAGAGCGGGCTGGCCGCGCCCTCGGCGACCGAGCTCAGCTGACGCGTCTCGCCCCCGGCGAGGTCCATGACGAAAAGCTGGTCCACCGGGCCGACCCGGCTCATGAAGGCGAGGTGGCGCCCGTCAGGCGACCACTCGGGCGAATGATCTCGGCGCGAAGCGCCTGTAGGCTCGATCGGCTCGGGCTCGAGCAGCCTGCGCACCACGACCCGGCTTCGGTTCTGTCGCGACTCTGCATCCGCCCAGCCGAGCTGATAGGCGACGCGTTCGCCATCGCGACTCAGCCGGACGTGATCGATCCAGCGAAATCGATAAAGGTCTTCGGCTCCGATTGGGGCGGGCACGGCGGTGCGTCGATGCTATCAGCAGGCAACATCCTTTCGGTAAGGGCCTACTTAACTGCGGCACCGTATCGTCTCCGGGTAAAGCATCTGTGATGACTGGAATTAGCAACCGGCAGGCGGCGCTTCGTGGGTTTGGCTGGGGCGCGGTGGCCGGTCTGGCGCTGGTCGCCCTCATGTACCTGGCGAACCTCCTTCTCGGCCTTCGTACGCTGCCCGCGCTGCTAAACCAGCCGATCCTTTCGCTGATGCCCGGCTTTGTCTTCGGGTTCCTGATCGACACCCTCCAGCACGCCGGCAAGGTCGTCGAAGAGTTCGGCCTGATCGTGGCGATGTTGGTGGGTTTGGGAGTCCTGGGCGCGGCCTGGGCCGTGGCCGCGCTCCGCTGGCAGACCCAGTACCTCGCGCTCATGTTCGCCGGCATGGGCTGGCTGGTTGTGGTGGCCATCCTGCTGCCGCTTGGGGGGGCCGGGTTCCTGGGCTTGAACGACGGACCGACCACTCCCCTGATCTGGGCCGCGCTGTTCGCGGTCTACAGCGTCGTGCTGCAGCTCGGTCGCGAAGGGAGCGGCGCGCCCGGGGTGGATGCCGGCCGGCGGCGATTGCTGGGCGCGCTGCCGGTCACGATCGGGGCGGTCAGCCTCGGCGTGCTTGCCTTCAGGCTGCTGCCCGACTGGTACTCGGCCATTTTCCACCCGCCCGAGGCCGGCCTGCGGGGCCCCGCTCCAGAGATCACGCCGGTGGAGAACTTCTACGTCGTTTCGAAGAATTTCAGTGACCCTGTGGTGGACGCGCAGGGATGGAGCCTCGCGGTGGGCGGCCTCGTCGACCGGCCGCTCAAGCTGTCGATTGCCGACCTCCGGGCGCTGCCTGGGGTCAGCGAGTACGTGACTCTGGAGTGCGTCAGCAATGACGTTGGCGGCGGGCTGATGAGCACCGGCAGCTTCACCGGGGTCAGGCTGGCCGACCTCCTCACCATGGCCGGGGCCAAGTCGTCGGGCACGTGGGTCGCGTTCACGGCTGTCGATGGGTACACGGAGAGCATCCCGGTCAGTCTCGTCCGCGCCTCACCGGAAATTCTCGTCGCCTACGACCTCGACGGTGCGGCCCTGCCCGTGAGCCATGGGTTTCCGGCGCGCATGGTGATCCCGGGCCTCTACGGCATGAAGGGACCAAAGTGGCTGGACCGCATCGATCTGGTCAACCACGAGAGCGGCGGTTACTGGGAGCACCAGGGCTGGGACCACAACCCCATCGTCAAGACCACCTCGCGGATCGACGCGCCGGCTGACGGAGGCGTGATCAAGCTCGGGACTGTCACGATCTCGGGCGTCGCCTTCGCGGGCACGCGGGGGATCAAGAAGGTTGAGTACAGCACCGACGGCGGGGCGAGCTGGAGCGAGGCGCCGTTCAAGGCGCCGCTATCCAGTTTGACGTGGGTGCTTTGGACCGCCGATTGGACGCCTTCGGCAGAAGGGGCTTATCGGATCATGGCCCGGGCCACGGACGGGACTGGTGCCCTGCAGGATGCGCGTAGTGCGGCTAGCTACCCAAGTGGCGCCAGTGGGTATCACACCATCCACGTCGATATCAGTAAGTAAGGCGACGGGAAGGACTGGGAAAAGGGGCGTCGGGGCGGGGCTTGGGTGGCCTTCGTTGTTGGCTTGGCGGGACGGCTTCGTGTAAATTGGGCCTTGACAGACGAACATTCGTTTGGTAGGCTATTCGTATGTTGGGGGAAGGGGGCACACCCCTCTTTAAGCTGCAGGCGGCGGTCGGCGAGCTTCAGGCTTTTGACGAGTGCTTAGACAACAAAGAGCTGCGGGTTGTCATCGACGCGCTCGAGGGTGTGTTCTCGGCGAACGCTCGGCGATCCCAACGGTCCGGCGAGCATCTGATCGCCGGCAACATCACAGCTGCCTCCTGGATCGCTCGAACGTGCGGCATGTCGATCACCTCTGCCGCTGACCGGCTCTGCGTCGGCAAGCAGCTGGAGTCGCTGCCCAAGATGGCGGCTGCGCTCGGTTCAGGCGAGATCTCATACCAATCCACCTCCGTGCTCTGCCACCTGCGCGAACAGCTCGGCGAGAAGGCAGAGCTATTCGTCGAAGACGAGATGCTCGAATACGCGCGCGGGTACTCGGTGTACGAGCTGCGCAAGCTCTGCAACGCCGCGCGCCATGTCGCCGACCCCGACGGCTTCTTCAACGACGCCGAGGAGAACTTCATCCGCCGCAGGCTGCACATCAGCCAGATGTCTGATGGCCTCTTTGCGGTCGATGGGTTGCTCGACCCGGTTGCCGGTGCTGCTTTCAAAACTGCGGTAGATGTGCTCGCCAAGCCCAAGGGACCGGAAGATGAGCGGACCCCCAAGCAGCGCAGAGCGGACGCCGTGGGTGAGCTTGCGCTGCACGCGATGGAGCAAGGCACGCTGCCTCGCCGCCATAGCGTCAAGCCGCACATCAATCTGACCATGACGCTCGAAGGCCTCAGGGGCGCACTCGGCGTGCCGCCGGCCGACCTCGACTCCTCCCTCCCCATCTCAATCCGGACCGCGGAGCGGCTCGCCTGCGACTGCACGATGTCGCGGGTGCTGCTGGCCGACTCGATGGTGATCGACGTCGGGCGCGCGACGCGCACGGTCTCGGCGCCGACCATGCGGGCGCTGCGAGTAAGAGACAAGGGTTGTCGGTTCCCCGGCTGCGACCGCCAGGTCAACTGGTCGAACCCGCACCACATCGAGTTCTGGGCTCGAGGCGGTCCAGGCAATCTGCTCAACCTCGTACTTCTCTGTTTCTTTCACCACAGGCTGGTGCACGAAGGTGGATGGCAGGTGATCAAAGTGGGTCGTGAGTTTCGGTTCCTGCCACCGGAGCGGTTCGTGATGAGGCGGGCCCGCGGACCGGGAATGCGCTGGGCGGCTTAGTCTCCAGTCACTTCATCGTCCAGAAGGCTTTCAGCGAGTCCCAGCCCATCCGGAACAGGCCTTCCTTGCGCACCATCTTCACGATGTTGGACTGCTTCTGCCACTTGGAGGTGCCGTCGACCCGGAAGAACTCGTCCAGCACCCGGTCCAGGACCTGCGGGTACTTGGTCAGCATCTGCGGGTTGTGCTCGAGCAGCGGCACCGCCCCGTCGTACTTGCGCATGTCGGCCATGACCCACGAGTGATCGAGCCTGCCCTTGTACTCTTCCAGACGGCGCTCCGAAAAGTCCCCGAGCTCTTTGCAGCGCACCACCGTCTGGCCCGCCAACCGGCCTGACTCCATGGCGAGGTTCGAACCTTCGCGGTGGACGGGGTTGGAGAGCATCGCCGCGTCGCCGCACACCAGATAGCCCGGGCCGTACACCTTCGGGATCCCGCGGTATCCCCCCTCCGGGATCAGGTGCGCCAGGTACTCCACAGTCTCGGCACCGCGCAGCAGAGGCTTCACCGCCGGGTGCTTCTTGAAATGCTCCATCAGGTCGTTAGGGTTGCGCAGCGTCTTGTTGAACTCGCTCAGCAGTGCACCCCCTCCGACCGAAAGCGTGTCCTTGTTCGTGTAGATGAACATGAACCCGGACATACCCATCGTCGAATCGCCGAAGCACTCGATCGTGCATCCCTCGCCCGGATCGCAGTTGAATCGCTCCTCGATCAACTTGGCGTCGAGCTGCATGATCTCCTTGACCGCCATCGCCACCTCGTTCGGGCGCAGCTTCCGGCGGAGCGGCTTGCCGTCGATCAGCGTCTTCTCCAGCAGCCCTGTCCCCAGGCCGATCCCTTCGCAAACGATCGTGACGTCGGCATAGACATCGTCCCCGCGCCCGGTCCCCACCCCGACCACCCGGCCGTTCTTGACGATGAGCCGGTCGACCACCGTCTCCGGCACGACCACCGCCCCCGCCTTCTCCGCCTGCTCCGCGAACCAAGCGTCGAACTTGGCGCGCAGGACCGAGTAGGAGTGCGGCCTGGTCTTGTTGCGCAGGTTCTTGTAGTCCAGACCGATCGCGGCATCCGGCGTCATCAACCAGCGCCGCTCTTCGATGATCGGGCGCTCCAGCGGCGCCTCTTTCCACGCGTCGCCTACGATCTCTTCGAGGTAGTGGTTGTAGAGGATGCCGCCCATCACGTTCTTAGAGCCCGGCCTCACGCCCCGCTCCAGCAGCGCGACCTGTAGCCCGGCCTTGGCCATCGTGATCGCCGCGGCCGAGCCAGCCGGACCGGCGCCGACGACCACGGCGTCGAACTTTTCCTCGTCAGCCATTCACGCAAATTGAAACTCATTGGGCTGACGGGCGGCGCAGGCTCCGGGAAGTCGACCGTGTCCGCGATGCTTAAAGAGCTCGGCGCAGCCGTCATCGACGCTGACGAAGCCGCCCACGCCACCTACGAACCAGGCAGTCCGGGGTTCGAGGCGGTGGTTCGCGAGTTCGGCCCTGAATTCGTACGCGACGGACACATCGATCGCGCCCGCTTGGGTGAGCTCGTCTTCCACGACAAGGACGCCCGCCGCCGCCTTAACGCGATCGTCCATCCCCTCGTCCGCGAGTGGATGGCGGCCCGCACGGTCGAGGCGGCTGAAGGCGGCGCCGAGGTCGTAGTGCAGGACGTGCCGCTGCTTTACGAGAACGGGCTCGAACCGCTCTACTCGACGGTCGTGCTCGTCTACGTGCCCGAGCGCCTGCAGCTTCAGAGGCTGGTCGAAGGCCGCGGCGTCAGCCAGGAGAGGGCTCGGGCGATGATCACCGCGCAGATGCCGATCGAGGAGAAGCGAACGTTCGCGCCGCACGTGATCGACAACAGCGGCAGCCGGGAGGCGACCCGGATGCAGGTGGACCGGCTGTGGAGCGAGTCGCTCGCGTCTAGATGACGCCCTGGCGCTGCAGCTCCTCGTAGCGCGCCGAGTCGACGCCTAGCTCGGCCAGCACCGGCGCTGTGTGCTCACCGAGGCGCGGCGCCTCCCCATCGACGCGCTGAAGCACCCGACGCGCCACGACTTGAGGGTGGGAGGCCACCTCGTCCAGCTCCAGCACCGGTTCGCAGCACGCGTCGCAATCCGCGAGAACCTTCTCCCACTCGGTTCGAGTTCGCGATGCGAATATCTCCTCGAATGCCCGGTGCACCGACTCGCCCTCCTTTCCTTCCGCGAACTGCTGATCGATGAGCTCCGGACGGCCGACCGCATTGCACAGGGTGGCCCAGAACTTCGGTTCCAGGGCCGCCACGCTGTAGAAGCCGCCGCCCTTGCACGCGTAAACCCGGTAGCAGGCATACCGGCTGGCCAGGCGCTGGTCTCCTCTCCCCACCACCTCTCCGCCCGCGCGAGCGGCAAAGGCGAGCGCAAGCCAGCTGACGGCGCCGTCGGTCATCGAGACGTCGATCCACCGGCCCTCCCCACCACGCTGGACCGCCACCAGCGCGCCCAGGATCGCCACCGCCGGCTGAAGCCCGCCGCCTCCGACATCCGCCACCTGTACGGACAGAGGCACCGGCGGCCCACCCTTCTCCCCGTTGAGGCCGAGAGCGCCGGCCGTCGCCATGTAGTTGAGGTCGTGCCCGGCGCGAGATGCAAACGGGCCGTCCTGGCCGTAGCCGGTGATCGAGCACATCACCAGTCGGGGGTTGCGCGTGTGCACCACGTCCCAGCCAAGTCCGAGGCGGGCCATCACGCCAGGCCGGTTCCCCTCTACAAGGACGTCTGCGCGCTCCACCAGCAGGAGCAGCAGCTCCCGCCCCGCCTCGGATTTCAGGTTGAGCGTGATGCTCCGCTTGTTGCGGTTGATGGCGTTGAACAGGGTGCTCTGGCCTTGCACCAACGGCGGCGACCACCGCATGTAGTCGCCCGCGCCGGGCTCCTCGACCTTGACGACGTCGGCGCCCATGTCCGCCAGCAGCATCGTGCAGAAGGCGCCGGGCAGGAGGCGAGTCAGATCAAGGACGCGAATCCCGGTGAGAGGCACGGTGTTATTCTCCCCTCTCCCCCTCGGGGAGAGGGCCAGGGTGAGGGGCTTAAGCAGCCATCCCGGTTTCAAAGACGACAAATCCGGGCCCCCGTGCGTTAATAGCGCATGAAAGGCCCACGTCCCAGGATGCGCTCCACCAACCCCCGGCTCGGCGAGATGACGATCAAGGTCCCGGCACCGTTCGCCGGGATCTCCGATCTTGGCTTCACGGCCCAGTACCGCGCCCAGCAGTTCAACGAACCCCAGCGCGACGTGCCGTTCCTCATCGAAGGCCCGCAGCCGCCGATGCAAAGGCTCGCCGAGCTGCTGCAGCTCCTCACGAGAAGCGGGTCCCAGGCCTATGAGTGGAGCGACCCCGTCATGCTCAGCGACGAGGTCGTGGTGCTCGCGTTTCGCGACCGCGTCGCCAGGAGCGGAATGCTCTCGGATGGCGCGCGTGCCGCCGAATACGCGATGAACCTCGTGTGCCCGGTGGTGTTCACCTTCCTGCGCGACTGCGCGATGATCGCCCATCTCCGCCTGTCCGAGGTGATCGAGATGCGGGTCAGCGCCGAGCAGAAATCAGTCGCGGAGCTCTCGCTGCCGCTCGAAGACATCGTGCAGCCGAACGGCGAGCGGCTCCTCTGGGGCCTCGCCGGCTAGGTCGCCTCTAAGGAGAAGCGGTCGGCGATGGCGAGGTCCTGGCCGGGCTCGCAACCTCCGCGGTGCTGGCCCTGGCGCTGCTCGCGATCGTCACGGGCGGTGCGGCGATCGCCGCCGGCCCCTGGTTGGTGAAGTACAGCGCGAGCGGCACGACGATGATGCCCACGATGACGGTCAGCACAAAAGTGACCGCCCCCCACTCCTTTCGCAGAACAGACCAGTTCACGAGCGCAGAATTCTACCGAGAGTCAGAAGTGGACTAATAGTCGTCGCTGTCAGCCGAGCGTCCCGACAGGCCTTCCTCTTCCTTCTTCTTGCGCTGGTTCAGGAGGCGGATGAAGTCCTGCGCCCGCGCGAGGGCCTTCCAGCGCTCCGGGAAAAAGTCCTGGACCAGGATCTGCCGGTCAGGCAACTGATATACGGTGACGCACCACTTCTGGAGGGTGCGCGAAACCTCAACCTCGAAGTCCTTCTCCGCGGTCTCATACTTGACAACTTTGTCGTCGTCGAATCTTCTTCGTCCTGATACAGCCATAGGTAATTCACTCGGGTGGGCATTCGGCTCATTGAGCTACCTGATTATAGCCCCGCTGATGTAGGGGCCCGGCCTCAAATTCCTTCCAGGAGCTCCCGTAAGAGTGGCACCAGCTCTTCGCGGAGACCCTCTCGCTTCATGGCGAGCGTGAGGTTCGCGCGCAGGTAGCCGGGCACCGTGCCGGTGTCGTAATAGTCGCCTTCGAACTCGAGCGCCACGACCGGGTGGGTCCCCAGCGTCCGCTTGACCGCATCGGTCAACTGGATCTCCTGCCCGGCGCCCGGCTCCGAGCGGTTGAGCTCGACAAAAACGGCGGGAGTGAGCACGTAGCGGCCGATGATCGCGAGGTCTGAAGGCTCGGTTCCAGGCTCAGGCTTCTCGACCATGTCGGTCACGTTGTGCAGCCGGCCCTCGCTCCCATCGATCGCCACGACACCGTACCGACCAACCTGGCTGCGCGGGAACCTGCGCACCGCGAGCACGGTCGCGCCGGTTTTGAGATGCGCATCGATGAGCTGCTTCAGGCAGGGTTCCGCGTCGCCGAGGATCACGTCGTCGGCGAGCAAAACCGCGCAGGGCTCGCCCTCCACCAGCCTGCGCGCGGTCCACACGGCGTGGCCCAGCCCGAGCGGCTCCTTCTGCTGCAGGTAGGTGATGTCGACCCGGTTGCTCAGCTCGTCGACCTCGCTCAGGATGTGGAGCAGGTCGCTCTTGCCGCGCTGCCTGAGGTAATGCTCGAGCTCGAGCGAACGGTCGAAGTGATCGACGATGGCGCGCTTGCCGCCACCGGTGACCATGATCACCTGCTCGATCCCGCTGGCGATCGCCTCCTCGACGCCGTACTGGATGGTCGGCTTGTCGACGAGCGGAAGCATCTCCTTGGGCTGCGCCTTGGTGACGGGAAGGAATCGGGTGCCAAGACCCGCCGCTGGGAAGATCGCTTTGCGGACCGGGGGCATGCTCACGGTCGGAGCCCCCGGCGAGAGATTTGGCGGATCGGCTGCCCAGATGCTAGGAGCCGACGAGCACGCGAGGGAGCGCATCGGGCATGCGCGACCGAGCGCGCGCAGGAGGCGACGACGCAGATGGGCGGCCTAGACGCCAAAGATCCGCCGGGGGTCTCCGAGCGGGAGCATGTGCTCACTAGCGACAATCTATCTGTTGGAAACACCTGACGGCATCCGGCCGGGACTCGAGGGACGCCTCGAGCGAGTGGTCGAGGGCGAGCTGATCACCCGGCACGTCGGCGGCGCGGGCACGTTTGCGACGCCCGCGATGATCGGCCTGATGGAGATCACGAGCCACCGCTCGGTCGAGCGTTTGCTCCCCGAAGGACACACGACCGTCGGCTATGAGGTGCACGTCCGCCACTTCGCGCCGACGGCTCCGGGCAGCACCGTGGTCATCACCACGAGGTTGACCGAGGTCAAAGGCGACAAGCTCTATTTCGACGTCGAGTGCAGGCAGGGCGAAAAGGTCATCGGCTCCGGCGTGCACAAGCGGGCAATAGTTCCTGCCGATTTCTAGTTAGAACGCTTTGTCTTGCGACTCCTGTCAGCCAGGTGCTGGGCGAGCTTCTTCAAGCCAGGGTTGACCGCGATCACCTTCGGCCCCCTGACCTTCTTGTCGCGCGCCTTCACGTGCGCGCTCTCACTAGGCGAGACGCGGTCGAGCTCGTCGCTCATGCCGTGATGGTAACGTCGAGCGTCACCCCGGCTGACGTCGAGCGGGCGGCGCGCGACCTGCGCCCGCACCTCTCCCCCACCCCGCTGCAGTACTCGCGCGCATTCACCGACAAGGCGCGCTGCCACGTGCATCTGAAGATCGAATCGATCCAGCCGATCCGCGCCTTCAAGGTTCGCGGAGCGCTCACCAAGCTCATCCGCATGACCGAGGAGCAGCGCGCCGCCGGGGTGATCACCGCATCCGCGGGCAACCACGGCATGGGCGTGGCATACGCGGCCGCCGCCTTCAAGGCCCCCGCGACGGTCTATGTCCCGGAGGCGGCCAACCCTTTCAAGGTCGAAGCCATTCGCCGTCTGGGTGCCCGCGTCGTCCCGGCCGGACGCAACTACAACGGTGCGTATCTCGAAGCACTGGCCGCGCAGAAAGACAGCGGCGCCACCTTCGTCCACGCGTATGACGACCCGGACGTGGTCGCCGGGCAGGGGACCATCGCCACGGAGCTGCTTTCCGACCTCGAGGACAGCGCCGGGCGCGCGCAGGGCGCCCCCAACTTCGACACCGTCCTGGTGCCCATCGGCGGCGGCGGGCTGATCGGCGGTATCGCGCTGTACCTGAAGTCGAGAAAGCCGGGGATCAAGATCATCGGCGTCGAGCCGTCAGGAGCGGACGCGATGTCCCGCTCGCTCCGCGCCGGCAGCATCGTGACACTGGACCGGGTGAGCACCATCGCCGACGGACTCGCGGCTTCGGCGCCCGGGAAACTGACCTTCGAGCTGGCGCAGAAGTATGTCGATGACGTGATCGTGGTCGAGGAAACCGAGATGCTCCGCGCGATTCGCCTGCTGTTCGAATGGGAACACCTCCTGGCTGAGCCCGCCGGCGCGGCCGCCCTCGCGGCCCTGCTCTACCACCACCGACCCACGCCGAACGAGCGCGTGGTCGTCATCCTCTCGGGCGGCAACGTCACGGACGAGGTGATGCTGAAGGCTCTCAAAACCCGCTGACGCGAGTACGCTGAAGCGGTTCCAGATCGAACTGCTGGTGGAGGGGATCAGACGATGAAGGCTTACGTCCTCATCAACGCGTCACCGGGGCGAGCGCTCGAGGTGGCCAAGAAGATGGAAGGAACCAGCGGCATCACAGCCGCGGATGCGATCACCGGCGAGTACGACGTGATCGCAGTTTGTGAAGCGCCAGACGTCAACTCGATCGGCTCGCTGATCGTCGACAAGATCCAGAAGATCGACGGCGTCTTCAAAACGATCACCTGCCTGGCTGTGAAATAACGCGGGGGAGGACAGATGTCGCGCGCAAGCGCGTTAAGGAGGGGCCTTACTGATCGCTCCCCCGCGGGACCCCCTCCTCTCCCCGCGAACGCTGGGAGGCGCCTGGAAACGGCACGCTTAGGGGACGGCCGGAGATTGTTTTGAAAGTGCGCCCTGCGCGCGCCCGGCCCGGCCTGATAGCAACGCGTTTATTTTGGCTGTGAAGTAGCCTCCAGCTGGTCCCTGGCGACGGCGGCCGCGACTTCGGGCAGCCCCGACAGCCAGGCGGTCATGCGCGGCATCTCCTGCTCGAAGCTGCCGACAGATGGCGACCATGTGAGCTCGCGCCTGGAAAAAGAGTCGTCGTAAAAGCGATGCCTGCCGAGGACGTCCACCGCATACGTCCCGGGCCAGACCACCGCACCTGGCGCCGTGGCCGTCTCGATCGCGAGCGCCCGCAGGTACATGAAGTCGTAGGGCAGGTTGACGATGGTGCCTCCCAGGCCGACTGCCCTGATGGCGGATTCCAGCAGCTCCCGCCAGCTGGAGTCAAAGCCTCCGACAAGGTAGCTGTGCCCGGGTCGGCCACGGTCGGCCGCGGCCAGGCACGCACGTCCCACATCAGCCGCCGACACGAACGTCTGCCTTGCGCGACCCCCGGCCGGGAGCCAGACGCGGCCCTTCGCGAGGGAGGTCATCAGACGGGGAAGGATCCAGTCTTCTCCCGAGCCGAAAATGCGCGCCGGCCGCACGACGACGACCTCGAGGTCTGCGGCAGATTGCATCAGCCACTGCTCCTCGTACAGCTTCAGCCGCTCGAAAGCGTGGACGGGATGTACAGGTGACTTCTCGTTTGCCTGGCCGGGCTGTGCGGGGCCATAGACGTCCGCCGTCGACACGTGCACGATGCGGCGGACTCCCGCGCGCCGCGCCGCCGCAACGACACGCTGGAGCAGCGGCGGTGGACTCTTGCGGAAACGGAGCCGGCGGGCCGGCGACCAGCCCTGGGCGCAGTTGATGACGACCTCGACCGCGCCGATCGCGTCCGACAGGGTCTCATCGTCCGCATCCGCGTTGAGCTCGATGACCGGAACCTCGGCCGCCAGGGCACGCGAAACCTGATCGCCCAGAAATTCGCCCGCGCCGATGACCAGTTGCAACGCGCCAGCGATTCTAAAGGCAGCCCGACGAGAAGGCGTCGAGAGATTCGGCGATCCAGGTGGCCCAGATGCTAGGCGCGGCCGAGCATCGCAGCGCGCGCATCCGTTGATGCGTAAGCGAGAAGCGCAGGCCGCAACGACGCAGATGGGCCGCCTGGGCGCCGAAGATCCGACGATCTCCTCGGCGGGGCTGCCTCAAGCGGATGCTCAGGAGCGGCGGCCCCTCAAGCCCCTGGTCAACGCAACTCGCACGTTCTCGACGATGCCCGAGACGCGGCGGCTGAGCTCCCACCAGGCGGGGACGTCGGGCAGAATCGGCGGGCCGATCGCGACGTCGATCCGGCTGAAGGGACGCAGCACGTCGGTGCCGCGGACGGCGACAGGAACGATCGGCACGCCGGCGTGCAGCGCGAAAAACCCGATGCCCGCCTTCAACGGCCGCAGGGCCCGGCCACGCGAGTAGCGCCCCTCCGGAAAGATCAGCACCACGCCGTGGCGGTCGAGCACCTGGTAGACGGTGCGCAGCCCCGCCTCGTCGAGCTCGCCGCGGTGCGGTGAGATCGGGAAGGCCCCGATCAGAGGAAGCAGCCGGCGCTTCCACGCCCGGTTGAAAACAGTCTCCCGCTTCGCCATCGTGTAGATCACCGGCGCCTCTTGAAAGAACGGGATGATGAACGCCGGGTCGAACCACGCCTGGTGGTTCGCCGCGATGATGAAGGGCGGGGCCGGGATGTTCTCGAGGCCCGTCACTGTGACGCGAAAGAGCCTCAGCACGAGCCACCTCACGACGCGGCGCACCCACCGGTAGAGCCAGGCAGGCCGCATCGGGTACGGGTGGACGATTGGGTCGAACGGGCCTGCTACAAGCTCCCGGTATTCCGGGCTGGTGTACTGCGTCCGGTCCCGGGTTTGATCAAGGGGTCCCCGCGAACTCACGGCGGGAACACTCCGAGGTTCGTGGGGATCTTCTTATCTGGCGAGGAATCTGCGGAGGACGCGGTTGAACTCCTCTGGCCGCTCGGCCTGGGGCGTGTGCCCGGCGCCTTCGATCACGGCGAGCTTCGAGCCCTTAATCATTGAATGCGCCCGCGTGGCATGGGCAACCGGGAACAGTGGATCGTCCGCGCCCCAGATCAGCTGAACCGGCATCTTGAGCTCGCTCAACCGGTCTGTGACGTCGTGCGGTCCACCAAACAGCGCTTTCGGCGTCACCAGTGACCGCACTGTGGCGAGGTACGCGTCGTGATACCCCTCGGCCGCATAGAGCTCCCGAAGATTCTCCAGGTACGCGTCGTCCATGGTCCGCTTGAGGTCGTGGCTGGCGCCGGAAAGCCGGCCGGCCACCCGCCGGATCATCTGAGAAGGCACCCAGTGCAGAGCATCGCGCGCCACATTCATTACCGCCTCGCCCAGACGCGGAATGGTGACCAGGCCATAGGACACATGAACTTTGGGGCGTCCGAAGCCCAGCGCATTCACGAGCACCAGCTTGCTCACGCGTTCAGGCTTGTCGAGCGCCAGCTCGAGCGCGATCCGGCCGCCCAGAGAAGTGCCCACCACAGCGGCCGTACGCAAGCCGCGAGCCTGCATGTAGCGCTGGATGAAGCGCGTGAAGTACGGGACGCCGTAGCGCGCGCGAGGCTTCTCGCTGCGACCGAAGCCAGGGAGGTCTGGGGCGAAGACGCGGTGCCCCTCCGCTGCCGCGTCCAGGTTGAAGCGCCACTCTATGTAGCCCGAGGAGCCAAGTCCGTGGATGAACAGCACAGGCGATCCGCGGCCTCCGTGCATGTGGTGGATGCGCAGCGAGCCAAGCTCCGTAAAGCCGGAGTGGAGCGTCTTCCGCGATCCGCGCGCCGTGGACTCGATCACCGCTTGGGAAGGATACGGAGCGGCGCCGGCAGTCCCGAGATCCTGGAACCGGACCGGAAGCTCGCGGTCTTCGTGCCCTTGATCACCGTGACGACGCCAGGACCCACCGCCCGCCACTCGTCCTTTGTCCATACCGCCGCGCTGCGCTCGTCCACGCCCAGAAGCGTGAGCCCGGGCGCCGCGGCCTCAGCGGATTCGATCCAGCGGTGGCCGAAGGTCTCGAAATGAGGCAGCACCGCGGTCCTGGGCACGAGACCCAGGGCGTCGATCGCTCTCCGGTTGAACCGGTTCGGCCAGCTCGCACGCACCAGCGTGTGGCTGCAGAGCGCCATCGCACCTGCCGACGAGCCGGCGAGCGCAGCTCCGTCCCGCCACGCCTGGAAGATGGATCGCCAGACGGCCGAGCCGCGCAGGACCTGCGCCACCAGGCCCGGGTCGCCGCCAACCAGGTAGAACAACCCGCCCGCGCGCGCCCTCTCGGCCAGCGCATCGGATTCGGCGTCCTTTCGCTTCAGCACCGGAAGCTCCTCGAGCTCGACCCCGAGCTTCGCGAACCAGGCGATCGCATGCAGTACCGAGCGATGCGGCTCCTGGCGCGCGGCGGCGGTGGGCACGACGTAGGCGGGTCCAGGCCGGGCGGCCGCTGCGAGCATGCGGTCCTGCTCTTCGTTGCCGGGATTGAACTCATCACCCCCCACCAGCGCGAGCGTCCCCGTCACGATCCGTAGCATATGGCCGTGCCCGACGCATCCAATGTGCGGGTGCGAATCGCGCCCAGCCCCACCGGCTTCGCTCACCTGGGCACGGCCAGCACCGCCCTCTACAACGTGCTCTTCGCCCGCGCCAACGGCGGGACTTTCGTGCTGCGAATCGACGACACCGACGTCGAGCGCAACCGCCCCGAATACGAGGTCGTGATCTACGAATCGCTGCGCTGGCTCGGCCTGGATTGGGATGAGGGCCCGGACAAGGGCGGCCCGGACGGACCGTACCGTCAGTCGGAGCGTCTCGACCTCTACAAGCAGCACGCGGCACGCCTGCTCACCGAAGGCAAGGCCTATCGCTGCTACTGCACGCCGGAGGAGCTGGACGCTGAGCGCAAGCGAGCCCAGGCGGAGAAGCGCCCGTACAAGTACTCGCGACGCTGCCTCGGGCCGGACGTCCCGAAGGACCGCAGCATGTTCACAGTGCGTTTCAAGGTTCCGGGCGGCGAGGTGAAGTTCAAGGACATGATCCGCGGCGACATGAGCTTTGATTCAGACCTGATCGGCGACTTCATCATCGTCAAGTCGGACGGGTACCCGACCTACAACTTCGCGAGCCCCGTCGACGACGCCTCAATGAAGATCTCGTACGTGATCCGCGGCGAAGAGCACCTCTCGAACACGCCTTCACAGCTGATGATCGTCGACGCGCTCGGCTACGAGCGACCCCTCGCCTACGCGCACATGCCGCTGATCCTCGCCAAGGACGGCAGCAAGCTTTCGAAACGGAAGCACCCGGAGTCAAACCTTATGCTCTATCGGGAGGAGGGTTACCTGCCCGAGGCCGTCCTCAACTACCTGGCATTGCTCGGGTGGAACCCGGGCACTTTGCAGGAGATCTTCACCATGGACGAGCTCGTGGGCGCGTTCTCGTTCGAGCGCGTGCAGCACGGCGGCGCGCGCTTCGACTGGGAGAAGCTGAACTGGATCAACGGCGAGTACATCCGCAGGCTCGACGACGAGGAGCTGACTCAAAGGCTCGAGCCGTTCCTGCCGGAGGTCGACGAGGCGACGATCCGTCGCGCCGTTCCCGCATTGAAGACGCGGCTGCCCAAGCTGAAGGCGGCGGCCGAGCTGCTCGAATATCTGTGGACCGATCCTCCGGCCCCTGCTCTCGAACCCGAAGCGGCCGAACGAGTCAGAGCCGCAATCGGGGTCTTGAACGACGTGCTGTGGGAGCCGGAGGCGATCCATAGCGCTCTGATGGCCCTGGTCGAGAAGACGGGGCTGGGGCCGAACAAGACCTTCATGCCCATCAGGCTCGCGGTGACCGGCAAGAAGATCTCGCCGCCTATCGACTACACGCTCGCGCTGCTGCCGAAGGACGTGGCGCTGTCGCGCCTGCAGCGCGCCGCCGGCGTCGCGCGCAAGCGCGACCAGGATGTTACTTACTGAATGCAGGTCTGGATGCCGCTCACCATCGTCATCGACCTCAACCCGAATCTCTTCCGAATCGGGCCTTTCCTCATCACGTGGCACGGAGTGTTCGCGGTGCTGGGCATCCTCGTCGCCGCGCGCCTGGGCCTATGGCTCCTCGAGAAGGACGGCGTCGACACGTCACACGGCGCAGACGGCGTGGCGTGGATGGTCGTGATCGGGCTCGTCGGCGCGCGACTGCTCTACGTGTGGGAGAACTTCAAGCTCTTCGCCGGCGGCCAGCTCCTGAGAGTCTTCGCGCTCACGGAGGGTGGCATCAGCCAGTGGGGCGGCCTGTTTGGCGCCGCGGTCGGGGCTTACGTGTGGGCCCGCCGCGCGAAGTTCTCGTACTGGAAGCTCATCGACGCGAGCGGCGCCGCCACGATGATCGGCCTGGCCGTCGGGCGGATCGGCGACGTCATCAACGGCGAGCACCACGGCACAACGACCACCGCGCCATGGGGAGTCGAGTACGTGAACCCCGCCACGCTGGGTGACCCTGGGGTGGTGGTCCATCCCGAGGTCGCGTACGAGATGGTCCTCACGCTTGCGCTGCTCGCCACGTTGCTTCCGTTCCACCAGCGGTTGAAGGCACGGCTGCCCGACGGCGTGCTTGGGCTGATCTACCTCGGCGCCTACGCGGTCGGCCGGTTCTTCCTGAGCTTCTACCGCACCGATCCCGCCGTGTTCGCCGGCTTGCGGCAGGCACAGCTCGCATCGCTGCTGATGGTGGCGATCGCGGCCGTCGCCATTCCAATTCTGTACCGCCGGGCTCGCGCCGCCGGCAAACCTACCGTGGCGGAGCCGGCCGCGGTCGAGCCAGATGCGACAAGCGAACCTACGGTGGAGCCGTCTGTGGACGACTCACAGATTTCAGAAGTCGCTGCGCCAGGCCCGGAGACTCCGGGTCGTGCTTCAGATATACGTGGACCTCGTCGTGCGAGGCCGCCGCAGACGCCACCTCCGCAATCCACGTCCTGAACGACACGGCCGTGTATCCACGCCGGAGGCGGAAGTACGCGACCGGCCCGAGGTCGATCGAAGGCGCCCGCGGCCATTTCTCCTCGTCGGTGACGACCAGCGCACCTTCGTGCTCGCGAATCAGGCGATACGTCTCGTCGCAAAACCACGATTCATGCCGGAACTCCACGGCCGCACGGCGGCCGAGGGCGCCAAGCAAGGAGTCGAGAAGGCCGATGTTCAGCTGGCGCGTCGGTGGAAACTGCAAGAGGATGGGACCGAGGCGCTCGCCTAATGGCGCGAGGCGCTCGCTGAAGATGCGGGCGAGCCCGACCCGATCGAATCCCTCCGCCGAGTACGTCAGGCCCCGAGCGGCCTTCATGCTGAACCGAAAGCCGGGCGGCGTGGCGGCCGCCCAGTTCAACATGGCGTTCGCGGGCGGCGTGCGATAGAAGCTGCCGTTGAGCTCGACCCCGTTCAGCCGTTCCGCGTAGTAGGCGAGCATCCGCGAGCCGGGGAGCGTGGCGGGGTAGAACTTTCCCTTCCAGCCCGGGTAGCTGAAGCCGGACGTCCCGGCGTAGATCAAGAAACCGCGACCTTGCCGCGCATCACGCGTTCGTGCAGCTGGCCGCATGCCGCGTCCGCCTCGCGTCCCCGCGTGTCGCGCACCGTGACGTTGAGACCTTCGGCCTCGACCATCTCCTTGAAAGCCTTGATCGCGGTTCGCTCGGGCGCGCGATAGGGAGTGTCCTCGACGGGATTGAATGGGATCAGGTTCACGTGCGCCAGTTTTCGGCGCAGCAGCGAGCCGAGCTCTTTGGCATCGCGCTCCGTATCGTTGACGCCCGCCAGCAGGACCCATTCGTAGCTCACGCGCCGGCCGGTCCTGGACGCATAGCCCTGGGCCGCGCCGATGAGGTCGCGCACCGGGTACTTCTTGTTGATCGGCACCAGCACGTCACGCAGCTCATCGCGAGCGGCGTGAAGCGAGATGGCCAGAGTCACCGGGAGCTGCTCGTCGGCTAGCTGCTGGATCCGTGGGATCAGGCCGCTGGTCGACACGACGATCCGCCGAGGGCTGATCCCCAGCAGCTCGGGGTCGGACATGCGGCGGACTGACTCGACCACCGCCGCGTAGTTGGCCATCGGCTCGCCCATCCCCATGAAGACGATGTGCGACAGGCGACGGTCTTCGTCCGCAAGTAGACGGACGGCATCGACCGCCTGCTCCACGATCTCGTGCGCCTTCAGGTTGCGCCCGAATGGAAACTTGCCTGTCGCGCAGAACGGGCAGCCGATCGGGCACCCCGCTTGCGACGAGATGCAGAGGGTGGTGCGGTCGGTGTAGCGCATGACGACCGCCTCCACCGAGTGCCCGCCGTCGAGCTCGAACAGCGTCTTGCTCGTGAGCGAGCGGTCGGCCTGGCTGACCGCGACCGGTCGCAGTGAGGTGATCCTGAAGTCCCGCTCGAGCGCCGCGCGCAAAGCCTTCGGCAGATCGTGCATCGCCTCGAATGACGCGGCCCCCCGCGCGAGCCAACCCCAGATCTGCTTGCCGCGATAGACGGGGATCTCGTTGGCCGCCAGCCACGCGTCGAGCTCGGAGGGTGACAGCGAGAGAATGGGCGGTCTGGAGTCGAGCACGAAGTGCAGGCTACGTCAGAGAAGGCGTGGTCCGTAGGCCGGGCTCCGCCCGGCCGTCTCCGACAATCCACTTCCAAGCGATTCCCAGCGTGGCGAGGAGAAACCCCGCGTGGAGATCGCAGATCTCCCCGCGTTTAGTCGAAGACTTCTCGATCGCCGTCGCCGCTGGAGCGCACCGCGCCGTCGTCAACGAGCTTGCGCAGGTGCGCCCGCATCGTCATCTCGGCGGCGACCATCAACTGCTCGTCGAGGTTTCCGTAGACGCGCCGGGTCAGCTCTCGCGCAGTGCC
>JBGPEO010000026.1:0-23829 GCA_041482895.1 Candidatus Dormibacteraceae bacterium | reverse complement strand
GCACGCCCGGCCCGGATGTCGGCCAGCGATCGGTGCTCTCCATACCAGTAGACCGGAACCCGCAGCTCGCTCCAGATTCGCTCGCCGACCTCGCGCGCGAGATCGCGAGCGGAAGCAAGCGTGCTCCCTCCCAGAGGGACGATCGGCACCACGTCGGCGGCCCCCACCCGCGGATGCACCCCGTCGTGCGTTCGAATGTCGATCCGCTCCACCGCCGCGCCGACCGCGCCCAGCAACCCGTCCACGAGCCTGGCCCTGCCCGCGGCCAGCGAGATCACGACGCGGTGATGGTCGGGATCCGAGTCGACATCGAGGACGTGGGCGCCGCCCGCACTGGCGATCGCGGCGATGACGTCCGCGCGCCGCCCCTCGGAAAAGTTGGGTACCGACTCGAAAAGGCCTTCCGCTTCCACAGGTTGTTAGGGTAAGTGGCCGTGCCAGGACCGGTTGCAATCGTCTACGGCGACGAGCTGATGAAGCACCATCTCTCGGATCAACACCCGCTGCAGCCAATTCGAGTGAAGCTGGCCATGGACCTCATCCGCTCGACGGGCCTCATCGAGCACGCCCACCTGTTACCTCCTCGCCGCGCGACTATCCATGAGCTGGAGCTCGTGCACTCGCGCCGGTACATCGAGCTCGTGCGCAAGCTGAGCGATCCGAACCAGCGCGACCAGGTGTCGTCCGAGGAGGTCGACGCCGCGGGATTCGCATCTGCGGACAACCCCATCTCGGACGAGCTTCACGAGGGCGCGGCGCTCGTCGCCGGGGCGAGCCTGGTCGCCGCGCAGGCGATCGAGAGTGGCGCCGCGCTGCACGCTTTCAGCCCCGCGGGCGGGCTGCACCACGCCCACCGCGAGCGGGCTTCGGGCTTCTGCACCTACGACGACGCTGCGATCGCGTGCCGCTGGCTCAAAGACCAGGGGCATCGCGTCGCGTACGTGGACGTCGACGTCCACCATGGCGACGGCGTCGAACACATCTTCCAGGCCGACCCGGACATCCTCACCATCAGCCTCCATGAAAGCGGCCGCTACCTGTTCCCCGGCACCGGCTTTCCCGAGGATTGCGGCGTCGGGGCGGGCCGCGGGTCGGCCGCCAATCTCCCGTTCCTGCCGTTCGCCTGGGACGAGCCCTGGCTCCATGGTTTCGAGACCGTGGTTCCGGCGCTGCTGCGCCGCTTCAAGCCGACCGTGCTGGTGACGCAGGACGGCTGCGACACGCACTATCTCGACCCGCTGGCACATCTCGGGGCGACGACGCGGATCTGGCCGCGAGTCGGCAGGATGTTCCACGAGCTCGCCCATGAGCTTTGCGACGGGCGGTGGCTTGCGCTGGGAGGTGGGGGGTACGCGATCTACGAGGTGGTCCCACGTGCATGGACCCTGCTCTTCGCCGAGATGGTCGAGCGTCCAGACCTGGCTGCGGAGGTCGACGATCCGTCAGAGGTCGTCCCCAGTGTGGAGGTCCAGGAGAGGGTGTGGGCGGCCCTGAAGAAGGACCTAAAGCACCTCGGAGAGGTGCACGGAATCGACTTCAATTCAGTTCCCTCTCCCCGTCGGGGAGAGGGCTAGGGTGAGGGGCTTAAGCCTCCGCTAGCCGGCGAGAGCGAGGGGTTTAAGCCTCCGCTACCCCGCGTAAGTCCGAAGGCACCTGGTGCAAATGCGGGCGCGCATGCTCTTCCCGGCCACCGTCACCCGGCCCATCTGCAGGTTGGGCAGGAACCTCCGGTTGACCCGGTTCTTGGCGTGACTGACGTGGTGTCCGTATTGCGGCTCTTTGCCGCAGACAGCGCAGCGCTTGGCCATGAGGCACCTTCCGATTGGGAGTCCAGACAAAAAGACCCGCACGACCGTCGCGGGTGATCCGAATTGTACCATGGGCCTTCCATGGCTTCCAAGACGACGACCCCAGCGCTGATCCAGGCCCGCCAGTGGGGGCGGATCGAGGTATTCCCCTCCGCCGTGGGCGCCATCGCCGCCCACGCCGCCATGGGCTGCTACGGGATCACGGGCATGGCCGCCCGCGGCCTGCGCGACGGTGTGGCGGAGCTGCTGCGCCGGGAGAACGCCGCCCGCGGCGTCGTGGTGGTCGAGATCGAGGGCGGGCTGGGCATCGACCTCTTCGTCATCGTCCAGTACGGAATTCGGATCTCGGAGGTCGCGCACAACCTCCAGCAGACCGTGAAGTTCGCGGTGGAGCGATCGGTGAACGTCCCCGTCGCGCAGGTCAACGTGAACGTCCAGGGCGTTCGCGAAGAGCGCCGCTGACCGGTGTCTCAGAACAGTAATCCTGGGGTGGACGGACCCCTCTTCAAACGAGCCCTCTTGGGCAGCCTCAGCTGGCTTTCCTCCAACCACGAGGAGGTGAACCGGTTGAACGTGTTCCCGGTCCCCGACGGTGACACGGGCACGAACATGCTGCTCACGCTTCAATCGGCTGTCGAAGACATCAAGGAATCGAATGCGGCCGAGGTCAGCAAGATCGCCAAGCTCGCCTCGCACGGAAGCCTGATGGGCGCGCGCGGCAACTCGGGCGTGATCCTGTCGCAGATCTTCAGGGGCTTCGCCCGTGCCGTCGAGGGCAAGAGCTCGCTGACACCCGCCGAGCTCGCGACCGCCTTCGAGGAGGCCGCCAACGCCGCCTACCGCGCCGTGAACAAGCCGACGGAGGGCACGATCCTGACCGTCGCGCGCGAGGCGGGGCGGGCCGCGTCGGCGGCCGCCGGCAGCCCGGACGCGACCGTGCCCCGGGTGATCGCAGCGGCGGCGGCGGGCGCCAGGGCGGCCGTGCTCAAAACACCGAGCCAGCTCCAGATCCTCCGTGACGCAGGTGTCGTCGACGCCGGCGGCTTCGGGCTGCAGATCATCCTCGAAGGCATGCTCAAGACGGTCGAGGAGTCGGAATCGCTCGCGGCGCTGGCCGCATCCCGGCCCGCGGCGGCGCCGGCAGCGTCACAGGTCGCGGTTGCCCTGCCCGAGGAGGGCTGGGGCTACTGCACCGAGTTCCTGATCGAGGGCACGGATCTCGACCTGGAGCGGATCAAGAACCAGATCGAGGCGCTCGGCAACTCGGTGCTCGTCGTGGGTGAGCCGGAGCTTGTGAAGGTCCACGTCCATACCGACGATCCGACCCGCGTGATCACCCTGGCCGGCGGATACGGCAAGCTGCTGAAGCTCAACGTCGGCGACATGTCGACGCAGCACAGGCGAATCCTCGAAGGCAATGGCGGCGCCTCCGCGGCGCCCCGGTCGAACGGCATCGGAGTGGTCGCCGTGGTGGCGGGGAGCGGCCTTGTCGATATCTTCCGAGGGCTGGGCGTCGACGCCATCGTCGAGGGCGGCCAGACGATGAACCCCAGCACCCAGGACATGCTTACCGCCATAGAGACGGTGCCGTATGACGAGGTCATCCTTCTTCCCAACAACAAGAACGTGATCCTCGCCGCCAAGCAGGTGCTCGGGCTGACGAAGAGGAACGTCCATGTCATCGAGACGCACAGCGTCCCGCAGGGCGTCGCGGCCGTCGTCGCATTCCGGGGCGACCGGTCCGGCCCCGACAACGTGGCCGCGATGAAGGCAGAGGCAGAACGTGTGCAGACCATCGAGGTCACACATGCGGTACGAGACACGCGCTCCAACGGACTGAAGGTGAAGAAGGGCGACGTCATCGGGTTGATCAACGACAAGCTCGAGTTCGCCGGTACCGACTACGGCGAGGTCGTGAACAAGGCGCTGAGCAAGCTCGGAGCGGATTCTTACGAGCTGGTCACGGTCTACCGCGGCGAGGGCGCCAGCGACGACGAGCTGCATAAGCTCGAGTCGGACATCCGCTCCACGCACCCCGGCCTGGAGGTCGAGGTCCAGCAGGGCGGGCAGCAGCACTACCCGTTCATTCTTTCCGTCGAGTAAAAGCATTTGAAGCGCTCATTCGCGGTCGTCACGGACTCGACCGCCGACCTGCCCGACGCGTGGCGCGAGCGCTATGACATCGAGGTCGTTCCGCTCAAGGTGCTGTTTGGCGAGGAGACGTTCCGCGATGGTGTGGACATGAACAACGAGGAATTCTTCGCGAGGCTCGCCACATCAACGAAGCTGCCCACGACCTCCGCGCCATCGCCAGGGGAGTTTGCCGAGCTGTACACGCGCCTCGCAAAAGACCACGACGGATGCATCTCGGTCCATATCGGGGGGCAGCTCTCCGCTACCGCCGAGTCGGCCCGGGTAGGCGCGCAATCCGTCGAGGGCTTTCCCGTCAGGGTCATCGACAGCGAGACGGTGACCATGCCGATGGCGTTCCTCTGCCGCGTGGCGGCGGAATGCGCGACGCTGGATGAGGCCACCGCCGCGGTCGAGGTGCGCATCCCGAAGTGCCGGGTTCTCGCCTTGCTCGATACGCTGCGATACATCGAGATGGGCGGAAGGGTGAGCCGCGCTCAGGCGATGATCGGCACGATGCTCGACCTCAAACCTCTCCTGCTCGTCGTCGACCGCGAGATCAAGCCGGTCGACCGGGTGCGGACGCGCTCCCGCGCCATACCGCGCATGGTCGAGTTCTTCGAGAAGGATCTTCCGGTCGAGCACGTGGCGGTGGTGCACGCACAGGCGCCGGAAGAGGCGGAGCGAATCGCCGCCGACTTGCGACAACGCCTGCCGGGCCTCGAGGTGCCGGTCGGGCAGATCGGCTGCGTGCTCGGCACGCACACGGGTCCGAAAGCGCTCGGCGTGGTTTACATCAAGAAGTAGTCGTCGCCCGCCCGCCGGCCGTGAACACGATGCTGCGCCCTGGACGCGGCCAGACGCGGAGCAGAGGCGGCGTGAGGGCGATGACCCGCGGCACGACGGCGATCGCGATCCTGTAAGCGCGCTGCTGGCGCGGGCCCCAGGCCAGGCCGTACTGCTCGCGCAGCGCCGGCGGGAGGAGGCCCGTAGTGACGACGTTCAGCGGCAGCATCACCGGGCCGGGCAGCAGGCGCGCCCGCGGCCTCATGACCTGGGCGGCCAGCTCTCGCGCGCGGGCATCTACCCGCACTGGCCCGGTCGACACCATCTGTTCGACATACGCGTCGAAGTCAGCCACCGTGGTCGGAAATCGCTCGTGCGGAATTCCTAACAGCTCGCCCAACAGCTTGAACTCCTCATGGAACTCCTCCCGTTCGCCCGGCAGCAGGGGCTGCACGAAGGTCTCGTAGGTCACCAGGGCTGTGTCGGCCAGCGTGGCGTAGACCCACAGGAGCAGCTCGGGGTCGAGCGCGCGATAGTCTCGGCCCTGGACCCGGGCATGGACCTGGTTGACGCCTCGAGCCGCGGCGAGCGCCGTCTCGCGATCGCCGAAGACGATCGCCATGGTCATGCGGATCGTGCGGCGCAGACGGCGGATGGGATGCGTGCGGAAGTCCGAGTGCTCGTCGACGCCGGCCGCGACCTTGGGATGGGCCAGCTGCATCAGCAGCGCGCGTCCTCCTCCCAGCAGGAGGATGTTCTCCCGGTTCACGCGCCGCGTGATCGAGTGCTCGTCGAACAGCCCGGGCCTCAAGCCGTCGCTTTCGCCATCTCTGAATTGATCGCGTCGAACATCGGCTTGTAGTACCCGGCTATCTCGGACATGATCGTGTCGACGTGGTATGTCGCCAGCTTGGTGGCATCTGCCTGCACGCTGGTGTTTGCGCTCACGATTGCTTTATCGTCACCCGACGCAACGCTATTGAGCAGCTTGCCCAGATCCGTGACGAGCGTGCCGAGGTCGAGCATGAGGGTGTGCAGCTCCGCCGGCAGGCCAGGCGCGCTCGACTCAGTCAAACCCGTGTCTACGTGGCCCTTCATCGTGGTCAGCGTGGTGGCGGCGGCGGCGAGATCGGCACTGGCGACCTGCGCGCTGAACATCTGCCCGTCGATTTGCAAATCGAAATACGTTTGAAAGAACTGTCCGGCCTGCACGTAGCCGGCTGCTGTGGTCTTGGCGATGGCGAGAGCCTTTTGCGCGTGGTCAATCTTCGCCGCCTCGTTATCCAGGCTCATGCCGGTGACCAGGGTGAGCCACGATCTCTCACGTAGCCTTGTCTCGGTCGTGGCCAGCGATGTCGCGTCCTGGTCGTCGGTGACACCTGCCGCCTTCTCACTGGCGACGAACTGATCGAAGAGGGTGCGTGCCTGCGTCGGATCGACAGGCGTGCTGCTGCTAAGACTGTTGAACTTGGTGTTGAGGTCGGCGAAAGTGTTGTTGAGGTTGTTCTGGTGCGAGATGACGGTGTCCAGCGTTTTGTTGGCGTCCCCTACGCGCGTTTGCGCGTACGCGAGACCGGTAACGGCATAACCGATGATTCCGACTAAGACGATGACGATGATGACGATCGCGACGATCGTCCTACGCAGCCTTCTCGACCGCCGCGAGCCATGCACCGGATCGGGCGTGGGGGGCGGTTCAGGTATCACGCCTTGAGCATACTGGCCCATCCGCGGGCGCTGGACGCGCCTGTATCCGTGCTGCCAAAGATCAAGGCGCCTGACGTCAATCGCCTGAACAAGCTCGGCGTCGAGACCATTCGTGACCTCCTGCTCACCCTGCCGTTCGATTGGGAGACGTACGGGGACCCGGTTGCCGTTGCTTCGCTCAAGCCCGGTGTGCAGGCGACCGTGGTCGGGACGGTCAACTCGATCGCGCCCAAGATCACGAAATTCAAGAGGATGAAGCTGACGGAGGCAATCATCCGCGACGACAGCGGCGACGGGATTCGGGTCGCATGGTTCAACCAGCCGTTTGTGGCCAAGCAGCTGCACAAGGGCGACCGCGTCGCCGTGGCCGGTCTGGTCAAGATCGGCTACGGGATGCTCGAGATGCAGAATCCGCATCACGAGCGCCTGGAAGGCAACGAAGAAAGTGAGCCCTCGCGAGTCGGCGGGCTGATGCCGAAATACCACCTGGTCGACGGACTGAGCTCGAAAAAGCTGGCCGGTTGGGTCGAATCGGCTCTGCCGCTCGCAGGCGAGTTGGAGGACCTGCTTTCCGAGCGAGTGCGCGAACGCCACCATCTGCTGCCGGTCGCGGACGCTGTTCGCCTCGGGCACCGGCCGGACACGTTTGACCAATGGCGCGATGCGCGCCGGCGCATGGCATTCGCCGAGCTGTTCGAGCTGCAGGCGGCCTTCGCATTGATGCGTGCCAGCATCGCCGCGGAGCCGGCGACGCCGATCGACTACCGGCAGGACGTGATCGACGCTTTCAAAGCTGGCCTCGGTTTCGAGCTGACCCACGCGCAGCGGCGCTCCACATGGGAGGCCTTCCAGGACATGGAAAAGCCGGTGCCGATGAACCGCCTTCTCAACGGTGACGTGGGATCTGGCAAGACGGCGGTTGCAGCTGCGTGCGTCGCGATGACGCATGCCGCGGGCCTCCAGTCGGTGGTCATGGCGCCGACTGAGATCCTCGCCCGCCAGCACCTCCACCGCTTCCGCACCTACCTGGAGGCGAGCTTCCCCGGCCTGATCGTTGAGCTGCTGGTGAGCAGCCAGAGTGCGGCCGAACGCCGGCGTGTGAAGACGGCAGCCGCCTCGGGCCACTGCGCCCTGGTCGTCGGTACGCACGCGCTGATCGAGGAGGACGTCGAGTTCATGGACCTGGGCCTCGCGGTGGTCGACGAACAGCACCGCTTCGGCACCCGCCAGCGCGAGCTGCTGCGAGCGAAGGGACGCGGCCGTCCGCATTTCCTCGCCATGACCGCCACGCCCATCCCGCGGACCCTCGCGCTTGCGTCGTACGGCGAGATGTCGGTTTCGGTGATCGACGAGCAGCCGCCAGGCCGCACGCCGGTCGAGACCCAGGTGGTCGAACCCGACCAGCGCCGGCGCGCCTATGACCTCGTCCGCGAGCAGGTGCTCGCGGGGCGCCAGGCATTCGTCATCTGCCCGCTGATCGACGAGTCCGAGACGGTCGTAGCTCGATCGGCGACCGCCGAGTTCGAGCGCCTGCAGAAAGATGTGTTCCCCGACCTTCGAATGGGCCTTGTGCACGGACGTCTCAAAGCGAAGGACGAGGTCATGCGCGCATTCGTCTCCGGTGAGGTGCAGGTGCTGGTGGCGACGGCTGTGGTCGAGGTGGGCGTCGATGTGCCGAACGCGACCGTGATGATGATCGAGGGCGCCGACCGTTTCGGGCTTGCGCAGCTGCACCAGTTCCGCGGCCGGGTCGGGCGCGGAGCGGGCCAGAGCCACTGCCTGCTGCTGACCGATGATCCATCTGAGCCCGCCCTCAACCGCTTGAACCTCGTGACTCGGATTCGCGACGGTTTCAAGCTGGCCGAAGAGGACATGCGGATTCGCGGTATGGGCGAGCTCATGGGGTCGCGCCAGCACGGCATGTCCGACCTTGCCATGCAGGCCCTCCAGCAGCCCGAGCTCTTGAGCGAGGTGCGGCAGGAGGCAGAGAGCCTGCTGGAAGTGGACCCCGGCTTCGAACAGAATCCCCTGCTCAAAGCGGCGGTTGCGCGCCGCCTGGACCTGACTTCGATCAGCTAGGCAACTTCAGCCAGGTAAGTAGGCCGCGGTCACCATCCCGTAGTAGGTCGGCGCCTCGTAGGAGATGAGGCGGCCCTTCCAGCCAGAGGTGGCGCCGTGCAGCATGAGCATCTGCCACCAGCTGTCGGCCTTGGCTTCCTCGATGAGCTCGATCGGGATCTCGGTGAGCCGCTCGAGATCGCCGGTGCGGACCAGCTCGCAGATCAGCGTGTCGTACTTCTCAGCGCTCGGGTGGTACCCGTAGGGGCCGCCCTCGAGGTGCGAATGGCCGTGGTCGGCGCTGGCGATGAAGGCCACTCGCCGGCCGCTCTGCGCCGCAGCGTGCGCTATCGCCGCGCCGGCGGCGACGTGCGCTGCGGCCGGCAGGTCGCGAGCGGGGGTCACGATCACCAGCGGGACGGGTGGGTCTTGGCGGCCGCCCATGAACCAGAGCGGGATGAGCACGCCCCAGTCCATGGGCGCCACCGCGGTCTCGGGGTCGTTGGATCCGAAGCTGACGCCGGCGGACGGCACCTCGGCTGCGGCGAACGCCTCGAGCACCAACCAGGCCAGGTCATTTGCCGAAGGCACGTCCAGGGCGACTGACGGCGGTGCGCCGGCCAGGCGACCAGCGATGCGGCCCGCGACCACGACTCCGAGGGCGTTCGCGATGTGGACGTTGTGTGGAGTCGCGACGATCACCGCTTCCGGCTCGGCGGCAGTGAAGAGGCGGCCGAGCTCCTCCATGCCGGCCCGCGTCGAGGCCGCCAGCATCCGCTCATCAGGCGAGCAAGCCTCAGCAATCGCAAGTCCACCGTGAGGCGCAATCGCCGCGAAAACCAGGCTCATCTCACCTCCCCCGCTAGGGGGAGGTCGGCGCGGAGCGCCGGGTGGGGGGTGGTGGAGTCGGCACAAACGATACTTAGCACACTCATGGATCCCATTTCGCCGCTTCGGTTGACGGAGTACAGCCACGGGGCCGGTTGAGCCTGCAAGCTCAGCCCGGTGGAGCTAGGGCAGGTGCTGGGGGCTCTGCCCCCGATCGTCGACCCGAACGTGCTGGTCGCCACGGCCGGCCGCGATGACGCGGCGGTCTATCGAATCGCGCCCGACCGTGCGCTGGTCGCGACAGTCGACTTCTTCACACCCATCGTCGATGACCCATCCGAGTTCGGCGCAATTGCCGCCGCGAACGCTCTCAGCGATGTCTACGCGATGGGCGGGCGTCCGCTGTTCGCGCTCGGCATCACCGCGTTTCCGCGCGAGAAGCTGGGCGCCGGCCTGCTGGAGAAGATCGTGGCCGGCGGCGCGGCCAAGATGACGGAGGCCGGGGTCGCCATCGTCGGCGGCCATTCAGTCGACGATGCGGAACCTAAATTCGGCTACACGGTGATCGGCGAGGTGCACCCCGATCGCGTGGTCGCGAACGATGGCGCGCGCGCGGGCGACCTGCTCTACCTCACCAAGCCGCTTGGCTCGGGCCTGGTCGCCACGGCGATCAAACGCGGTCTCTGTCCACCCGCGCTGGAGCGCGAGGCGGTGGCAGTGATGACGACACTCAATCGCGCCGCATCGGAGGCGATGGTCGCCGCAGGCGCGACGGCCTGCACGGACGTCACCGGCTACGGCCTCATCGGCCATCTCTCCAACCTCAAAGGTGGCGCCGACATCCGCCTGAGCTCGGTCCCCTTCATGTCGGGGGTGCGAGAGCTGGCGGAGAAGGACCTCTTCCCAAGCGGCAGCAGACGCAACCACGCCGTCTACAGGGACCAGGTCGATTGGGGCGGCATCTCCGAGATGGATCAGATGATGCTGTGCGACGCGCAGACGAGCGGCGGGTTGCTGGTCGCGATTCCTCCCGAGCATGCCGCCGCCTTCGAAGCATCCCTCGATCGGGGGCCATATCCAGCCGCGAGAATCGGCACCATTAACGGCCATGGATCCATTCGCGTCAGCGCTTGACCAGGCAGCCGCGGTGCGGCGCCGCGAGGTCTCCTCGAAAGACATCACCGAGGCGTATCTCGAACGGATCGACAGGCTCAACCCGAAGCTGAACGCCTTCATCCTGGTCACTCCGGAGCTGGCTCTGGAGCAGGCAGCTGCCGCGGACGCTGCAAACATCGGGCGCCCGCTAAGCGGAGTTCCGGTTTCGATCAAGGATCTTGTCTCGGTGGCGGGTTATCCCACGACGCTCGGCTCGAAAGCTTTCAAGGACCTCTCGTTCGGTGTCGACTTCTTTCCGGTTGCCCGTCTGAAAGAGGAAGGGTGCCCGATCCTCGGCAAGACAAATCTCTCCGAGTTCGGCACTCGCCCCACGACCGAGCATGGACTCTTCGGGCCGACGCACAACCCGTGGAAGCTGGGCTATTCGGCAGGGGGTTCGAGCGGCGGCGCAGCCGCGGCGGTCGCGGCGGGCCTGTGCGCTTTCGCCCACGGGTCGGACGGAGGCGGCTCTGTGCGAATCCCTTCCAGCTGCTGTGGCACGGTGGGTTTCAAGCCATCACGCGGACGCATATCGCCTGGGCCTCTCTTCGGCGAGCATTGGGCCGGCCTCTCGACCGATGGTGCGATCGCACGCACCGTCGCCGACGCGGCTGCCGGGCTCGACGCGATGGCCGGCCATCTGCCAGGCGATGCGTACTGGGCGGACGCCGGCGGCAAATTTGCCGATGCCGCCAAACCGACTGATCGCAAATTGAGAATCGGATTCACGACCGGGTCGAGCGCCGCCGTCGATGGCCAGGTGGTCGAGTGCGTGCGAGAGATCGCGCATTTGTTGGAGGGCATGGGCCACCGCGTGACAGAGGGCGGTCCTGACACCGAACCGTTTCGCACACCGATGCAGTTGATCGTCGTGTCGGGGGTCGGCTCGCTCCCGATCGCCGACGAGACTGTGCTCGATCCCTTCAACGCCCTGGGCATCGCACTCGCCAAACAGTTCACGGCGATCGACTATGTGCGTGCCGTGGATGCCATCCGCGTTCACAGCCGGCAGGTGGTGGCCTACTGGGACACGCACGATGTGCTCGTCACCCCGACTCTGCCGCGAACCGCGCCGCCGCTCGACACGCTCGGCGCTGACCTTTCGACCGCGGGCGACGAGTACATGGACTTCGTGGCGTTCACGTTCCCGTACAACTGCACCGGCCAGCCGGCGATCTCGCTGCCGCTCGGCGTCGACGGCGCCGGGCTGCCGATCGGCGTTCAGCTCGTCGGCCCTCCTCATGGCGAGGCTGTGATCCTCGGGCTTGCCTCGCAGCTCGAGCAGGCTCGTCCCTGGATCGGGCGCCGACCACCGCTCAGCTGATCGTGCCTGGGCTTCGAGTCAGCGGGGGAGAGTCGAGAGGCCGGCGGCTCAAGGCGCCCAAGGGAATCCGGCCCACCCAGGGGATGGTCAAGCAGGCCATCTTCAACCTGGTCGGGCCCGGAATCGAGGGAGCGCATGTGCTCGACCTCTTCGCGGGGTCGGGAGCGCTTGGCATCGAGGCGCTGTCGCGCGGCGCGGCGGGTGTGACCTTCGTGGACCACCAGGCCCGTGGTCTTGCTATCCTGCGCCAGAACTTGGACGTACTCGGCCTCAAAGAGCGTGCGCATGTCGTCCGAGGAGACGTCGTGCGCTGGCTGGAGGCCTCACCCGACAGCGTCAAGCGCGCCGGACTGGTTTTTCTCGACCCTCCCTACGACGACGTCGTGCTCGATCGCGCGCTGAAGGTGCTCGACCGGAGCCTCGATGACGCCGTCGTTGTCGCCGAGCACTCGCGCCGCCACCAGCTGCCAAGCCTGGCGCGGCTGAAGGTTGATCGCGAGCGACGGTATGGCGACACGATGGTGACGGTGCTGATCGCGCCCGGCGAGGAGAAGCAGGCAACGTGAGCGCGGTGCGCCCGAAAACCAAAACAGCCGTCTATCCGGGGAGCTTCGACCCGTTGACCAACGGACACCTGGATGTCGTCGACCGCGCGCTGGGGATCTTCGACAAGCTCATCGTCGCGGTGGCCGGCAACCCCGAAAAGCGACAGCCCCTCTTCACGGTGGAGGAGCGTATGCAGCTGATCAGCGCATCGCTGAAAGGTCGCGAGCGCGTCGAGGTGGCGAGCTTCAAGGGACTGACCGTCGAGTTTGCCCGCTCGCGCGGCGCGACCACGTTGGTCAAAGGGCTGCGCGCGTATTCAGACTTCGACGCCGAGCTTCAGCAGGCCCTCATGAATCGCAAGCTGGCGCCCGACATCCACACGGTCTTCCTGATGTCGAGCTTCGCGCACATCTACGTCTCGTCAAGTATCTTGAAGGACATCGCCAGCTATGGCGGTAACGTGGCCGACCTCGTTCCGCCCCCGGTTGCGAGAGCGCTCAAGGAGAAGTACAGATAAAGGTCGACGAGCTGCTTGACCGGATCGACTACCTGATCCAGAACGCGCGCCACGTCCCGCTGTCCACCCAGGTGATGGTCAACGAAGACGAGATGATGGAGTTGATCGACCAGGTTCGCTTCAACCTGCCGGACGAGATCAAGCAGGCCAACTGGACCGTGTCGGAGCAGCAGCGCATCATCAGCGAGGCGCATGCGGAGGCGGCGCGCATCATGTCGCGGGCCAACGAGCGCGCCGAGGAGACCGCCTCCGAGCATGAGATCCTGCGCCGGGCCGAGCGTCATTCAGCCCAGGTGATCAAGGACGCGCAGGCGAAGTCTGACCAGATCATCCGCGAGGCGGAGGGGTACGCGATGGAGCAGCTGAAGCAGCTGGAAGCCCATCTTGCCCGCACGCTGGCGACGGTTCGCCGAGGGGTTGAGGCCCTGCAGACCAACCAGCCCGCGTCCGGGGAGAGCGCCGACCAGGCCACCGGTTCCTGAAGCCGGCCTGCCGGTTCCCGTAAACTTCACAGGCTCATGGCTCTACCGAAGGTCAAGCTATCGAAGTCCAAGAAAGGACGGCGCCGCTCCCACCTGGCGCTGGCGCTCGTGCAGATCCAGCCTTGCCCGAACTGCAAGAAGCCAAGGCGGCCACACTCGATCTGCACCAACTGCGGCTACTACAAAGGCCGCGAGGTCATTAAAACCGCTTAAAGAATGAGAGGAAACCCGGATGGTTTCCTCCCATCGCGCGTGCGGCTGCGCCGCAGGCGCTGCTCTCCTTCCGGTATATGGATGGGATTATGCGATCTGTCTCTCCTCACCACGAGAAGGCCACATTCATGGGCGCGGGCTAGACGGCCTGGCGAAGCCAGGCCTACATGCAACGATTGAGCGAATAGATGGCCAAAGTCGCCTTCATCTACCCTGGTCAGGGCTCGCAGCAGCCCGGCATGGGGGCTGAGCTCCTCACCGACCCTGAGATCAGCGACCTTTGCGACAGGTGTTCCTCGTCCGCCGGCGTCGACCTGCGCCGCCTGCTCACCACCGCCGACGACGACGAGCTGCGGCTCACCCAGAACGCCCAGCCGGCCCTTTGCTTTGTCGGCATCGGACTGACGATCCTGCTACGCCGCCACGGCATCGACCCAGCGGCAACCGCCGGCCACTCGGTGGGCGAGTACACCGCTCTCGCCGCGTCAGGCGCGGTCAGCGCCCACCAGGTGATCAAGGCTGTCGTCGATCGCGGCAAAGCGATGGCGGAGGCCGCACCCGCCGGCACCAGCTCCATGGCCGCCGTGCTCGGCCTCGACTCGGCGGCCGTCGAGGTTGCGCTGGCGGGCATGAACGATGCCTGGCCCGCCAACTACAACACGCCCACCCAGACGGTGATCGCCGGCACGATGGCCGGCCTCGACGCGGCCACCAAGCGGCTCCAGGCCGCCGGCGCGAAGCGCGTGATCCCGCTCAACGTCAGCGCCGCCTTCCACACCCCGCTGATGGCGCCGGCGGCCGAAAAGCTGCGCGCCGCGCTCGACCGGATCGAGTGGCGCGCTCCCCGCATCCCGGTGATGGCCAACCTCACCGGCCGCCCCCACCAGGGCGGCGACCGCATCCCGCAGGTGATGGAGATGCAGCTCCGGTCCCCGGTGCGCTGGGCGTCCTGCATCGGCACCCTCGTGGACATGGAATGCCACACGTTCGTAGAGGTGGGCCCCAAACGAGCCCTGACAGGAATGATGAAAGAGCTAGCCCCAACCGCCACCGCGACCGCCGTGGCCACCCCGGACGCGGTGATGCAACTGCAAATCGCCTAACCCGCCATCCCCCTACGAAATCTCGCCAGTCGGGCACAGTTGGTCGCCTTTCACGAATGGATACAGCCAGTCGGGCACAGTTGGTCGCCTTTCACGACTGCGACCTCGACGGGCGTGGCTCCGGAACCCGGTCCCGGGCCGGTGATACAGTAATCCAGACATGGAAACTCAAAAACTGAGCTTCGAGGATTTCAAGAACATCGTCGTCGAGCGCCTTGGGTGTGAGCCCGAGCAGGTGACGATGGACGCTTCGTTCCAGGAGGACCTCAACGCCGACTCGCTCGACCTCGTCGAGTTGATCTACGCGTTCGAGGAAAACACAGGGCTCGAAATCCCAGACGAGGACGCGGAGAAGATCACGACCGTGGGACAGGCGTGGGAGTACATCCAGGAGAAGTCCGCCTCATAGCACAGAGCCAGGCCACGCCTCCGGCCCCGTCCCTACAGATACTCCAGCAAAAGATCGGTATCCACTTTCGCGACCCAGGCCTGCTTCTCGAAGCGGTCACGCACAGCTCGTTCGCCAACGAGAGCCCGCACGTGTCGCCGCGTGACAATGAGCGTCTCGAATATCTCGGTGACGCAGTCCTGCAGCTGATCACAGCCGAGTACCTGTACAAGCACCACCCCGGGGCCGCCGAGGGAGAGCTGACGCAGACCCGGTCGGCGATGGTCAACACCAATACGCTCGCCCAGCTCGCGGAGCAGCTCGACCTCGGCAGCTATCTCTACCTCGGCAAGGGCATCGCCAAGGGCGGCGGCCGGAGCTTGAAGTCGCTGCTCGCCAACGCCTTCGAAGCCGTGCTCGGGGCGGTGTTCCTGGACGCGGGCTACGACGCCGCCTACCACTACTACCTCAACCGCTACCGCGCGCTGGAGTCACCCGTGAGGGACGAGAACTTCAAGGGGCGGCTGCAGCAGGTGGCGCAGGAACGGTTTGGCACGACGCCTTTCTACGACAGCGAGGGCGCCAAGGTCGGCACGCATCGCGAGTACACCTCGGTCGTCTTCGCCGGGGGTGATCCGCTGGGCACGGGCCACGGTGCTACCAAGCAGGAGGCCGAGCAGGACGCCGCCCGCGCAGCCCTCCAGAGCCTCGTGGGCGCGGCGGAGCTCGGCCAGGCCAAGCCCGCCGTCAAGACGCCCCGCCCGCGAGCGCGGCGCACGCCTCGAACACCCAGGGCCACCGCCCCGGCCGAGCCCGGCGACACACCGGGCGTGGCCGAGGTCATCCCGCTGCCCGAGCCTGCCCCGGAACCTGCGCCGGAACCCGATCCGGAACCGGAGGTTGTCCACAGGGAGCCACGGAGCCGCCAGTTCGGCGAACCCCTGGAATAGCCCCTTTCCACATGTTGTACCCGGAGGGGAATTGACCCCTACATCTGCGACAATATGGGCGCCTTGTTCCTACGCTCGCTGAGCCTCCTGGGCTTCAAAACCTTCGCTCGGGCGACCGAGATCCGATTCGAGGGCGGTGTGACCGCCATCGTCGGCCCAAACGGCTCTGGCAAGACCAACATCGTCGATTCCATCAAGTGGGTCCTGGGCTCCGGCCAGGCGCGTGACATCCGCGGCAAGAAGATGGAGGAGGTCATCTACGTCGGAGGCGAACGGCGCTCCCGCGCCTCTTTCGCCGAGGTCACCCTCGTCTTCGACAACACGGCGGGCCGGCTTCCGATCGACTACCACGAGGTCGCAATCAAGCGGCGCGTGGAACGCGACGGGGAGAGCGACTACTACCTCAACGGCACTCGCGTGCGACGCCGGGACCTCCTCCACCTGCTCTCCTCGACCGGGCTCACCGTCGACTCCTACGCGATCATCGACCAGCACGACATCGAGTCGATCGTCGTGTGCTCGCCCGCCGAGCGCCGCCAGCTTCTCGAAGAAGCGGCACAGGTGCGTGGCGTCAAGGCGCGGCGGCAGGAGGCGGCCCAGCGCCTGGCGGAGCTCGCCGCGAACCTCCTCCGGCTCGAGGACCTCAGGTCTGAGATCGAGCCTCGCCTCGAGGTCCTGCGCGTGCAGGCGGCGGCGGCGCGCGAGGCGGCTGAGGCGGCTGCGCGGCTCGAGCTGCTCCGCGGAAGCATCGTCTGGGAGGAATGGCGTGAGGCCAGGGAGGCCCACCGGCGGGCGTCCTCCCAGGTGCAGGGCCTGGAGCGCCGGCTGGTGGAGGCTCGCGAGCTGGCGAGGTCGGCGGAGGCGGAGTTCCAGACCTGGCGCACCGAGATCCAGGCCGCCCAGGATCGCCGCCTCGCCCGGCAGCGGAACCTGGGTCGCCTTCGCCTGGAGGTGGCCGAGGCCGAGCACGCTTCCCGGCTCGCGGAGGAGCGAGCGCAGAACACGGTTGCGCTGGCCGAGGCGGCGCACCGCGAGCATGCGGGCAACCAGACGCTCGCGGCCACGGCTGAAGCCCTTCGGAGCCGGCTGACCGTCGAGCTCGAGCAGGCGCGCCAGGCGCTGGAGAGCGTCCCGGAGGCGCCGGCCGTGGCCGAAGCGCCTGATCCAACAGAACTCCAGCGCTCCCGGCGCGCTGCTGAGCAGGCTCGCCGCTCGGCGGCCGCAGCCTCCTCGTCCGCCGCGGCGCTGCGAACTCGCCGCGAGCTCCTGGAAGAGCAGGCGACTCGCCTCGAATCGATGGCCCAGGCCGCCAGGCTCGTTCCGGACGCCGAGGCGCTCGTCGAGCACGCCAAGAAGGAGTCTGCCGAAGCCGAGTCCGCGGCAGTCATGGGTGCCCGGCTGCGCTCCGAGCTCGAAGGACTCGACGCCCTTCGCCCCGAGCCCGCGCCCGGTCTCCAGAGGCTGTGCGACGTGCTCACTCCGGAGGCGGGCTACGATGCCGCGTTCTCCGCGGTCCTCGGCCCGCTGGTCGACGCGCTCGTCGCCCGCGACGAGTCGAGCGCCGCCGGCCCGAAGGCCGAACACCAACTGACAATCCTCTATCCGATCGACGCTGCCGAGCCGCGCCACGGCTCGCTGTTCGAGCACGTGCGCTGCCAGGACGGCTACCAGGACGTCGCGCGCCGGCTGCTGGGACAGGTCGTGGTGGGCGAAGAGGTCACGATGGACGGCGTCTACCGCGAGCCCGGCCTCGTGCGTGCCGGCACCGACCCGAGGGTCGCCATCGACGTGCGCCGCCGCGAGCTCCGTGGCCGGTTCCAGTCTCTCGAGCCTCAGGCCGCCCGCGCCGCGGATGCGGGGAAACGGCTGCACGAGGCCGAAGCGGGGCTCGCGGATCTTCGAGCGCGTTCGGCCGGGGCGGTGCGTTCGGAGGAGACCTCGCGCTTGCTGGAAGCGGCGCGCGCGGCAGAGGCGGCGGAAACCGACAAGCTGGCCGAACTCGAGCGCGACGCGAGCGCCGCCGAAGAGCAGGCCGCGGCGCTGGCGCGAAATCTCGAGGCGAACCTCGAGGCAATCGGCGAGGGACGCGCAGCCGCACATCACGCCGAGCTGGACCGGGCTCGCTGGCGCGACCGCATCGAGGATCTCCGCCGCCAGCTGACCGCGGCCGGAGACGACCTCGCGCGCTTGAAGGCGGCCGCTGGGGAGCGGGCGGAACGCGTCGCGCACACGAAGTCCGCCGCCACCACGGCGACGGAGTCGCTCCCGGCCCTCACCGCCGCCGCCGAGTCGGCGCGAGCCACCCTGGCGGCGGCTGAGCAGGATTCGCCGGAGGATGAGGCCGAGATGGCCGAAGGGGCGCGACGCCTGGTCGCGCTGGAAGAGGCGCGGATCGACGCGCGGCTGAAGGCCGGCACCCTCGAGGGCAACCTCGAGCTCATCACGCGCGAGGCCGAGCTGCTCCAGGCGCGCATGGAGGAGATCCGCACGCGCATGCCGGATGGCGTCGCGCCAGAGGAGATTCCCGGCGGCAAGGGGCGTGAGCGTGAGATGCGCGCGCTGGAGCGCCGACTCGAAGAGATCGGCCCGACGAACGCCCTGGCCGACGCCGAGTGTCGGGAGCTCGAAGAGCGTTTCGAGACATTGCGCACTCAGCTCGACGACATCGCCGCGGCCCGCGCCGACCTCGAGCAGCTGATCGGCAAGCTGCGACAGGAGGAGGAGTCCCGCTACGAGGCGGTCTTCGGAGCGGTCGCCGCAAACTTCCACGAGTACTTCTCGCAGCTGGCCCCGGGCGGCCGGGCGACGTTGAAGCATGCGGACGGCGACGACGGGCCGCGCACCGGGGTGGAGATCCTGGTGCAGCCGCCGCGCAAGCGATTGCAGAACGTCACGCTGCTGTCGAGCGGCGAGCGGTCACTCGCGGCGCTCGCGCTGGTGCTCGCGCTCGACGAGGTCAACCCGAGCCCGTTCACGGTCCTGGACGAGGTCGACGCCGCCCTCGACGACGCCAACGTCGGCAGGTTTGGCGAGATGCTTGCGCGTCTCGGCGCGCAGCGCCAGTTCCTGGTCATCACGCACAACCACGTGACGATGTCCCACGCCTCGTCGCTCTACGGCATCCACCTCGACGAAAGCGGGTCGTCGCATCTCGTGTCGGTCCGGCTCGAGGACATTCGCAAGCCTGTCGCGCGTGCCGCCAACGCGGCCCATGCGAGCTAGGAGCCCAGCCGCCGCGAGCGTTTGGGACCGGGTCAGCGGTCGTACCCGCAGCGTCCTGGCGGCAGGCTTCCGCTCGCTCAAGCCACCGCTCGCGCCCGGCTACTACGAAGAGCTGGAAGAGGTGCTGGTGGCGGCAGACATCGGGCCGGCCATGGCGGCACGTCTCGTGGCGGCCGTCAAGGCCCGGGCGCCCCGAACCCGGGAGGAGGCGGCCGATGCGCTGGTCGCGGGCGCGCTCGGTCTTATGTCGAGCAAGCCTCGAAGCATTCTCCCTCTCCCCCTCGGGGAGAGGGTCATGGACTCCGTTCCCCCTTTTCCCCTCGGGGAGAGGGTCGGGGTGAGGGGCTTAAACGTGATCCTGATGTTCGGCATCAACGGCGCGGGTAAAACCACAACGATCGGCAAGCTCGCCCACCGGCTCAAGCAGGAAGGCCGCAAGCCGATGATCGTGGCCGCCGACACTTTCCGCGCCGCCGGCATCGAGCAGATGTCCGCCTGGGCTCGCCGAGCCGGCGTCGACCACTTCGAAGGCAAAAGCGGGGCGGACCCCGCCTCGGTCGTGTTCGACGGCATCAACGCCGCGCGCAGCCGGGGCTGCGACGTGGTGCTGGTCGACACGGCCGGCCGCCTGCAGACCCAGCGCAACCTGCTCGAGGAGCTGGCCAAGGTCGGACGCGTGGCGACCAGGGCGCTCGACGGTGGTCCCTACGAATCGCTGCTCGTGCTGGATGCGGTCCTCGGCCTCACAAGCCTGGTGCAGGCACGCGAGTTCAACAAGGCGGTGCCGGTGACCGGTCTCGTCCTGGCCAAGCTCGACAGCAGCGCGAAGGGCGGAGCCGTGATCGCGATCGAGGCCGAGCTCGGTATTCCCGTCAAGCTGGCCGGGGTGGGGGAGGGCATCGACGACCTGGCCCCGTTCGAACCAGCGGCCTTCATTCGTTCACTCTTCGAGAGTTGATGCCGGTAGCCGACCCTCACTGCCACACCATTGCGTCGGACGGCATGGTCACGCCCGCGGAGCTCGTCGAGGCCGCCGTGAAAGCGGGCATCGACCTGATCGCGGTGACCGACCACGACACGATGGCGTGCGTCAGGGAGGTGCAGCAGCGTGGCGAGGGCGCCGGCCTGACCGTCGTACCGGGCCAGGAGATCACTACCAAATGGCCCGCCACGACGCACCTGATGGGATGGTTCTTAGAGAAGCCGGTCAAGCGCGGAATGACGCTGGAAGACTCGGTCGCGGCGATCCACGACCAGGGCGGGCTCGCGATCATCCCGCACCCGTTCATGCCGGTCTACTTCGGCTCGATCCAGCCCTACATGCTGCGACGGCTGCTCGACCGCCATCACGTGGACGGCATCGAGATGATGTTCACCGTTCCCATCGGCCGCGGCCGCCGCCGCGCACTCGACTCCTTCTACTCGCACAACAAAGAGCGGTTGGGAGCTGCGATCGGAGGCAGCGACTGCCACTTCGGCCGGCGCGACATCGGCCAGGTGCTCACCGCCTATGAGGGCGATTTCAAGACGGCCGTGCAGCTGCGAACAACGCGACCTCAGGCGGGTCGCACTAAAGATCCCCTGCCAGCGGGCCTTGTGCTGCGCCAGGAGTGGCGGGCACTTGTCGAACTACCCTTGAGGCGCCTTTTCGGCAAGCTCTAGGAGGACGTCGTGCACGGCCGGCGGGGCGGCCAGGATGTCGCCGGTCTCGATCCACCTGTCTCCACCCGACCAGTCGCTCACCCGCCCACCGACCTCGCGCACCAACGCCGCGCCCGCCGCCACGTCCCATGGGTTGAGGTTCAGCTCGAAGTAGCCGTCGAAAGTACCGGCGGCGGTCCACGCGAGGTCGAGCGCGGCGGCGCCCGCGCGCCTCAGGTCTTCGAAGCGCACCAGGGCGCCTTCCATGACCGGCCGGTAGCGCGGCATGCGTCCTTTGTTGCGGAAGGGGAAGCCGGTCGCGACGACCGCTTTCGACGGGTCGACGGCACGCAGCGCCGGCAGCCGCTCGCCGTTCAGGGTCGCTCCCTGCCCTTGCGACGCGGCGAACTCGAGGCTGAGAAAGGGCGCGATCACCACGCCTGCAATCGGCACACCCTCGTGCAGCAAGCCCACCGACACGGCCACGACAGGGAATCCGCGGATGAAGTTCGTCGTGCCGTCCAGCGGATCGACGGCCCACATCGTTCCCGCCCGAGTGCCTCCTCGCTCTTCAGCTAGAACTGCGATACCTGGCGCCTCACGGGCAAGCACCTCGAGGATGGCGGACTCGGATTGCCGGTCGAATGCCGTCACGTAGTCGCCGGCGCCTTTGACGTCGGCCTGGACGCCGGGTCTCGGAAGTCCAGCTTCGATGAGCACGCGGGCGCCGGCGCGCGCGGCGCGCAGCGCGACCGCCAGAAGGTCGTTCAGGCCTTCTTGTCCTCGAGGCCCAGCCCGAACATGGCTTCCAGGTCATGGGCGGAGAACTGCTGAAAAGCGACCATCGTCTGGGTGCGCTCGATCCCCTCGAGTTGAGTCAAGTGCTGCGTCACGACCTTCGCGAGGTCGTCGTGCTCGCGCACCCGCACGACGGCGATGAAGTCCCACTCACCCGTCAGCGTATAGACCTCGGCGACACCCTCGACAGCGGCCAGCTGCGGCCCCAGGTGGGCGAGCCCTTCGCGATCCGCCTCTATGAGGATGAAAGCGGTCAGCATCGTGTCGAGTCTATCCGGATTCGCACCCACTCTCCGGGCTCAGTCCGGGCGTTCGATGGCCTTAAACAGTTTCAGCTCCCAACCGTCACTCTCGAAGTCTTCGCTCACCGATTTCAAGAGTCGGCCGCGCTTGCGGCTAGCGGCATCTCGTCGGCGAGCTCCGTGATGACCCGCGCGATGGTTGCGGCCTTCCGGCCTGTGACCTTTTCGTAGTCGTCGGAAACGACATCGAGCTCGCCGGCTCGCAGCGCCTCGTATGAGGTCAGTCCTGCTTCGAGGGCCCACTCGGGCCGTCCCTGGGCCTTCCACCTTTCGATCCACTCGCCGTCTGAGATCGGTTCGTACCGGTACTCCTCGCCGGTTACTTTGGTGGCGATCTGCGCCAGCTCCCGCATGGATACGGATTCAGGCGTGGTGATGTTGTAGATCCTGCCCTCGTGTCCGGGCTCGGTCAGCACGGCCGCGATCACGTCGGCGAGCTCAGGCCGGCACGAAAAGCTCATCCGCGCGTCGTCACCCGGTTCACGCGCAACCCCATCCGGGTCAAACCACCCGGGGATGTCGTCCGCGTACATGCTGTTGCGAATCGATGTCCACGGCACGCCCGATGCCTTCAGCATCGCCTCCGTGGCGCCGTGCTCCCGCGCATGGGAGAAGATCGCGGTCGGGCCCGCGTTGACGAAGGACAGATACACGAGTTGGGCCACATCCGCGTTGGCGGCAGCCTCGACAAACGAACGATGCAGGTCAAGGCGCGTATCGCCGCCGATCCACAGTGAAACCATGAACACGCGATCACCCTTCCGGAGGCCCTCGGCCAGGGCTTCAGGTTTGCCGTAGTCGGCTACGTGCACCTCCGCGCCAGCAATCGCGGGAGCGCGATGTGGATCGCGTACCAGGAGCCGCATCGGATGGCCCCCGGCCTCGAGCCTTCGAGCCACAAGCCCGCCTACGCGACCTGTCGACCCCGTCACGACGATCATGAGGCGGAAAGAATAGTCCGACAGAATGGCCGAGGCCAACCCTCGATTGGGTGGACCCCACGCTCCGTTTCTGCAACCCGCGAGCCACATCGGTGTTTGTATGGGGTGCACTCATGGAGCGAGCGCCCGAGCGGCGACAGAAATCGGTAATTCCGCGGATTTTGCGGCGCACCTTTACGTCCTAGGCTGGCGGAAGTCGATAAGCAAAGGTCTTCACTGGAGCGGAATAGGGAGGGAGCAATGCGAGCTGTCGTCTGCACGAAGTACGGGCCGCCCGAGGTCCTCAAGGTCAGAGATCTACCAAAACCGACCCCCAAGAGCAGTGAGGTCTGCATAAAGATCTTCGCGACCGCGGTGACCGCGAGCGACTGCATTGTCAGGGCCTTCAACGTCCCACTCCGGCTCAAGCTGCCGATGGGCGCCGTGCTCGGCTTCACAAAGCCGAGAAATCCCATACTCGGGTTGGTGCTGGCCGGCGAGGTCGAGTCGGTGGGACGCGACGTGACCCGGTTCAAGCCAGGCAATGAGGTTTACGGATTTACAGCCTTTCGATTTGGCGCTTACGCCGAATACAAATGCTTGCCGGAAACAGCAATCCTCGCGCCCAAACCTTCCAACATCACCTATGAGGAGGCTGCTGCCATTCCCTACGGTGGATTGCTGGCTTTGTACTTCCTGAAGAAAGCGAGCATCCAGCGCCGGCACAGCGTCCTGGTCTACGGAGCGTCGGGAGCCATCGGCACCTCTGCCGTACAGCTCGCCAAATACTTTAGCGCCGAAGTCACCGGGGTGTGCAGCACCGCGAATCTGAATCTCGTGAAGTCCCTCGGAGCCGACGCGGCGATCGATTACACGGAGGAAGATTTCACGCGGAACGGAGCCCGCTATGACCTGATCTTCAACGCCGTCGGGAAGAGAAAGGCCAGGTTG
>JBGPEO010000025.1:0-24063 GCA_041482895.1 Candidatus Dormibacteraceae bacterium | reverse complement strand
TGTGGAGGAAGCGCGCTCGGGGCTGGGAATACTGGTGATTGAGAATGTGACCACTCAGGAAGGCATGAGAGCGAAATTACGGTCCTCGCCGTCGAGCCCCTGAGCATTGCGTCCTTAACGCAGTGGATAGCCACGGTGCCCATAAGTCTTCCGCGACCCTTTACAGCCAACGGATCAACCGATCCCCTAGTGTCAAAGGCGAACGATGAATCGAGTTTGCAAGGGCACCGCGACCGAGTAGTGCGCCCCGAAAACTTCTTTGAAGCGCTTGCGCCTGTCGCCGCCTTGGATCTGGAGACATTCCAGTTCAAGCGGGATGTCGCGGAGGCGGTGCTCGCCGGCGAAATCCCTGGGGCCTCCGATTTGGAAGTCGCCGATGTGGTTGTCAACCTGGTTCATGTCGAACTGGAAGGCTATGGAACAGACAGTAAGAACCGATTACGAGACGACCGCGATGTTGAGCTCCTAATTCGCGCCGCCCGCATGGCCTGCAAGCGGATTGCGGTTGACTTTCCGAAGCTACCGTTCCGGAACTTTGCGACGTTCTATAGCTATTGGAAGAAAGAAGGCATGTCCGGCTCTTGGGCTGCAAGGCGCGAGTACTTGCAAGATCTGTTCGACCCGATTGAAGAAGCGATCACGACTTTGCAGATGCGGGTCTTCGAGGACGCACTGCTTGACCCGGTTTCTCCCTTGCGACGAACCGGGTGGTCGACGGTCGACCGTGAGATTCAAGACCTCCGGCGCAGATTCGAGGCGGCGCGATCCCCGCAGGACTATGCATCGGTCGGGACCGCGTGTATCCGGGTTCTCGAGGCTGTGGGCGATGCGGGTTTTGACCCCGCGAAGCACCTATCGCCCGGGGAGACGGCTGCGCCTCCACGGGACAGAACGAAGGATAGGCTTGGGCGCATCGTCCAGGTCGAATTGGCTGGAATCGACGCCGTGGAAATCCGCGGACTGGTGAATGCGTCAATCGTAGTTGCGCATCATGTCAAACATCGGGCCACTCCCAACCGCCGAGAGGCAGGCATGGCGGCCGATGCGGCCATACTCGTAGCGAACTTGTTGCGCCGAGCTTTGAAGAGCTAAGCAGCCCACCTTATCCGTAATGCGATGCTCGCGATAATGCAGCCTTGTACTAATCCGGTTAGCTCGGCTGGCCTTGGTCTTGTCTCGTGACCTGTCGCTTGTTTCCTGCGGTGCCCGACGACTACTCAATCTCAGGACAGCCCGCTCTGGATTGAACCGAAATGCGAACCTGCCAACGGCGATCCGACTTGTTCACCTGGTGCGCGGCGATTGGCGCCAGGCACCCAAATCTCGGGGTGGGCCGCGGCGAGCACGACCGGCACACCTAGAGATCGCACCGGAGCAAACCGGATAAGCAGAATTCAGCCTTACCGACAGCAACACGGTTAGAGTTCTTTGGAGTCGGGGCTTCGTCGACGGTGATACTCTCGGCACGAATGAGCGACACACCAGAGGTCATCCTCTACACGCTGAACAACGGCACGACTGATCCGACTTGACTGGAGTGCTGCAGAGTGAGGGATTTTCTCTCACTGAACTCGGTCGAGTTCGAGGACCGGAACATCGCGAAGGAACCCAAATGGCGCAAGGATCTCCTCGCGCTCACTGGAGAGATCGTTGTTCCCGCGCTCGTAGTTGGCGGCAAGCAGGTCGTCGGTCTCGATGAAGAACGGTTGGCGGCTGCGTTGGGCCTACGCACTTATCGCTCCGAACTCAGTCGCGAAGGCCTTGCCTCCCCGCCAGAGCTGGCTGAGTTGTCGCAGCCGGCGCCGGGGACGACCGAAGCGGCCCTCACTCATCTCGTGCAGAGGATCCAGCGTGAGATGGAGTTCAACGCCGCCAAAGAGGACGCTCCTTACCGGGATGGACAGCACGACGGAATGCGGTTCGCTCGCGACGCGATTCTGCGAATTCTTACCGGCAAATACGAGCCGGAACAGATGGTGATCGAGAGGGAAGGCAAAGAATCAGCGTGACCAAGCTTTGATGAGAACACGACTCGGCGTCGTGTTTCCGCAAACCGAAATCGGCGACGATGTGACGGTCGTTCGTGACTACGCACTGGGAGCCGAGAAGGCGGGTTTCGACTTTCTCGCTGCCTTCGACCACGTCCTAGGGCATCGGCCCGCCGATCCGAATAGCTGGCGGGAAACGGGCCCCTACACGGATCTCCACCCCTTTCACGAGATCTTCGTTCTCTTCAGCTACCTGGCCGCGATCACGATGACTCTTGAATTTGTGACTGAGGTCCTCGTGCTGCCCCAACGACAAACCGCTCTGGTTGCCAAGCAGGCGGCTGAGCTCCAGCTCCTTTCCGCCGGTCGGCTCCGCCTCGGGATTGGTGTCGGCTGGAACCCCGAGGAGTACCGCGCGCTCGGCATGAACTTCCATGACCGTGGACGGCGCGTTGTCGAGCAGGTGGCTGTCTTGCGGCGTCTTTGGGCCGAAGACCTGGTTACGTTCCACGGCGAGCATCACATGATCGAAGCGTCGGGTCTGAGGCCACGGCCGCCATCACCGATTCCAATCTGGATCGGCGGCTACGCGGACGTGGCGATCAAGCGAGCCGCGGCCATTGGGGACGGATTTGTTCTGGACCACGACCTCGACGAGGCCCCTAAGGTGATCAGCGCACTGAAGGGCTATTTGGCCCGCGGCGGCCGGAACCCTGATGACTTCGGGCTCGCGGCTCGGGTTCAGCTGCGCTCAGACGACATCGCGGGCAGCGTCGACACGGCATTGGCCTGGCAGAAGCTGGGCGTGACCCACATTTCGGTCACCACCATGAACCAAGCGATCAGTGATCCAAGGCGACATCTGACGTTAGCCTTGGAATTCATGGAAGTCTGGCAGCAACGCCAGAGCTCGATCACGCGCTAGTCCAGGCCGAGCTGCCTCACGAGGGCGCTGATCGCTTCGGCCGTTTCGAGCAGGCGCGGAGCGAGGCTTGTTTCGATCTCCGTTGGCCCTAGCGGTCGCGGGATAGAGAGATTGATCGCCGCCACCGGACGCCGGGTGGACGACAGGATCGGCGCCGCGACGCCTCTCAGGCCGATCGCCATCTCCTGATCGTTGATGGCGTATCCGCGGGCGCGGATGCGCTGAAGCTCCGCCTCGAGGCGCCGGCGGTCGGTGATCGTGTGCTCGGTGATTGGAAGCAGATCGCTCTTGTCGAGAATGGCTTCGGTCTCCTTCTCAGGCAGGAAGGCCAGGATCGCTCGGCCCATCGACGTCGCGTAGGCGGGCAGACGGCTTCCCACGTATAGCCGCAGCGTGATCAGGTGGTCGCTCAGGATCCGGGCCACATACACCACGTCGGTTCCATCGAGGAGGCTCATGTTCACAGCCTCGCCCACCGTTCGCTGCAGCTCCCGCAAGTAGGGAAGCGCGAGTTCTGGCAGCTCGCGACTGCTGAGCGCTGCCCGAGCCAGGCTGATCGCCTTGAGGCCGGGCCGGAACCGCCGTCTCTCGACCTCCTCCAGATAACCGATCGCTTTCAACGTCTGGCAGAAGCGGTAGCAGGTTGACCGGTTCAGCCCAGTCAACTCAGCGATCTCGCTGACGCTCAGGGCGGGACGGCGCTCGGTGAACAGTTCCATGATCGCGAATGCGCGATTTACTGATTGAATTCCGTCCCGGCTGACCTCATCCTCTCCGGCGTCAGCGGGTTGGGTACGGGGCGGCCTCGGTTTCACCTTCGAGATCTGAGGGAGGCCTCCACGATGGGGCATTATGCTGGCCGCGTGTCAGCTTTGGTTGAGCTGCGTCGGGCCGGCGACCTGGTCCTCTCCAACCTCGTGTGGATTTATCACCGACCCAAGGCCGACGCTGATTTAGTCACCGGCCGCGTGCACATCGATGCCGCCGACCTTCACCTCAAGCAGCAAACCCGAAGCGTCTACCTCGCCATTTCGGGCGCGCTTTGTGGCCCATCGCATCTCCGCTCTCTTCGCCGCCGCGGGCGTTGAGCCGGCGGGCATCAGGCGTCTGAACGTGTACCTTCGCGACCGCGCCCATAGTGAGGCGTGGAGACGTCTCACCCTTGAGGAGCTGGCAGGCGCGGACCCTGCCATGGTCGAAACCACCGTGCTTGATTGCGGGCCCTACGAATCCTGTCTGTTCGAGCTCGACGGAGTTGGCGAAGCAGGCCGCTCAGTTACCGGGTAGAGCGCAGGGCCTCGGTCTGCCGCGCGTCCACCTCGAGACTCTCATTCAGCTCCACGCGATAGACGTCGCGCGCACGCTCCGCAGAGATCCAGCGCTCCGCCACGTCGTGCCGCACCCGCTCGGGCTCGCGCTCGGATGGGGGTCCATACCCTCCTCCGCCGCACGTGATCGAAACGATGCGCTCTCCGTCTTGCAGCTCGGCGATCGCGAATGGTGGCAGTTCGAGCAGCTCGCCTTTGATGGTTCGCTTGAAGTGTTGGCAGGGCGCGCCCGGCAGTCCACCGCGCGTTCCGAGAGCCGGGTTCATCGCTCCGTCCGCTCCATAAGCGACGAAAAGCGATGTCCCCACGGGGCCATATTCCACGTAAGCAGAGGGAGCGCCGCGGAACCGGCCCGCGCCCTCCGTATCGGGAAGCAGCCGCTGCGCCTCGACGAGGATGGGGTGGCGCCGCTCCGCCACCTCGACGCTGTCGCGGCGCAGCATTCCGGCACCTCCCACGTGGAATGTGGTCAGCCAGGCATCGGTGGTCGGCGCGCCCGCGCCGCCCGTGATCACCATGAAGATTTGATTGACGAAGGGCTTGTCACCGTTGCGCGGGTCGCGGCCGGATACGACCCCGGCGGCGGCAGGTATCACGGGTCCCACCTCCGCGAGGCCGATGCCGTCGCAAAGCTCGGCCATGCCGCGCTGCACGGCGCTGGCCGCGCGGTCCGCGAGGTTCGTTGTCGCGGTGGAGCAGGACGCCGGGTGGACCGGAATGCCGACAGCGCAGTTCTCGCGGAGGAGCACGCGTATGCGCCGAAAGCTGCCCGCGTTGGGCGGCACGCCCGCCCCGATGCTGTTGAAGACTCCGACCAGGGCCGCGGTCCGCGATGTCGACTCGGTGAGATTGAGGCCGTTCGGCAAGCAGTCCACGTTGTTACGAAGGTCGACCTCGATCAGCTTCTGGGGACTGTCGACCTCGATCGTCGCCTCCACGCGGACCCCGTCGGGAACGCCTGGGAAAGGGTCGTGTTGACTCGAAACGGTGATCTTGCCCGACGGAAGCTTGGCGATGACCCCGGCCATGATCGACTCGCTGTAGTCGAACCAATCCGAGACGAAGGTGTCCATTTCGTCCCATCCGAGGTCCTGACCCAGCTCGAGCATTCGCCGTTCGCCCACCCGAACCGGTCCCAACAACGCGAGGTAATCGCCCCACCACTGCTCGGGCACACGAATTCTCAATTTGCATGCGCGGATCAGGTCGTCGTTGTCGACGTAGTCGGTCTGCGCGCGGAAGGCATCGAAAAGGAGCGCGCCCTCCTGATATACGTCGACGGCGCCCGCCATGTAGGTGGTCGGCAGGGAGTCGCCACAGTCGGCCTGGTGCGCCTTGGCCAGGACCGAAAAGCGATGCCTGCCTTCTTCGTCGATCACCGGCACGAACATCGAATGATCGGCCGCGTGCGAGTTGCCGTTGTATGGCGAGTTGTGGAGGAATGCATCCCCACGCCGCAGCTTCGGGTGCGCTGCCTTGACCGCCTTGGAGATGAGGTCCGGCCCGCTCATCATGTGGATGGGCAGGCTCTCGGCGCCCATGACGAGCTCATCGTTCGCGCTGATGACGCAGCAAGAGAAATCGTGGGCGCTGTTCAGCACGCCCGAACGTCCCGACCGAAAGATCGTGTTCATCATGCTGCCCACAACCGCCTCGAGCCGGTGGCTGATGACGGCCATGCGAACTCCGTCCATTTCTCAGCCCTCCCTGGACTGTCGCGCCGCGCTGCCTGCCGTCGTCACGGCCGCCTCGCGGCCGAACGACAGGTGCAACGTGCCGCTGGCTTGAAGCACAAAGGCCACATCAGGCTCGATCACGACCGTGGTCGTCTCGGATTCCACAATGGCCGGCCCCCGCATCGGAGTCGAGAGCGGCAGAGAGTCGAGCCTCCAGACGTCCATCGATGTCTCGCCGTGATCCGGTAGGAAGACATCCCGCCGGCTTTCAGGTCGGCCGGCCGAGCGCTGTTGCACCTCGGGGCGCGCGGGTTCCTGCAAACGGCAGCGAGCCCGGGCATGCCAACTCTCGAACTCGATCATCGAGGACTCATCGGCGATGGCGAACACGTCGCGATGAACCTTATGGAACTCGGCGGAAAGCTTCCGCAGGTTCTCGTAGGTCCGAATACGGGCGGTGTGCATGGGAACCTCCAGTTCCCACACCTGGTGCGGGTAACGCGCCTCCACCGAGAACTCGATCGACTGGTCGGTGGACCCGGCGCCCGGGCCCTCGATGAACGCGCGACAGCGCCCCTCGAGGTCTTCGAGGATCCCGTTGACCCGCGCGTGGTCGAAGGCGGTGTCCGTGGTCTGCCCGATCGACTCGAATGTGCGCGTCAGGTCGGAGATGAGCGCGCCGGCGGCGCTCAGCGCTGGACCAAGGGTGGGGACGATGATCTCGGCGCAGCCAAGGCGCCGGGCGATGGCGACGACATTCAGGCCGGCCGCCCCGCCGCCGCCCACCAGCACCGCTTGCCGCGGATCGATGCCCTTATGAGTAGTGATCGCCTCGATTGCGCTGACCATCCGCTCCGTCGCCAGCCGGACGACGGCCGCCGCGGTTTCCTTGTCGCTCGTGCCCAATCGAGAACCGACGTGGGTGTGCAGAGCCGCGACCGCAGCCTCACCATCGAGCTTGACCCTGCCGCCGAGGAAGTAGTGCGGATCGATGATCCCCAGTACAACGCAGGCGTCGGTTAGCGTCGGACGAGTACCTCCGCGGCCATAACAGGCGGGGCCGGGGTCGGCGCCGGCGCTTTCCGGACCGACGTGCAGCAGTCCGCCCTCGTCGACCCAGGCGATGCTCCCTCCGCCGGCTCCGATGCTGCGGACGTCTACCGACGGAAATCCCGTCATGTGGCCGAAGTACGGCTCGCCCAGCCACGATTCCCTCGTCCATGGGATTCGGCCGCGACGTACGACGCTCACGTCATAGCTAGTGCCGCCTGTGTCGGCCACGATCGCCATCGGCGCGTGCGTATCCAGCTCGGCGAAGTAGCGGCCGGCGACGGGGGCCATCGCCGGTCCTGAGTTCAGGGAGTGGATCGGCGTGGCGGCGACGTCCTCGGCGTCGAGAGCCCCGCCCGCGGACGTGACGATCAGAACCCTGCCTTTGAAGCCGGCATCCTCGATGCGCCGGCGGAGACCCGCAATGTAGGTGGTCATCACGGGCTTCAAGGACGCGTCGATGCACGTGGACGAAGCTCGGCGGTACTCGCGGAGGCAGGGGTTCAACTGGTGGGAAAGGGTCACGGGGACGCCAGGAAGATGCCGTGACAGCAGCTCCCCGACGCGCAGCTCGTGGACCGGGTTCATGATCGACCACAGAAGGCAAACGGCGACCGCCTCGACCCTTTCTTGTCTAAGGGTCTTGATTACCTCGATGGCGGCTGCCTCGTCGAGCGGTCGCACGACCTCGCCCGCGGGCCCGATCCGCTCCGGAATCTCGAACGTAAGCGACCGGGGGACGTAAGGCTCTGGGTATGGTCGCCGCAAATCGAAGATGTCGGTGCGGCCGCCCTCACGCAAAACGAGGATGTCGGGGTGGCCTGCCGTGGTCAGAAACGCCGTCTTCGCGGTGGCGCCGGTGAGGACCGCATTCAATCCGCGCGTGGTGCCGTGGATTAGGTGCGAACCGCTGCTCAGGAGCTCTCGCGACGAGGTCGCGCGCGCCCGAGCCGCCACCTCAAAAACGTCGAGGATGCCCTGCACCGGGTCAGACGGAACCGTAGCGCTCTTGTGAATCGACAGGCGCCCCTTGTCATCTTCGATGACAAGGTCCGTGAAGGTGCCCCCGGTGTCGACGGCGAACCTCACGATCGCATCCTATGGCACGGTCCGGCTGGCGGGAGCGGCGCGCATGAACGCGAGTCTTGAACCGTCAGATGAGGCTGGCGGCTCCGCCTTGACACGTTTCCGGCGCCCATCCATGATACGGACATCTGCACGTATCGCGAACATACTCTGTGCGCGGCGTGCTGCGCAAACCGATTCCGGGCGCGCCGGATGAGCTGACCGGGGGGGGAATGGCACGAGATAGAGCCGGTAACAGCGTGCGCGTAGGCCTTGGTGGGCTGGGCACGATTGGCGCTTCCGTAGCCCGGCTTCTGGTCGACCACCGCGGCGGCGTCGAGGTGGTCGGAGCCGCGACGCAGAACGCAGGTGACATCGGTCGGTCTTTGAAGGACGTGGCCGGGACAAAAGGGAATGGGCCGCAAGTTGTCGGCTCACTCGCAGAAATGCTCCGGCACTATCCCGACGTGGTCATCCTCGCTACTGGCTCGTTCATCTCCGACGCACTGCCGCAGGTGCTCGAGTGCGTCGAGGCCGGCGCGAATGTCATCTCCCCGTGCGAGCAGCTTGCCCACCCGTTTCGGCGGTTTCCGCAAGAATCCGCCGCGATTGAACAAGCCGCCCTAGCCAGGAATGTCACAGTTCTCGGAACCGGTATTAACCCCGGCCTGATCTTCGATGCGTTGGTGGCTGCGGCCTCGGGGGCCTGCTGGGACGTCACGTCGATCCTCGGCCGTCGGGTGGTGGACACCACCGGGTTTGGCGAGAACATCCACCACCGACTCGGCATTGGCTACACCGCCGCCGAATTTGAAGAAGGCAGGCGGACGAAGAGAATCGCCGGACATGTTGGCTTTCCGGAGTCGATCGAGATGGTCTGTGAGCGCCTCGGAGTTTTGCTCGACGGACCGGTCGAGGAGAGCCTCGAACCGCTAATCGCGAAGACTCCGGCACCAACCAAGTACGGCGCAATCCCGGCCGGGTCGACCGAGGGCCTGATCCAACGGGCGATTGGGCGGGTGAAGGGTGCGGAGTTCATGCAGCTCGAGCTGGTGCTGCACCTACGGCCCAGGGAATCCGGCTTTGTGCCGGCAGACACATTCACCATCAACGGCCGGCATCCGGTGCATCTCACGCTCGACCCAGGGCTGGACCCAGTTCCGGCGACGGCCGCCCAGTTGGTCAACAGCATCCCGGCGGTTCTGCGCGCTGGGGCCGGCCTCAAGACAGTCAAGGACATCCCTGCACCGGCGGCGTGGCTCGGCGATCTTGCCGACGTGGGTCTCCGCTAGAAGTGGCGACGCGACAGGAGCGCGTTCGAAAGGAGAAAGGCCTTCCGGGCGATCGAAAAACCGAGCTCGGGCTCGAGCTCTATCGGACTATGAAGCTAATCCGGGCTGTGGAGCTCGAGATCGAGAAGATGCACCACGAGGGCCAGATGACCGGCTCGTTTCATTCGTCGATGGGCCAGGAAGCGTCTGCGGCGGGCGTGTGCTCCACACTGCGGACTGCAGACATCGTGACCAGCACCCACCGCGGCCACGGCCACGCCATTGCAAAAGGCGTTCCAATCGTGGAGATCTTCGCCGAGCTCCTCAACAAGGCCGGCGGCACCAGCGGCGGGCGTGGCGGTTCGATGCACTTGCATCACCGCAAGAGTGGATTTTTCGGCGAGAACGCGATCGTGGCTGGCGGCTTGCCGTGGGCCGCGGGGGCGGCTTGGGCCCGGCGGCGACTCGGCGGCGACGATATTGCCGTCGCGTTCACGGGCGACGGAGGGGCTGCCCAGGGAGTGTTCCATGAGACGCTGCGCCTGGCCCAGTTCTGGAAGTCGCCCTGCATGTTCGTTTGCGAGAACAACGGGCTGGCTCACTCGATGTCCACGGATGAGGTCTTCGGCGAAGCCGGGACCATCACCAAGATAGTGGCCGCCACCGGCATGCTCTCGCGCTTTATTGACGGTCGTGACGCGCTCGCGGTCCGCACGGCCGCCGAAGAGATGGTGGGCGAGGTAAGGAAGGGACGCCCGGCCTTCCTCGAATGCGTCGTCTTCCGAGTCCGCGCGCACAGCCTCAGCGATCCGGAATATCGATATCGTGCCAAAGACTCCGGCAGCCGCTGGCTGGAATCGAATGACCCGATCGTCCGACTGCGCGAAGTGCTTGGCCTCGCTATGCAGGCAGATTTGGAGAGGATCGACGCGGAAATCGATCGACAGGTTGGTGAAGCACGTGCCGAGGCGAACGCCATGGAGCCTGCGCTGCCTGCTTCAGCCCTGAATGGCGTATACGCAACGCCCGGTCTCGGTGCGGATGGCGCAGCTTAAGTTCGCCGAGGCCGTGCGCGCCGCGCTCGAGGCGGAGCTGGCGGCCGACGACCGCGTGATCGTCATAGGCGAGGAGGTCGGCAAGCTTGGTGGGGTCTTCACCACGACGCTCGGCCTCCGTGACCGCTTCGGCGCGGACCGTGTGCTCGATACGCCGATCTCGGAGAACGCCATCGTCGGGTGGGGGATCGGCGCAGCGGTTGAGGGTCTGCGACCTGTGGTTGAGGTGATGTTCTCGGACTTCGCGCTCTTAGCGATGGACCAGATCGTGAACCTGGCGGCCAAGCTCCATTACATGAGCAACGGCCAGTTCAACGTGCCAATGGTCATCCGGATGCCAAGTGGCGGAGGGACCAACCATGGGCCTCAACACTCGCAGAGCCTGGAGTCTGTATTTGCTCACGTGCCGGGACTCATCGTCGCCCTGCCCAGCAACGCGATCGACGCTTACTGGATGCTGCGCGACTCGATTCGCTGCGATGATCCGGTGATCTTCCTGGAGAACAAATATCTGTACTTCCGGAATTCGGAAGAGGTAGACCTGGAAGATGGACCGCACGGATTCTTTGCTCGTGTCGCCAAATCGGGGAACGACCTCACGGTCGTGACCGCCGGGCGCATGGTCCAGCGCTGCCTCGACGTGGTCAATGACCTCGAAGCTGAAGGCATCTCGTGCGAGGTGGTCGATCTTCGCTACATCTGGCCGCTTGACACGAAGACGATTGCCGAATCGGTGCGCAAGACCGGGCGCCTGGTCGTGGTGCATGAGGCGGTGGAGTTCTGCGGATGGGGCGGGGAGGTGGCCGGCTGGGTCGCCGAGCATTCGTTCATGGACCTCGACGCGCCGATCGCGAGGGTGGGCGCGGCGCGGGTCCCCATTCCCTTTGGTGTTCCCCTGGAAGACGAGGTCATTCCCACTGCGGATCGGATCGCAGCTAGCCTTCGCACGATGGCGCGGTACTGACTTGACCAAAGTGAACGCGAGGCCGGTCGAGTTCAAGAGCGAGGGATCGCGGATATCGGCTCTGCTGTATCTGCCCGACGGGCCCCGACCGCACCCGTGTGTCGTGATGGGCGGCGGATGGTGCTACGTCAAAGAGCTGGCGCAGCCCTCGTACGCGGAGGCGTTTGCGCGCTACGGTTTGGCGTCGCTGATCTTCGACTACCGCCATATGGGCGCTAGTGAGGGCGAGCCGCGCCAGCACATCGATCCATGGAGGCAGATCGAGGACTACCGCAATGCCATCTCGTTCGTCGAAGAGATGGAGGAGGTCGACAGCGCGCGCATCGGTGCGTGGGGCATCTCGTACAGCGGCGGCCACGTTTTGATCCTCGGCGCCCTCGACCGGCGCGTGCGTGCCGTAAGCAGCATCGTCCCCGTCATCGACGGCTACGAGAGCATGCGTCTGTCACACGGCACGCTCGGCCTTCGCCGCCTCCTGGTGGCGGTCGATGACGCGAGGCGCGAGCTGTATCAGACCGGCAAGCACCGCTATCTCCCGCACCAGCCGGCCGACGAGCACGACCTGGGTACGTGGCCGTTTCCAAAAAGCCGAGTCACGTTTGCGCGCCTCAAGGAGACCCAGGCGCCGGCATACGACGGTCGCGCGACCACCGCGTCGACCGAGATGCTGCTCGCGTACAGCGTGTGGCCGTTCATCAAGCGCCTGGTGGCGACGCCGACCCTGATCGTCGTGGCCGAGGGCGACGACCACACGCACTGGGACCTTGCCGCGCAGGCCTATTCGGCGATACCGGGAAATCGCAAGCGATTTCACGTCGTGCCCAAGTCGACACACCTGAGCCTGTACGAGGATGCGGATACCCTGCAGGCTGTCGCCGGAATCGCGGGCGAGTGGTTCGTGGCACACCTCCTGGCCTCCAGCTCGCCGGCCCCAGCGGCGAAGTCCTAGGCGGCGACTTGGCCTCCGCGCCCCTGATCCACGTCGCGGGTTTGGACGCAGAGATGGATGAGGGTGCGTTCAACGAGTGGTTCATTCGCCAGCACCTTCCGCGAATACTGGCCAGGCCGGGATGGCTGGGTGCCCGCTGCTTCGAGTGCCTGAAGGGCGAGCCACATCTTTTGACCATCTACGAATTGGATCCGAGCCTTGCCGGAAAGCGGATCTCGGCCGCGCCATTTCACTCGGGGATCGCTGAACGCCGTGGCATCCGCGACTATCACGCCCGAACCTATCGCCAGATCCACGAGGCGGGCGACCACCTGGTCCAGCCCGCGCTGATCAACGTCGTCACCGTCGACATCGACGCTGAGTACGCCGGCAGCTTCAACCGCTGGTACAACGAAGTTCACTTTCCCGAGATCCTGGCCTGCCCGGGATGGCTCGGCGGCCGCCGTTACGAGTGCATCGACGGCGAGCCTCGGTTCCTCGCCATCTACGATCTCGAGGATCCGACCCGGCCTTTTTCGACTCCCGAGTATGAGGGGGCGGTCGGATGGGACGAGCACGTAGACCGCATTCGCGGTTATCACGGGTTCCGAATCTACCGCTTGATCCACGACAGCCATGCGCTTTGATCCCTTGTTCGAGCGCGACGGGCTGACCGTCGCGCGAAGTCCGTGGGGACCAGATGACCAGATCGGGCGGTTCAACTGGATGACGCCGGCGTCGCAAGCGGAGGTGCTGGCTCGTGTTGACGGCTCGCGCATATTCGACCTCGCCGTCGACTACTTCATAGGCATGCCCTCATGGACTGAAGCCATGGATCCGAAGTACGACATCTGGATGACGCACACGCCGCAAGGAACTGTCAACGACGACCGCAGCGGCGCCGGTCAGGCCGCCAACGAGGCCTACTCCTATGCCGGCTCAGCGGTCACGATGTACACGCACACCGGCACGCACCTCTGCGGCCTGAACCACATCGGACATTTCGGGCGCTTTTGGAACGGATGGACGGCCGACACTCACCTCGGCAGCCGGGCTTGGACGGTGGGCGGGAGCTTTCCACCGATAGTCGCAAGGGCCGTCCTGCTCGACGTCGCGGGGACGAAGAGAGTCGACTGCCTACCTGACTCGTATGTGATCACCATCGAGGACATTCGCGAGGCACTAGCGAGGGCCGCGACCGAGCTCGGGGCCGGTGACGTCGCGCTCTTGCGGACCGGGCGGATGCGCCGCTGGCCTGACCAGGATCGCTTTCTGAGCTTTCCGCCGGGGCTGGGCATGGACTCCGCGAAGTTCCTGTGCGAGGAACTTGGATGCATGTGCATCGGCGTCGATGCTGGTGGTGAGGCGTTGCCGCCGGAGCAGCCCGACTCATTCCTGCCTGTTCACGCGTACCTGTTTGCGACCGCCGGCGCGCCGCTGTTCGAGAACGTCTGGCTCGAGGACGTCGCTCGCGAGAGGTTGTACGAGTTCGCGTTCCTCGCCTTTCCACTGAAGCTGCTGGGCAGCACAGGCATGCCGACTCGGCCGGTTGCCATGGCTTTCAGGCAAGAGGAAGCGTCGGGCGGTCTACGGGTCCCTTGACGACAGGTAAGTACTGCGCTACGGTTCCGATTGAGCGCTGAGCGAGCATGTGTTCACGATGCGGGCATCGCGGACCGCGCCCAGATTTGTTCCGCAATGGCTCGGCATGAAGGGGAGGATGCAATGACAACCGGGAAGCACGGGTTTAGAGCGCTGGTGGCCGGAGCCGTCGTGACATTGCTGGCCGCGTGCGGAGGCGGTGGCACTACGGCGACTCCCACCGCGGGGCCCGGCGCGCTGGCCTGCAAGAACGGCCATCTCCTGATCGGCATCGACAAGGCGCAGACGGGAGCCGCCTCCTTCTTCGACATCGCAGGCGCCCAGGGCATGCAGATCGCGATTGACGAGGTCAACGCTGCCGGCGGCATTCACGGATGTCAGATCTCGACCATATCCGGTGACACGCAGTCGAACCCCGCGGTCGCTGCCCAGGTTGCGCAGGACATGATCAGCAAGGGCGTCCAGATCCTGGTCGTGCCAGATGACTTCGACCAGGGCATCGCTGCCGCGCAGGCGGGTGAGGCTGCCGGATTGCTGACGCTGTCCGCGGCCGCCTCGTCGACCGCGTTCGGGACGGCGGTGGGTCCGCACTTCTTCAGTGGCGGCATCACCACCGACGTCCTCGGCGGCGACGCTGCCAAGTTCGCCGTGAGCAAGGGTTGGAAGAACGCCTACTTCGTTGAGAACCAGGCGCTGGCGTACTTTACCGAGCAGGACGCGGCATACAAGGCAACTCCTGGCGTCACGGTCGTCGGCACCGACATCAACAATTCATTCACCGCTTCGGACTTCGGCTCGACGATCTCCAAAATCCAGGCGGCGAATGCAAAGCCGGACGCGATATATGCGCTTCTTACCTTCCCGCCGGTCGGCACTTTTGTGAAGCAGCTACGGGCTGCCGGCATCAACACCCCCGTGTTGGGCGACGTCACGATCGACACCCGAGACTTTCCGGCGCTGGTCGGCACGAGCGGCAGTCAGAACGTGTACTGCGTCACGATCGCCTACTGGGTGGGCGCGGGCAAGGATTCCGCAACCGATGCGGGAATGACCAAGTTCGCCCAGGAATACCAGGCGAAGTTCAACAAGTTCCCAGAGCAAACGAACGCCCCGACCGCCTACCTTTACTTCTTGGCAATCGCCAAAGCGCTGAACCAGTCGGGCGTGATCGACGCCGAGACGGCGTCTAAGGCCATCGCCGCCCAGACCGACGTTCAGCTCCCGGGCGCGGTGCTTCATAGGTGGAACAAGGGATACGCGGTGTGGAATGGCACGGTTGTTGGATTCACGCCTTCTGGCGACTTCACCAAGATCGCGGTTTACCCTTCGCAGTAGCACATCCATCGATCTTTCAGAATCAAAGGGCTCTCTGGCGACGGGCGGCATTGATCCGTCGCCCGCAGCCAGAGGGTTGATGTCCTCCGCGGCGCCACCCGATCGCCTGTCGGTTCGCAATGTGGTCAGGCGATTCGGAGGGGTTGTGGCTCTGGCCGGGGTTGACCTCACCGTCAATGCCGGCGAGGTACTGGGCCTCATTGGCCCCAATGGGTCTGGCAAGACGACTCTTGTGAATTGCATCTCAGGCGTGATGCCGATCACTTCGGGAAATATCGCACTGGAAGGTCACGACATTACTCGCTGGTCGCGAGTACGGCGAGCCAAAGCTGGCGTCGCTCGAACGTTTCAGAATTTGCAGCTCTTCCGGGACCTGACCGTCAGCGAAAACATCGAGGTGGGCGTGAACGCTGCCGACCGCGCTGACCGAAAGCATGAAGTCGTCCGGGAGCTCATGGCCCGCCTTGGGCTCGAGCCGCTGGCACGTGTAGTGGTGTCGCAGCTGCCCAACGGCCATCAGCGCAGGGTTGAAATCGCACGGGCGTTGGCCGGCCGGCCCAAGGTGCTGCTTGTCGACGAGCCTGCTGCGGGCCTTAACGATGCCGAGACGGCAGACTTGCGGGTGCTTCTGAGCGATGTACGCGCCGAGTTCGGGTGCAGTGTTCTCCTGATTGACCACGACATGTCACTCGTGCTTAAGGTCGCCGACCGGGTTCAGGTGCTCGATGAGGGTCGAGTGATCTTCGTCGGTCTGCCCGACGAGGCGTTTCAGCAAAAAAACGTGGTCGAGGCCTATCTCGGCATAGCCTGATGAGCAGCCTCCTCGAAGTTAGGGGCCTGGTAGCCGGCTACGGCAAGACTCGAGTTCTAAAGAACGTCTCGTTCTCTGTCGGCGCCGGTGAGGCAGTAGCAGTGCTGGGCGCAAACGGTGCCGGTAAATCCACCCTGATGAAGTGCATCGCTGGTCTCGTCCGGCCCTGGGAAGGCCAGATCCTGCTTGACGGCAAAGATGTGACTTCCACTCCCGCCGAGCACCGCGCTGCGCTTGGCGTCGTACTTGCCCCAGAGGGCAGGGGCATCTTCGCCACCCTTTCGATCGAAGAAAACCTGCTGGTCGGGGCGACCTCCTTGCGCCGGCGATTCGGGGCTCGCGAGGCCGGCCGCCATATGGCCGAAGGCCTTGCCCGCGTATTTGATCTTTTCGGGGTGCTTCGCAGCCGCCGCAAGGATCTCGCCTCAAAGCTATCGGGAGGCCAGCAGCAAATGTTGGCTATCGGACGGGCATTGATGGCGCAGCCGAAACTCCTACTTCTGGATGAGCCATGCCTTGGGCTGGCGCCGAAGGTGGGCAACGACGTTTACGCGGCGTTGCGAATCTTGAGAGAGCAGGGCCAGAGCCTCGTTGTGGTCGAGGAGTCGACCCGGCGGGCGCTCGCCTTCGTCGACCGGGCCTGCGTCCTGAAGCTTGGTCAGAAGGTGCTTGAGGAGCGCGCCGAAGCGCTTACGCGCGACGAGGAGATGCTGCAGGCGTATTTCGGACTGACCACCGAACCGGTGGACGAGACGAAATGACCGTAGTCATCCAGCGGGTGGTCGACGCTCTCAGCGTCGGATCGACCTACGCGTTGCTGGCGTTGGGATTGACGCTCGTTTACAGCGTGATGAACTTGATCAATTTTGCCTACGGGATGCTGCTGGTTTGGACTGCCTTAGTCGCGGTGCCGCTGATCGACACGGGTCTCCCGGCAGTCGTGGTCGTGGCGATCTGCCTGGTCTTCGCCGTCGGGCTGTCGATTGCCATGGGCCGCGTTGCCTTCCGCCCGTTTCTCACAGCACCGCCGGTCACGCTTCTCATAACGTCGTTCGGGGTCGAGCTGGTGCTGCAGTACGGAGCGCTCTTATTCTTCGGCGAGAATCCTCGGATTCTGCGCGTGCCGGATTTCCTGACCAAGGTTCTGTTCATCGGAGGCTTGCGCATTCCGGCGATCGAACTCATTACGATCGCGACAGCGGTCGTCGTCGTGTTGGGACTCTACCTGCTTCTCAACCGAACGTTTTTCGGGGTCCAGATTCGCGCCGCCGCTGAACAGCCCGATGTGGCACGGCTGATGGGCATCAGTCCTGGGCGGGTGCTGACCGTTGTGTTCGCCATCAGCGGCCTGATCGCCGGTGTGGTCGGGCTGCTGTGGTTCGCGAAGGTTGGAGCTATTACTCCGCGTTCCGACCTCGACCCCACCTTCAAGGCGTTCGTGTCCATCGTGCTGGGCGGCCTTGGCAATACGCGCGGTGCCGTCGTCGGCGGTTTGGTTCTGGGAGCCCTCGAGGTGTCCCTCAGCGCTATCCTCCCGCTCGCCGCGCTCGGCTACTCCGACGCCATCGTGTTCTTGATCGTTATCTGGATCCTGCTATTGCGCCCTCGCGGCCTCATCGGCCCGAGTGCGGGTCTGTGACATGGCGCTGATCGCGCTGCGCAGGGATCGGCCTGAGGGACGAAGTGGGCTGCTCGTGGGCATGCTCGGGCCGGTGGTCGTGGCTGGCCTCGTGACGCTGCTGGCCTGGTTGGTGGTGCAGGTGACGGGGGCGAGCACCTCCGGCATCGTGATTCTGTTTGGCATCAACGCCGTGATGGTGGTCGGCTTCCAGTGCTTTGTCGGCAACACCGGCATCGTGTCGTTCGGCCACGTCGCGTTCATGGGCTTGGGTGCGTACGCTGCCGGCATCGTGTCAGTGCCTGTCACTATGAAGTCGATCTTCCTTCCATCGCTGCCCCACTTCCTCGGCCAGACAGAGTTGCCCACGTTCTGGACTCTCTTGATCGGCGGGAGCGTCGCAGCCGTGGTCGCCTTCGTGATGGGGCTCGCGATCATGCGGTTGTCCGGCGCAGCAGCGTCCATCGCAACACTTGGCCTGCTCGTCATCGTCAACAACGTCTTGAGCCAGGCGCACGCCATCACACGGGGGCCCCAGAGTTTCTTCGGGGTGCCGCGGGACGCAACCTTCGAGTGGGTTTTTGGCTCATTGATCGCCGTAGTGGTGGTGAGCGCTTGGCTCAAATGGTCGGCATTGGGGCTGAGGGCCCGCTCGGTGCGGGACGACCCGATCGCCGCGGAAGCGTCGGGCGTGCGGCGGTTGCCGGCACGACTGTGGCCCTTCGTGGTTTCGGCATTCATAACCGGTGTGGGTGGGGCTTTATATGCGCAGGATCTCACCGCCTTCTCTCCCGACTCGTTCTTTGTGTCACAGATCGTCGGAGTGCTGGTGATGGCGATCATCGGCGGGCTGAGCAGCATCTCGGGCGCCCTGGTCGGGGCCGCGATCATCAGCGTGCTAGCGGAGTTGCTGCGCCGGATCGAGGCTGGATTCAGCATCGGCCCGATCGAAGTGCAGTCGGCGGTCGGAATCTCCGAGGCGGTGTTCGGCGTCGCTTTGATCCTGATGCTGCGCTGGCGACCGGCAGGGGTGCTTGGGGCACTGGAACTCGAGGTCGATCCTCGGCTGGGCCGCATTAAGAAGGGTGTGCCTTAGAGGATGCGCTTCTCGCTATGGCTGTATCCATACGGAAGGTGGGGAAGCCTGGACGCGATGACTCGGGCGGCGCGCCGCGCCGAGGAGTTGGGCTTCAGCAGCATCAGCATTTCGGACCACATAATTTGTCCGACCGGCCCAGATGCAGCCGGCGTCACGTCGGTGTGGCACGACTTATTCGTGCTGACAACGCACATAGCCGATCACACTGACCGCATCCGGTTGGTCGGCAGCCTCGTTCTGCCATATAGGCGCCTACTCCCAATGGCCAAGCAGATCGCGAGCGTGGATGTAGTTTCAAGTGGGCGCTTCACGCTCGTCGCCTGCGTCGGCTGGCTAGAGCAAGAGTTCAACTTGTTGGGAGTCCCGTATCACGAGCGGGGTGCGATCACAGACGAATACCTGCAAGCAATGAAGATCCTTTGGACGGAGGATGAGCCTCGGTTCGAGGGCAAATACGCCCGGTTTTCCGATATCGTCTTCGAACCAAAATGCGTGCAGCGCCCGCACGTTCCGATCTGGATCGGCGGCAGCGGCCCACGCGCAACCGAGCGGCTGCTCGAATTCGGAGACGGCTGGATGCCCATGGGAGACGAGTCCACGACTAACTTGCGGATCGCCGTCGACAAGATCAAGGAGCGGGCAGCGGCTCGTGGGCGTGACCCCGAGTTTCTGGAATTTCGTTACACCCTTGCCGTGGGAGAAGCCGAGAGTGCCCTGCGCAGCATCAGCCACAGCATCAAGGTGGACGAGCCAGCAGTAGCCCAGATGCGCAACCCGGAGTCGGCTGACGAGGTAGCCGAGACCATCGGTCGGTTTCGCGAGGCGGGCTTCACGGAGCTCTGCATTAGCTTCGCATGGGAGTCGCCCAACGAGTACCTCGAACGGATCGAATGGTTCGCCGAGACAGTGATGCCGCTAGTGTTCTGAGCGGCGCCTGACCGGCGACATCTAACGAACAACAGATGACGAGGTTTCCTCAGCGTGCTTGTTGGACCTCGCCGTACGAAGCACCAGCAGCTGTCGGCGACAACTTAAGGATCAGAACGGATCCGTGGTGCAGCGGCGTTCGGTGCTTGACGCCAGGCTGACGATAACTACCCCCAATCGACAGCTCGGACAACGGGGCCGCCCTCGCCGCCGATACGCTGGGATCCTGCGCCTTTGTTCTGTAGCCGGGGACCGGCGGCGCCACCCAGACGATCAGGTGATCGTGGGCAAGCTCAGAGGAGTGCCTGACCCGAGAACAAGAGGTCGCATGAGCTCAAAGTCGTGTGTGAGCTGCTGGCGCATAACCTCCGCCGCCGTCACAGTATTGCCTTCGCGCATGACTTTCAGAAGCTGAAAATGCTGGTCAAGCAGCTGGTCGATGGTCGAGCTGTATGCCAGCAGGACCATCACCCTCTCTAGCTCGTCAATGAGGGCGTTGATTGTGCGCTCGAGTCGTCGATTGCCCGCGATCCTCGCGATTTCCCTGTGGAAGTCGGCATTGAGCGAGGTATAGAGCCTCCCGTGATCCTTGACGGGAGCCTCGGCGACCCCGTGGACTTGGGAGGCGAGCGTCTCTAGAGTCTCGATGTCGTCGCCGATCAGTCGAGGCACCGCGAGCTCGGTGGCCAAGGGCTCGAGCAGGAGCCTCATAGCGAAGATCTCCTCCATGTCTGCGACGCTGACATTGGTCACGAGATAGCCGACACGATGCCGGGCCGTGACTAATCCAGTTCCCGCCAACTTCTTCAGGGCTTCACGGGCAGGGGCTCTGCTTACCGAATGGCGAGCGGCGATCGTCTGCTCAGAGAGGATGGTGCCGGGCTCGAGTCGATTCTCGATAATCGCGCGCTTGAGAGACTGGTACAAGGCATCTGCCAGCGTGCCATCGGTGCGCATCCGACGACCCAGGCGCTTTGAGACAGCGGTCCCGGTCAGCGCTCCCGTTCGACTCCGATGTGTTCTGGCCCTCATTCGCGCGTCGCGATGATCAAGTATGGGGCACGCGATTGCGACGTAGCTTACCGCCCCTTGACAGCTCTGATCAGATCAGTAACCTTATCACAAGGATCGGGCCGGACCGCCTCGGATTTCCCGCAGGCGACGGCGATCGCGGACAGGAGGGAGAGATGAAAGGTGGGACGCCGTCAACCCGCAGCCAGGCGGGTTTCGCGCTCGCGTCCAATTTGGGACCAGCGGAGCGGACTCGTCGCATGTGCAGCCAATTGCGGCTGCCCTCCTATCCGCACTTTGTTCAGGAGGACGTGTAGATGAGTCCGACGACGCCGATTGCGCCGCAGGCGAGCCTCGATCGATCGATCGGGCTGGGCCGGGTCCTGTTTCAAGCCATTGGAGTGATGGGCCCGGGGGCCAGCATCGTGTTCGGGCTTGGCCTGATCATTGCGAACACGGGAAAAGCATCCCCGTTTGCAATGGTGCTTGCGCTGATTGCCGCGGTGTTGGTTGCCGTGGCTATCGGGCAGCTGGCGGCGCGTATCCCTGGGGCGGGCGGCCTCTATTCGTTTGCCGCGACAGTGTTCGGGCCCGACACCGGGTTCATGGTCGGCTGGGGCTACGCCATTATGGCCTTCATCCTTCCGACGGTCGGGGCATTGCTGTTCGGGATCGTCGGCGTGGACTTCTGCACCACCTACCTTCACTTCACGCCGCCTTGGTGGGTGCTCTCGTTGATCGTGCTGGCAGCAACGCTCGTCACGACCTACCTTGGCGTTCGCGCATCGACCGGCGTCACGATGGTCCTCGGCATCATCGAGGTAAGCATTCTCACGGTGGTGTCATTGATTCTCGTTGTCCACGCCGGCGCGGCTAACACTCTCGACGTGTTCAATCCCGCCAACGCGGCTCAGCCTGGCAAGTCAACGCTCACTTGGATCTTCTTGGGCGTGGTCTACGCCCTAGCAACGTTCGTCGGCTTCGACTCTGCCGTACAGCTTGCTGAAGAGGCCAAGCAGCCAAAACTGGTGGTTCCCCGCGCAGTCACGCTCGCGGCTGCATTGATCGGCCTGTTCTATGTGTTCGCGATGTATACGGCCGTCGTCGCCTGGGGGCCGGACCACCTGGGCGGCTTTCTAGCGTCGCCGGACCCGTGGCGTGAGATGACTGGGCATGTGTCGGGCATCGCCTCCTTCTTTGTCGTGCTGGCTATCCTCAACAGTCTGGTGGCACTGACGCAGGCAGGGTATAACGCGACGACTCGCCTTCTGTTTGCCATGAGCCGCGCAGGAGTTCTGCCGCGACCGCTGTCGACGGTGCATTCTCGGTACCGGACGCCCTACATCGCCGCTCTGGCAACGGCTGCGCTCTCAACCGCGGCGATGTTCGCTAGTGCCTGGAAGTTCGGCGGACCTTTCAACGGGTTCGTCTACATGATCACCATTGTCTCGCTCGTCTTCATCACGCTCTACATCGTCAGCTGCGTGGGCTGTATCGTCTATTTCCTCACTAAAGGCCGATCGGAGTTCAACCCGCTACTCCATATCGTCGTGCCAATCGGAGGGCTGCTTCTTCTGTTGCCGGCGCTCTATTACTCCGGCAACGCCCTCGCCTACCCTGCCAGCTGGTCGATCCCGACCATCCTCATATGGTTGAGCGTCGGCGTCGTGATCCTCGTGACGCTGCGGATCCAGCGTCGCGACATATCGAGTGAGACGCGACGCTGGACGATCGCAGCCGCGGAGGTCGAGGAGGCATGAACGGAGTCACGTCAACAAAGCCAGGAGTGCAATGACACCAAAACTTGGTCAGTTCACGGAAGAGTGGATCCTGGAAAGGGCGCAGCAGCAGTACCGCGAGAGCCAGGCCGCCATTGAAGTTGATGCCGGTCACACCGCCCTTGTAATCGTGGACATGATTGACGAGTTCGTGAAGCCGAACTGGTGTCCTTACTGGGTTCCCGATGCCACGCGGCAGGTGCCAGTGATCAAGCGCGTGATTGACGCTTTCCACGCCGCGAAGGCGCCGGTGATCTACCTCGCCTACGAGGTCGGCCTTCGCGGTCTGAACTTTCCGATCACGGAATGGGTGGTTCCGCTGGGCGGCGGCGTATCTGAGTTCGAACACGACCTCCTGCAGACCGTGGCGATCTACGAGGACTTGAAGCCGGCAGCCGAAGACCTTGTCATCCTCAAGCATTGCTACTCTGGCTTCCACGGCACGGAACTGGACCTGGTCCTCAGGTCTCTCCAGGTCACCACGATTGTGATTTGCGGAACCATGACCAACTACTGTTGCGGCAGCACAGCTCGAGAGGCCTTCTGGCACGGGTATAAAGTCATCTTCGGGTCGGACATCAACTCCAGCGACTCACCGGTGCACCAGGAGGCAGAGCTGCAAACGCTCCGCCGCGGCTTTGTTCGAATTATGGACAGCGACGAGATCGTCAGCGCGCTGAAGGGAGTGGAGGCCGGGAGCCGGAGCGCACAGCTTGCCGGGCGACGAGTGCAAACGTGAGAGAAATCGTTGAGCGAGGCTCTGGCATTCGGGCGCTGATGCAGGCCGCGGTCATCCGCGAGCATGGCGGCCCCGACCGTCTCGTGGTCGAAACCATCGAGCGGCCTGAGCCCGGCGTCGGCGAGGCGCTCGTTCGTGTGGGCGCTTGCGCTCTCAATCACCTCGACATCTTTGTTCGGCGGGGCATGCCCGGCCTGCCGGTCCCCCTGCCGCACATCGGCGGCGGCGACATCGCGGGCTGGGTGGAAGCCCTCGGGCCGAACGCCGCCGGGGTCAAGATCGGAGCTCCAGTGCTGGTGGATCCCGTCATCGAAGGCGATGGCATGCTGGGCGAGACTCGGCGCGGCGGGTTGGCGGAGTACGTCACCGTGCCGGTCACCAATCTCTTGCCGATCCGGGACGAAAGCCGGATGGTCGAATTCGCCAGTCTGCCTGTCGCTTACGGCACGGCGCGCCGGATGATCCTCACTCGAGCCAAGCTGACCACGGGTGAGACGATGGTCGTGGTCGGAGCCAGCGGCGGCGTCGGAGTCGGATGCGTCCAACTCGGCAAGGCTGCGGGCGCCCGCGTGATCGCATGCACGAGCAGCGAGGCGAAGGCCGCAAGGCTGCGCGAGATCGGCGCCGACGAGACGGTCGTCGCGCGGGACGGGCAGTTTGGCAAGCAGGTATGGGCGCTGACCGGAAAAGTCGGCGCGGACGTGGTCGTCGACTACTCAGGAAAGGACACGTGGGGTCAATCCCTACGGTCCGTGCGTAAAGGCGGGAGGCTAGTGTGCTGTGGCGCCACCAGCGGCCACGAGGCGGTGACCGATCTCCGCTACCTGTGGGTGCGAGAGATCGACATTCGAGGCTCGGATGGGTGGTCGCGAGAAGACCTGGTCGAGCTCGTG
>JBGPEO010000024.1:0-24789 GCA_041482895.1 Candidatus Dormibacteraceae bacterium | reverse complement strand
CGACATCGGCGTCTCCGGCTACCCCGAGAGTCACAGCTTCATCGACGACGACATGACGATCCAGGCGATGTGGGACAAGCGGCGGATCGCGACCTACATCGTCAGCAACCTCTGCTTCGATCCGCGCGTCGTCAAGAAGTGGGTCGGACGCGTGCGCCGGCGCAAGGTCGAGCTGCCCATCCACGTCGGGATGGCAGGGGTGGCGGATCCGGCCAAGCTGCTGCGCATTTCGACGCGCATCGGCATCGTCGACTCAGCGCGCTTCCTCCGCGGACATTCCAACTGGTTCCTGCGCATGCTTCAGCCGGGTGGCTACGACCCGCAGCGCTTCGTCAACGCGCTGTTCCCCGAGCTCGCCGCACCCGACCGCGGAGTCGCCGGCCTGCACGTGTTCACGTTCAACGAGATCGAGCCGACCGAGAGGTGGCGTCAGGAAATGCTGGCGCGCACGGCCTAGCGGCGCAATGCCGGGCGCATTACAAGTTAGTTAGGAGGAGCCATGGCCGTCACATTCCCCTCGGATCTCAACATCGCGCGCCGGGCGCGCTTGCTGCCGATGCCGGAAATCGCGGCGCGGATGGGCATCGGTCCTCACCTGCTCGAGCCGTACGGGCATGAGGTCGCCAAGATCAAGCTGGACGCCATCGCCGAGCTGGCTGACCGGCCGAAGGCGAAGTACGTCGTGGTCTCTGCCATCACGCCGACGCCGCTCGGTGAGGGCAAGACGACGACGACGGTCGGGCTGGGTGACGCCCTGGGTCTCATTGGCAAACGCGCGACGGTCGCGATCCGCCAGCCGTCGATGGGACCAACCTTCGGGATCAAAGGCGGGGCCGCGGGCGGCGGATACAGCCAGGTGGTGCCCATGGAACGGCTGAACCTGCACCTGACCGGGGATTTCCATGCGGTCACGTCGGCTCACAACCTGCTGGCAGCGATGATCGACAACTACATTCATCACAGCCTTCGCGACTTTCCGATCGACCTTCACAGCATCACGTGGCGGCGCGTGCTGGACGTCAGCGACCGGGTGCTCCGCAGCGTCGTCGTCGGCCTCGGCGCACCGGAAGACGGCGTGACGCGCCAGACGGGCTTCGACATCACCGCCGCGTCCGAGGTCATGGCGGTGCTGGCCCTCTCGACCTCCCTCCAGGACATGCGGCAGCGTCTCGGCCGCATGGTCATCGGCCTCGCACGAGATGGGAAGCCGATCACGGCGGACTTCCTCCACGCGGGCGGCGCGATGACGGTGATCATGCTCGACGCGATCAAGCCCAACCTGCTGCAGACGCTGGAGAACACGCCGGTCCTCGTCCACGCGGGACCCTTCGGGAACATCGCGAACGGCGCCTCTTCCGTGCTAGCCGATCTCATCGGCATCCATGCCGGTGACTTCCTCGTGACCGAGGCGGGCTTCGGTGCCGACATGGGTGCGGAGCGATTCTTCAACATCAAATGCCGGACGTCGGGCCTCGCGCCGGACGCCGCGGTGATCGTGGCCACCGTTCGAGCGCTGAAGGTTCACTCCGGCAAGTACCGAGTCGTAGCCGGAAGGCCGCTGCCGCCGGAGCTGCTGATGGAGAACCCCGACGACGTGCTCGCGGGCGCCGCCAACCTCCGCAAGCAGGTCGAGAACATCCAGATCCACGGGGTGACCCCGGTGGTCGCGGTCAACGCATTTCCCGGGGACCACCCATCTGAGCACCGCGCGATCCGCGAGCTGGCCGAGCACCTGGGTGTGAGGTCGGCGGTCTGCAACAACTTCGTCCAGGGCGGGAAGGGCGCCACGGAGCTGGCCCAGATGGTGGCCGAGGCGGCCGACGAGCCGAGCACCTTCAAATTCCTGTATCCGGACGCGGCCACACTCCGCGAGAAGATCGAAGCCGTCGCGATGCGCGTCTACGGCGCCCGCGGGGTCGAGTACGACGCGATCGCCGCCAGGCAGCTGGATTCCTTCGAGGCGAACGGGTTCGGCCGGCTGCCCGTGTGCATCGCCAAGACGCACCTGTCGATCTCCTCAGACCCGAAGCTCAAGGGAGCCCCGACCGGCTGGGTCCTGCCAGTGCGCGAGGTGCGCGCCTCCGTGGGCGCGGGCTTCATCTACCCGATCTGCGGGGAGATGCGAACGATGCCGGGTCTGCCGACGACGCCAATCGCCGCGAGCATCGACATCGACGAGAACGGAGAGATCGTCGGCCTGAGCTGACGAACGCAGCGGCCTGGAAGGCGTCCTGGGCAGACCTAGGCTGCGATGTCGACGACGAGCCGGCTGGGCGAGGCGAGCGTGAAAACCCTGAGGCACGGGGTGCCCTCGAGGCCGAGCGCCCACTGCTGGTAGCCCTCGAAGTTCTCCACTTGCATCACCTGGCGCAGGGACCCATAACGAGGGAGGGCCGATGTGGGGCCCGTGTAAGCCGTCCAGTTGGTGATCGAATGGATCACGATGAGTGCGCCGGAGCTGCCCTCCAGCGTGACCTGGTCGCCTCGTGGTGAACGCGAGAATACGGTGGTGCTCTGGGGCGTCACTGTGTAGCTCGGAACGCCGCCACCAAACTCGATCACGAAGCGGTCGTACCCCGGATGCTGGCCCACACGGACGGTGGTCACGGTGGAGGTCGCGACGGAACCGCCGCTGTTGCCTGCGCAGACAAAGCCGGCCGGCGGAATCGGCGAGGCGAGAGGCGTGGGTGAGATTGAAGGTGAAGGCGATTCGCTGGGGCTCAGGCTCGGGCTTGGCGAGGAGAGCGGGCTCGGCGGCACGGTTGGAGTAGAGGCCGGGCTGGCGGAAGGGTTCGATCCCGTCGCCGACCCGCAAGCTACAAGCAGAGCCGCCGCGCACACGACGGCCATCAGCCGACGCATAAGAGCACGCTGACGTTTGGGCTGCTGCTCGCCAAGGGCCGGTCGGCCTCATCGCCGAGGGCCGCACGGCCATCTTCACTCGGTGGGGTTTTCGGGGTGGGCTCCGTTTCGCCTCCGCTCGACTGCTTCGGATAGCAGGGTCGCGAGGTCGACGACCTGCAGCTTGGCGCCTGTCTCGCGCACGCCGTCATCCAGCATCACGGTGCAGAAGGGGCACGCCACCGCCAGCGTCTCCGCGCCGGTCTCGGACGCCTCGCGCACGCGCTCGTGGTTGATCGGCCGGCCGCGCTTCTCCTCCATCCACATCCGCGCGCCGCCCGCGCCGCAGCAGAAGGTGCGCTGGCGATTGCGCGGCATCTCAACCGCCTGGCCGACCGCGGCGACCAGCTCTCGCGGTTGCGAGCGGACGTCGTTGTGCCGGGCGAGATAGCACGAGTCGTGGTACGTGATCTTTTGCTCGCTCGCCAGCGGGTTCAGCTTGCCCTCTCTCACGAGCTCGGCCAGGAACTCCGTGTGATGAACGACCTCGTACCTGCCGCCGAAGTCCGGGTACTCGTTGCCGATCGTGTTGAAGCAGTGCGGGCAGGTCGTGACGATTCGCTTCACTCCAGTCTCGTTGAGGGTCGCAACGTTCTGGCCGGCCAGGCGCTGAAACGTGTACTCGTCACCCATCCGGCGCGCGGGGTCTCCTGTGCAAGCCTCGCGCGGGCCGAGGATCGCGAAGTCGACGCCCGCCTCCAGCATCAGCTTGGCTGTTGAGATAGCGCCCTTGCGCGCGCGCTCGTCGAACGCCGGCGCGCAGCCCACCCAGAAAAGGACGTCGGGCGCCGCCTCGCCCGGCTGCAGCAGGCGCACACCGAGGCCTTCGGCCCAGTGCGTGCGGTCGGCCTGCGGCTTGCCCCACGGATTCGAGGAACGGTCGACGTCTCGGAGCATGGCTCCTGCCTCGTCCGGGAACCGCGACTCGACCATGACCAGGTTGCGGCGGAGGTCGATGATGTGGTCGATGTGCTCGATGCCCACGGGGCATTCGCGCACGCACGCGCCGCACGTCACGCAGTCCCACACGATGTCGTCGGTCACCGCATTCGGCACGATGGGTGGCGGCGTGTACGTGGCGTCGGCCAGCGCCTTCGGGCCCTCGGCCATCGCCTGGTCGCGGATCGCCATGATCAGCAGCTTTGGCGAGAGCGCCTTACCGGTCGCGTAGGCGGGGCACACGTCCTGGCATCGCCCGCATTCGGTGCACGACATTGCGTCGAGGGTCTGCTTCCAGGTCATGTCGGTGACGCGCGCCGAGCCGAACCGCACCTCCGCTTCGGGCTGCTCGAAGTCGATCGGCTCGAGCCGGCCTCGGGCGCGGGTACGCCCGAAATAAACGTTGAAGGCCGCCACGACGATGTGCAGGTGCTTGGAATACGGAAGATAGACGAGGAAGCTGAGGATGATCAGCACGTGGGCCCAGACCGCGGCGCGCTCGAGGTAAGGGACCAACGGGCCGTGCAGCGCCTTCGCGATCGAGCCTGAGATGGGCGCCCAACTCGTGGGGTAGTCGTTGAGGCCCAGCGAGATCTGGGAGGCGTGCCAGAAAAAGAGCGTCAGGACGATGCCCGCGATCATGGCCAGGATCAGGTCCGCCTCGCCGATGTGGCTGCCGACGAAGCGTTTCGGCCGCTGCACCTTGCGAATCACGAAGGCGGTGATGACGCCCATCAGCACCAGCAGCGCGAAGATGTCGACCAGAAGCGCGTACCAGCCCTGCGCGCCTAGCCACGGCAGCGTGGCATGCGGGTCGACCGCGCCGATCATCGCGATCACGATGGTCGGGAAAAGCACGAGAAATCCCCAGAAGATCGCGGCGTGCATCGCACCTGGGAGAAGGCGCTGCAGCAGCTTGCTCTGCCCCAGCACGACGACCGCTTCCGCCTTCGCGCGAGCCGGAACGTCGCCAAAGCGCGCCGCCGGCTTGCCCGACCGAACCAGGCGGAAGAGCAGAAACGCCCGGCGGCCGAAGAGCCCTCCGGCCAGGATCAGCGCCACTGCCAGGGCGGCTGCGTAAGCGGCGACCATTTCTAACCCTTGAGTGCGCCCTGCGCGCGCCCGGCCCGAATCGCGGCGGAGATCGCAGGCACGATCTCCTTGAGGTCGCCGACCACGGCGTAGTCGGCGTTCAGCATCATCGGCGCCTGGGCGTCCGAGTTGATGGCGAGGATGCGCTTGGCTCCCTTCAGGCCGGCCATATGCTGCGTGGCGCCGCTGATGCCGCAGGCGATGTAGACCTCGGGCGCAACCTTCGTCCCGGTCTGGCCGACCTGGTCGGTATGCGGCCGCCACCCCGCGCTGGTCACGGCGCGCGAGCACCCGACCGCGGCGCCGAGCAGCCCGGCGAGCTCCTCGATGATGGCGAACCCCTCCTTCGATCCGACTCCGCGACCGCCGCTCACCACCACCTTGGCCTCGGTCAGCGACACGCCCCCACCGGGCGCGGGAACGTGCTCCACCACGCGAACGAGCAGGTCTTTTTCGCTCAGCTCCGGCGCAAACGGTTCGATGTCTGCAGGCATCGAGGACGGCTCGATCGCCACCACGTGCGGAGCCACCGTGATCAGCGGACGCTCGCTGTTGAGTCGCGCCTCCTCCAGCAGGCTGCCGCCCCATCGAAGTCTCGTCACGGTGACCGGTGGGCCCGGCGAAACCGAGGTGCAGTTCGCGGCGAGCGGAAGCCCGGTGCGGGCGGCAAGGCGCGCCATGACCTCGTTGCCGCGATCGGTTCCGGCGGCGAGAACGGCACCTGCATTCAGCTCAACCGCAAGCTGGTTGAGGATCGCAGCCCACGCGTCGGGGGCGTAGGCGCCGAGGGCGACGTGCTCCGCGACATGGGCGACTGTGACTCCGTGCTCCGACAGGTCGGTTGCGGACCCGATGAGCAGAGCATGGACAGGCTGGCCAAACGATCTCGCGAGCGTGAGCGCCTGCAGGGATGGATCCGTGGCCTTATCTCCAGACTGCTCGACCAGGACCAGGACCACTACAGCACGCCCGCCTTGCGCAGCATCTCGACCACCGCCGGCGCGGCCGCGGCGCCGGTACCCAGGGCTTCGGCCTGGCGGCCCTGGCCGGCCGGCACCACGAGCCTGATGAGCTCGAGGCGCGGCTCAGGCCTCCCGGGCGTGCTGACCGCTACAGGTTTGCGGCCCGCCCGCATCCGGCCCGGAACGGAGGGATAGCGCGGGAGGTTCAAGCCTTCCTTCACCGTGAGCACGGCGGGCAGGGGTACGACATAGACGTCGCGGCCTCCCTCGACCTCCTGCTCGCAGCGAACCGAGGCGCCGTCGATAATCACCCGCTTCAGGCCCGTGACGCACGGGCGCCCGAGTGCGTGCGCGATGCGCACGCCGACCTGGAATCCGCCCGAGTCGGCGGACTCATTGCCGAAGAAGATGATGTCGAAGGGCCCGTTGGCAGCTTCGTCCACGCGAATCGCCTCGGCGATTGCCGCTGCTGTGGCTTCGCCATCCCATTCGGTGCCGTCGGTCTGGAGGTGGATGGCGCGGTCGATGCCGAGCGCCATCGCGTCGCGCAGCTGCTCGACCGCCTCAGGTGGCCCAAGCGTCAGCACCACCGAGTCGCCCCCGTTGGCCTCGATGATCCGCACGGCCTCCTCGACACCGCACTCCTCGTGAGGGCTCATCGTGAAGCCGAGATGGCGCGTGTCGATCGCGCGCGAATCCTCGGTCAGCACGATGCGGCCGCCGGTGATCGGCACCCTCTTGATGGTCGCCAGGACCCTCATTTTCGTGGGGTTTTCATGCCCGTATGCGGAGGTTCTCGGGGTCGAACAGCGCCGTCGCGCCGCGGGCCACGGCCACGGTCACGGGGTAGCGCTCGCCCATGTACTCGACCGTCAGCTTCTCGCCCACCACCGCATGCTCGGGCGGCAGGTACGCCATCAGGAGGTGCTTGCCCACCGACGGCCCGGCCCCGGCGCTCGTCACGTACGACCCGCGTCCGCGCCGGTCGACGATCCGCTTGCCGTCGCGCGTGAGGATAGGCTCGCGGCCGAGCATGTAGCGCTTCTCACCCGAGCGTGAGCGGTGGTCGTCCACCGTCAGCGTGCACATGATGGCCGCGGGTTCCTCCTCACGATGCCTCAAGTGGGCGGCCTTGCCGACAAATTCCTCTTCCTTGACGCGCGGAGCGGCCATCCCGGCCTCGACCACGTTGTACTCGGTCTCGAGCTCGTTGCCGTGGGCGCGGTAGCCCTTCTCCAGCCGCCCGGTCGTCCCGTACACCCCGATGCCGCAGGGAGCAAGGCCATGTGGTTTCCCGGCCTCCCAGAGCAGATCCCAGAGCTTCAGACCCTGGTCGATCGGGATGTACAGCTCCCAGCCGAGGTCCCCGACGTACGAGATGCGAGACGCCAGCACGCGCAGCGTATCGACCTCGATCTCCCGGCACGTGCCGAACTTGAAGCCTTCGTTTGAGACGTCGTCCGAGGTCACACTCTCGAGTATCTGGCGCGCGCGCGGGCCCCACAGCCCGATGGTCGTCATCGACGAGGTGAGGTCCATGAGCTGCGCCGAGCCGTCCGCGGGGAGATGGTCGCGGAACCACTTGCGGTCGGACATGCCGGACGCACCACCGGTCACGACCCGGAAGCGATCCTCGCCCAGCCGCATGATCGTGAGGTCGGACCTGAAGCCGCCGTTCAGGCTCAAGACCGGCGTGTAGACGACGCGACCGACGGGCGCGTCCATCTGCCGGAGAGCGACGCATTGCACGGACTCGAGCGCGCCCGGGCCGGCGATGTCGAAGATCGTGAATGCGGAGAGGTCGAAGATGCCGGCGCGCTCGCGCATCGCCAGGTGCTCCGCATTGATGAGCGGGGACCACCAGCGCGATTCCCACTCCGCGGTGCGGCGCGTCACCAGGTCACCGAACTCCTCCAGCAGTGGCGCGTTGGACTCGTACCACTGCGGCCGCTCCCATCCGGCGGCCTCGAAGAACGTGGCGCCGAGCTCCTTTTCGCGCACGTGAAATGGCGAGAGGCGGACGTTGCGATTGGAAGCCCACTGCTCGCTCGGATGCACGATGCCGTAGGTCTTGTTGAAGCCCTCCGCCGCACGTGCGCGCACGTGCGTGCGCGTCTTCTGGTGTTCGTGAAAACGGGCGATGTCGGAGGAATGAAGATCGATCTCCGACTCACCGTGCACCATCCATTCGGCCATCGCCTTGCCCGTGCCAGGACCTTCCTTGACCCAGACCGCAGCCGCCGCCCACAGGCCTTTCACGTCAGGCGACTCGCCAAGCACGGGCATGCCGTCCGGCGTAAGCGACAGGATGCCGTTGATCGCGTATTTCACACCGACCGATTCGTCCCCGACGATCTCGGGCATCAATTCGAGCGCGTGCTGCATCTGCTGCTCGAAGTCGGCCTGTGTGAAGGGAAACTCGGTTGGCGACAACGCCGCTTGCTCGATCGACGGGATGTCCTCCGGGTCGTAGAGGATCGGTCGGTGGGCGTAGGAGCCGATCTCGAGGTCTCCGCCCGCCTGCCGCTCGTACATGTTGGTGTCCATGTCGCGGACGATCGGATGCTCGATGTCGCTCTTCGCTCCTTTGAACCGCGGCACCGGTCCGACGTCGATCATCTGATGCACGGCCGGGGTGAGCGGAATGTGCGCGCCCGCCATTCGCGCGATGCGCGGGCTCCAGACCCCGCACGTGATCACCACCGTTTCAGCCTCGATGTCTCCTTCGGTGGTACGCACGCGGCGAACGCGCCCGTGCTCGACGTCGATGCCTGTCACCTCGGTCTTCGGCGCGACGTGCAGCGCGCCGGAACTCTGGGCTTGTTCGCGCATGAGCGTGCCCATGCGCAGCGAGTCGACCACCCCCACTCCTGGCGTGTAAAAACCGCCGAGGATGATCGACTCGTCGATGTACGGAACGAGCTGCTTCACCTCGGCCGGGGTGACCAGCGAAACGGGCGCGATTCCCCACGACTCGGCGGAGACCATCCGCCGGGTGAGCTCCTGCATCCGCTCCTTCGTGCGAGCGACCTCGATTCCGCCGGACTGGGTGAAGACCCCGTTCTCCTTGTACTGGCGGACGCTGTCCATGGTGAGCGCCGTCATCTCTTTGGAGTGGTCGACGAGGTAGATGAAGTTAGAGGCGTGGCCTGTCGAACCGCCCGGGTTCGGAAGGGCGCCCTTATCGAGCAGGACGATGTCGCGCCACCCGAGCCGCGCCAGGTGATACGCGACGCTGTTGCCGACGATGCCGCAGCCGATGACGACGCAGCGCGCGTGGGTCGGAAGGCCGGCCATCGCTACTCCGGCTGGTAGGGCGACCGGACCTCTTCCGGCAGCTCGTACCACTGCATGCGGTCGCCGACCTGGGCGCGGAGCTTCCACTTCAATGGTTTCGGCTGGGCCGCGACCGCGGTCCACAGCTGGTCCAGTCGCGAGCGGACGAGCTCGCGGTCGACATCGAGCTCGTCGAGGGTGGCCCGAAGCTTTTCGGTGTTGACCTCCAGCGTGCGGTGCAGCCCCCAGTCTTCGGCCGCCACTCGCGCGATGTACCCGGCATCGATCACCTCGTCCCCCCGGCCGGCTTCGACCGGGTGGTCCAGCAGCAGCGCGACCAGGTCGACCAGGTCTTTGCGGTTCATCTCGTAGATCTGGAGCTTGCTCAGCAGCAGGTCGGACGGGCTTGCGCACGGGCCGTCGTGCTCGAGGCGTCCGCGCAGATCGATGATGTGCGACATCCTGAACACGTCGATGAACACGTCGACCTGGCGGCCGTTGTGCGAGTCGTAGAAGTAGAGCCGTCGATCTCCCTGCATCAGGTTGAAGCGCTCGTTCGCCTCGTAGCCCAGCTCCGGGAAGAATTCGAGGGCGCCCTTCCGGTCCCTCTTTGACATCGCGTAATCGAGATCGCCGTACTTCCGCTTCAGCGGCGGCTTGCGCGCGCTGGGCGAGTGGAGGTGGATGCCCGCCCCGCCAAGGAGCTTGAGCCCCAACTGCTTGCTCTTTGCCGCCTCGGCGACGCGCTCGGCCTCCTCGATGGGATCTTCGAGCGGCCGTGACTCCAAGGTCACACGCCCTCGATCTCGATCACGATGGTCTTGAGGTCCGTCATCTGCTCGAGCGCGAAGCGTCCGCCCACTCGCCCGATGCCGCTCTTCTTGCCCGCGCGGCCTCCGAACGGCAGGTGGGCCTCCCAGTAGTTGGTCGACTCGTTGATGTTGACCCAACCGGTCTCGAGCCCATCCGCGAAGCGCAGGGCCCGGGAGAGGTCCTTCGTGTAGACGGCGCCGAGCAGCCCATACGGCGAGTCGTTCGCCAGAGCCAGCGCCTGCTTCTCGTCGCGGAACTTGATGATCGGCGCGATCGGGCCGAACGTCTCTTCCTGGCTCACGCGCATGGATGGCTCGACGCCATCGAGGATGGTCGCGTGGTAGTAGAGTCGGGTCGGAAAGCCTTTGGCGCGCTCACCGCCCAGGACCAGCTTGGCGCCGTGCTTGAGGGCGTCCGCGACGTGCTCGTCCATCTTGGTCGCGACGCCTTCGTTGTTCAGAGGACCGAGGGTCGTGTCCTGCGCGAACGGGTCTCCAAGGCGCAAGGCGCGCGCGGCGTCGGCCAGGCGAGCCACGAACTCGTCGCGGACAGGTTCCTCGACCAGGATTCGCTCGCCGGCCGTGCAGCTCTGTCCCGCGCACAGATAGCAGCCGACGATGGCGCCCTCCACCGCGCGGCCGATGTCGGCGTCGGCGAACACCACCATCGGACCGTTGCCCCCGAGCTCCAGCATCACGTGCTTCCCGGCCGCACGGCGCGCGACCGAAGCGCCGGTCTCCGTCGAACCGACGAAACCGACTCCGTCGACCAGTGGATGTCCGGCGACCTCGTCGCCCACCTCCGCCCCGGGACCGGTGACCAGGTTGACCACTCCCGCCGGAAAGTCCCCTTCCACGAGGCACTCCATCAACGCCACCGAGATGACGCTGGTGGACGTCGCCGGTGTCCAGACCACGGTGTTGCCGGCGGCGAGCGCCGGGGCGATGAGCTCCGCCGCCATGGTGAGCGGCCAGTTCCAGGGCGTGATGATCCCGTACACGCCGCGGGGGTAGTGGCGGGCGAGCACGAGCTTGCTCGGGCTGGCCGACGGCAGGACCCGGCCCTCGAGCCGCTTCAGGTCCTCGGCGGCGATCCGGAAATACTCGGCCGCCTCGTCGACCTCGCCGAGCGCCTCCGCGAAGAGCGGCTTGCCCTGGTCGAGCGTCAGCAGATGGCCGAGCTCTTCGCGGCGCTTCTCGATCGCCTCCGCGATGCGGTGCAGACGTTTCGAACGCTCGAAGCCCTTCAGTGCAGCCATTCCCGCGCGAGCCTTGTGAGCGGCTTCGACCGCGCGCTTGGCGTCGGCCCGCGTTCCCTTTGGCACCTGGGCGATCACCTCGCCGGTGGCCGGGCTCGTGGCCTCGAAGAGCTGGCCGCTCTCCGATTCGGTCCACTTACCGTCGACGAACATCTTCTTGACCGAGCGGGCGACGTCGATGGTCATTTCCTTGCTCCATTGGGTTTGGGCTTCGCGTCAAACGCCTGCTGATAGATGCGGCGGTAGGCGGCGGCATCGACATCGCGAGGATTGCCGGTGGTCTGGGGGTCGGCAAACGCCTTGTCGGCGAGCATCGGAATCTCGTCCTCGCCGAAGCCGAGCTCCACCATCCCCGGGATCTCGACGTCCTTGGTCAGCTGGTGGACGTATTCGACCGCCATCTCGGCGGCCCGCCACGTCGAGACGCCGCGGGTGTCTAGCCCAAACGCCACCGCCATGCGCGCGAACCGCTCGGGTTCGCCGGAGTGGTTGTACTCCATCACCGGTCCGAGCAGGCGCGCCGTCAGCGCACCGTGCGGTGCGTCGTGGACACCTCCTGCGGTCTGGCTCATCGCGTGTGCGGCGCCGGCGGAGTCGGTTCCGTAGGAGAGTCCGGCCAGCATCGCCGCGGCGCTCATGTGATATCGCGCCTCCAGGTTCTGCGCCTGCGAGAACGCGACCCGCAGGTAGCGCGCCACGTACTCCATCGCCAGCAGCGCCACCGCGTCAGTGAAGGGTTGGTGGTACACCATCGTGAAGCACTCGACCGCGTGGGCCAGCGCGTCCATTCCCGTGCCGGCGGTGACCCCAGGCGGCAGCTTGATCGTGAGCTCTGGATCGATCAGCGCGACCCATGACGCGATGTCCGGCGTGCCGCCGACGTTGAACTTGATCTTGCGCTTGGGGTCGGTGATGACCGCCCACAGCGTGACCTCGCTGCCGGTGCCGGCGGTTGTCGGTACGGCGATCATGGGCGGGATCCGCGAGCGGATCGGGCTGTGGCCCCACTCGTAGTCGACGATGCTCCCGTCGTGCACGGCGACCACCCCGATTCCTTTCGCGGTGTCCATCGAGCTGCCGCCGCCGATCGCGACCAGGCCGTCGCACCCCTGGGCGCGGTACTCGGCGGCGCCGGCGTCCACCAGCTCGACGCCCGGGTTTGCCTTGACCTTGTCGAAGACGACGGGTTCGACATCCGAGCCGCGCAGGGCTTCGAGCGCCGTGTCCAGCAGGCCCGCAGCCTTGACGCCGGCGTCGGTGACGAGCAGCGGCCGGCGCATGCCGAGGAGACCTGCCTCGGTCCCGAGCTCCTTGATCGCGCCAAGGCGCTGGACGAGGCGGGTCGGGCTCTGGTAGGTGCGGAGTGTGTATTCGAGCATGGTTAGAAAAGGTGGCCGCCGGGCAGAAGCCCGGCGGCCGTGGAACTGCTATTCAACCGGAATCTCGTGGTGGATGCGGGCCAGGTCGATGCCCTGCCGCTTCCGGACGACCCGCGCGATCACGTAGATCGCGACGGCTACGGCGTAGGTCGCGACGAAGTAGATGACGGAATTAGGCGTCTTCTGCAGAGATGTCCCATACAGGTTGTCTGGGTTGAATGACCACTGGTAGAGCATGAAGAGCAGGAACAAACCAGTAATCACGCCGGCGACTGAGATCAGTGGGATCCCGGCGACCTTGTAATTCGCGATCGGCGACGCGTCGTAGAGGTCCTTGCGCCGCCAGGGCAGGATGATCGCTGCAACCGTAGTCGCCAGGAAGGTCAGGGCAAGCACCGCGGTGGCGTCCAGGAACACGCTCGTGAAGTCGGGCCTGTAGGCGTAGATCGCGCTGATCACCACCGACGGCACGATCATCAGGACCAGCGCGCCGTAGGGCACGCGCCGCTTGGCGGAGATATTGGCCGCCCACGAAGGCAGCACCCGGTCGAACGCGGCGGCGAAGATGACGCGGGTCGAGGACAGGAACAGGGTTCCCGCCCAGCCGAAGAACCACAGGCCCATGACGATGATGAGGAGGGCCTGGAAGAGGTGGTTGGCGACCAGGAATCCCGCGAACATCACGGGGTAAGGCCAGATGGGAACTGGCGGTGCAGGGGCGCCCTGGACCGCGAACAAGTTGTTCCAGTAAGCCGCGTTCGCCGATTGGTAGAAGTTCCAGCCGATGGTCTTATTGATCAGGAGTACGACGATCGCAACCATCGCGACGGTGACCCACAACCCAGCGAACATGCTCCAGAAAGGCTTGCGGATGTCTTTAGCTCCGCGGACCTCGCCGTAGAGGGTGGCGCCCCAGTTGGGCCAGAGCAGATAGAAGGCCAGCCAGGGGAGCAAAAGAAGCAGCGGGCCGAATGAGAACGTTGAGAAGCTCGAGCCTGCAAACGACTTGCTCGCTGCGTCGATCGTGCCCTGGTATGCGTTGGCAGGTGCACCGAAGAGGCTCGTCGCCTCGCGGTTGAAGGCGTTCTGAAAGTCCTGCGGGCTCGCGAACAGAAGCAGCGCGCAGACGACGGCGAGTCCCGCGATCCCGATCCAGAAGCAGATCTTCTGGATGCGCGCGTATGTCTCCATGCCCAACGTGACGACGATGCTCACGAAGGCGAGCACGATCAGGCACGAGACGAAGATGCCGGTCTTGCTGGTGAAGAACGTGGCCACGCCACTCCAGCCAAGGGTGTAGGCGAGCGGGGAGAAGAACTGGACGACCAGGATGTTGGCGTAGATCGGCGCCCAGAGAAAGAGCGTGAACCACCACCCGGTGATCGAAAGGACGAAGCCGAGCCCACCGCCGAGAACGCGGCTCTGCCAGGCGTAGTCACCGCCCGTGCGCGGCATGACGCTCACCAACATTGCGTAAGTGATGACAAGGAAACTGACGAGTACCCCGAACAGCAGGATCCCGGCGAGCAGCTGTCCGTCGGGGACCGTGTACACGTACGACATGCCGTAAAGGCCCAGCGTGATCAGGTTGATCGACCAGAACGAGTAGACGAACGCGTCGAAGGTCGACCAGGATTTGACCAGGCCTGTCGCGTTGCGCAGGAACAGCCCGGGCCGCGCGGCGGCGCCCGGGGACCCAATCGTGGTATCGGCCATGTTGCTTCCTCCTTACCTCTTCATCCGTTGACCAGCTGGTAGCTCTTGATTCCTTTCTTGGCATCGAGTTGGACGATGGCCCCCATAAGCATTCCTTCCTCGTACGAGCTTCCGGGATTGATGGAGAGCGTCTTTCCGATCTTCACGGCCCCCTTGCTCTCATGAATGTGGCCGTGCAGCGAGATCAGTGGCTGATGGCGTTCGATGGCCTCGCGGACCGCGGTGGACCCGACCGGGCGTAGAGCGCGTCCCCCGTGCAGCAGCCTCAGGTCTGCATCGATGGCGGGCGCCTCGTCGAGGCCTGACTTGAACGGAGGGCAGTGGAGGTTGAAGATCGCCTTCGAGGCATCCGGAAGCTGGCCGGCCATCGCCTCGATGCGCTCGGCGAGCTTCTCCTCGGTTTCCTCCCGGTGGGTGTTCCACGGTGTGTGGTTGGACCAACCGGTTGAGATCATCGAGAAGCCGTCGATCTCGAGCACCCGGCCCTCGCCTAGCTCGACCACGTCGGAACGCCGGATGACGTCATCCACCTCCATCTCGTCGTCGTTGCCGGGGCACACGAAGATCCGGATCCCGGTTCCGCGCAGCTTTTCCGCCGCCATGCCCATCCACCGGTCGACGCCGTCGAGCATCACCTGCTGGAAGGTCTCCGTTCGTTTTTGAGGATCCTGGTCGAGCTCGTTGAGGCGGTCGAGGGTCATCTGCAAGGGGTAGTAGCCCTTCCGCCGAATCTGCGCCTCGACGTCTGCCACCTGCGCGAGCTCCACAGACTGGCTCTCGCCGCCGAGCACGACCGTGTAATGGCCGTTTTCCTGGACGATCGGGACGATCGCCTTGCCTGTCATGTCCCCACCGCAGATCAGGATGTCCGCGTCGTAGAAACGGCCGGCGTTCAAGAATTTCCGCCAGCACATCTCGGAACCGTGCAGGTCGGTGGCGAAAAAGATCTTTGGCATTACCTCTCCACCAGCACTTTGCGAATCGCACGTTCGAAGCCCGTCACGTGGCGGCGCATGCTCTCATCGGCCCTGTCCGCGTCGCCGGACAGGATCGCGCGCAGCAGCTCGGCATGCTCCTCGAGGGCCTCGCGCAGGCTGACATCGCGGTCGAGCACGAGGTACCAGAGGCGCAGGCTCAGGTTGAAGTAGCGCTCGAGGGTCGCCTCGAGAAACGGGTTGCGGGCTGCGATGTAGATCTGCCTGTGGATCTGCTGGTCGAGGAGCATGAGCTCGCGCTGGTCCACCTTCGGCCGCCCGTGCTCGAGGACCTGCAGCAGCTCCGCAAAGCACGCGCGGTCGGACGCGGACAACCGGTTGGCCGCCAGCCGGGCGGCATGCGCCTCCAGGACAACCCTCACCTCCGTGATGCGGGCGAGGTCGGTGATGTTGACGTCGGTGACGAAGGTGCCGCGGTGCGGGACCGACCTGACCAGGTTCTCGCGCGCCAGGCGCTGGAGCGCTTCGCGGATGGGCGTCCGCCCGATCTTGAGCACCTCGCGGAGCCTGCCCTCGTTCACAACGGAGCCCGGCGGCATGTCCAGCGAGACGATGCGTTCGCGGATTCGCAGGTAGGCTTCCTCGCTCTGCGAGCGAGCCGAGTCCGCGCTCTCCACCAGCGCCATGACCGGCGTTGCCATCCCATGACCTACCCCTTTCCTTAGCGCTCGACCGATATGCGAGCGATATACCGCGCCGAACCGTAGCACCGGCAGGGGATGCCGTCAAACCTTGGTTTTGGTCGCGTCCTCCAGCCAGACCGGCAGGCGTTCGGAGCTCAAAACCTCGAGCGCCCGCTCCCAGCGGCCGGTGTAGTAACCGACGAAATCGAACTCGACAGCTGAGATCTTCGCCTGTATGGCGCCCCACAACGTCCAGCCGACATCCGACATCAAGGCGAAGAGGTTCATCCGAGCGAGCTGCTGCGCGTCCGCGCGGCCGAAGTACGCCGCGCACAACGACGCGCGGAGGTCCTGGTCGAGCTCAGCTTCCTGGGCGGTGTTCCCGAGGTCGAAGCACGGGTCGTTGTTGCCGCTCAGCTCGTAGTCGACGATCCGCAGCATCGTGCCGTCGTCGATAAAGTTCTCGCAGAGAAGGTCGTTGTGACACGGCACCGGTGGAAGCGCGCCAACGCCCACCGCGCGCTCGATCTGGGAGACCACCAGCAGCCGGTCGCGGTATCCATCCGGGATCGTGACCTCGTGCTCGTCCACGATCCCGAGGTAGTACTCGATGAGCCGGAACATGTCGAAGTCCTTGAGGAACCGGGGCGATGAGTGAAGCCGGCGGAAGGACGAGGCCACGCGCTCCACCATCTCCGGTGATTGCAGCGTTCGCGCCGACATCGTCGGACCGGGAATGAACTCGAGCACGAGAATGTCCTGCCCGGGGACATGCTCGAGCACCTGCGGGCCGACGCACGTGCTGGCGGCCGCCTTGGTGTTATGAACCTCGTTCGCCCGATCGATGGAGAGCAGCTCGGTCGATTGGCCCGGAATGCGCATCACGTAGCGCTGGCCCGCGGCCTCGACGAGATAGTTCTCGTTCGTGAGCCCCCCCGAGAGCTGCGACACATTCACGTCCTTGCCCTTCCACAGCGAAACTCGGGCGACCGCATCATCGACCCGGCTCCCGGTCACGGCTTTGCGCCCTGCCTCGAGAGAACCGAATCGGTCGTGATGCTTGCGGGGATGAGCTGGCCGAAAACTTCGACCTGCACAGTTCCTCCGGGCTTCAGCTCGACGGGCAGGTACGAGTACGCCAGGTTCTTTCTTGCCGTGAACCCGTAAGCGCAGCTCCGCAGGCGTCCCACCACGCGCCCTTCGCTGTGCACGGCCTCGCCGCCGTAGATCGTGAGGTACTCATCGCCGCCGATTGCCAGTGTCCGCAATCGCCTCTTGATTCCGGATTCCCGCGCCGCCAGCAGCGCTTCGCGTCCGTTGAACTCGCCCTTGTCCATCTGCACGCAAAAACCGAGTCCGGCCTCGAATGGGTTGTCGAGCTGGGTCAGGTCGGTTCCGTAATAGCGGTAGCCCTTCTCCATGCGGAGCGAGTCGAGCGCGCGATAGCCGCCGGCGCGAATGCCGAGCTCCCGCCCGGCCGCCATCAGGCGGTCCCATACCTGCACCGCCCAACCCGGTTCGACGTAGAGCTCCCAGCCCAGCTCGCCGACGTAGGTCACGCGCTGCGCGAGCGCCTGCGCTCCTCCGACGGAGATCCGGCGTGCCTGCATGAAAGGAAACCCGGCCTCCGACACGTCGGCATCCGTCACGCGCTCCAGCACATCACGAGCGTTCGGTCCCCACATCCCGATTACGGACAGCTCTTCGGTCGTCTCGCGAAGCTCGACCTCCGCATCGCCTTCGCGCATCTGCAAACGGAGCCAGCCGAGATCGCTGTTGACGTAGCCGGCACCTGTCACAACCCTGAATTGCTCCTCGTCCAAACGGGTCACGGTGACGTCGGCCGCGATCCCGCCATTGCTCTCGAGGAGCTGCGTATACACGACCGTCCCCACCGGCCGGTCGATCCGATTGCCGGCCACGCGCTCCAACAGGGCGAGCGCGCCGCGGCCCGAGACGTCGATCTTTCCGAATGACGTCATGTCGATGATTCCGACTCGCTCGCGAAACGCGCGATGCTCCTCCGCCAGCACGTCGAAATATGGAGGCCTGCTCCAGCCAAACCGGCGCTGATCGGCGCCGGCTCGCCGCCACGGGTGACCCGGCTCGAGAAACTCGGCGCGCTCCCACCCGTGCTTGGCGCCGAACACGGCGCCCTCGTCTTGCAGCCGTTCGTGCAGCGCGCTCGTCCGCCGCGGACGGCCCCATTCGTCCGAGTCGAATGGATAGCGGAGGTAGTAGTAGTAGCGATACGCCTCGCGCGCCAGCTCGGCGGCGTACCGGTGGTCGCGATGAACCGGCCCAAATCGCCAGGGCCGGTACGGATAAAGGTCCAGCTCGGTCTCGCCGGCGGTGATGAGCTCGGCCAGCGAACGCCCAATGCCTCCGGCCCCGCCGAATCCGTTGAGAGAAAGGCCCGCAGCCAGGTAAAGACCCTTCACGCCCGGAACGGGCCCGACGAGAGGGTTGGCGTCTGGCGTCATCGCGTCCGGGTGGCAGACGAGCTTGACGATGCCGGCCTCGCCCATGAACGGAAAGCGGCGAGCGGCGCCGGCCAGCAGCGGCTCGAATCTCGCTTGGTCGGGAGGAAGCGAAGTGCCCGCATGGTCCCAGGGCACGCCGTCGATCCAGCGCGCGACCGGGTCGGCCTCGTATCCCCCGAGCACGACGCCTCCGGCCTCCGACTTTCCATAGACGAGGTTGTCCGGGTCGCGGAAGCATGGCATGTCGTGGGCGAGCTCATGGCCGGGCACCGCGAGCAGGGCGGCATGCTGGTGGTCCACCGGGGTCGAGACGATGAACGCTCCGGCCATGGCTGCGATCTGGGGGGCCCAGATTCCGCCGGCGATGACGAGCACGTCGGCCTCGATCCTTCCAGCGTCGGTGTCGATCGCCTTCACCTCGCCACTTGAGCCGAGCTGGATCCCGGTGACGCGATGCTGCGTCAACACCGTCGCGCCCACGCGCCGCGCCGCGGACGCCAGGGCGTGCGTGGCGGTGTGCGGGTCGAGGTGGCCGTCGCTTGGGACCCAGACCGCCCCGTGCAGCGAGCGCGTTGTGATCGCCGGCATCAGGCGGGCCGACTCCTCGGCTGAAACAAGCTCGACGTCGAGGCCGATCCCCCGGGCACGGCTGACGCCGCGCTGCAGCTCCTTGAGCTGCTCCTCACTCGAGGCGAAGCGCAGGCCGCCGACCTGCTCGAAGACCCCCAGCTCCTTGTACAGCTCGATGCTGTAGCGGCGAAACCGCATCATCGTCGGTGACGGGTTGAACTGAGTGACCAGGCCTGCCGCGTGGCAGGTCGACCCGCTGGTCAGCTCGTCTTTTTCGACCAGGACCGTGTCGCGCCAACCCGCTTTCGCGAGGTGGTAGGCGACGCTCGCTCCGGTGATGCCCCCGCCGATGACCACCGCCCTCGCTCGGTCCACTTCCGCGGTAACTCTAGTGCGCCAGGTCTAAGTTCTTGACCGTGCCCAGCGCTGCAAGGCCAGATATGCCAACACGCCGGCGACCAGACCGAACAGCACCGCAACTGCAACGTGACTCCTTACGTCGACAACACAAGCCATCAGCGCACACAGACCTGAACCCTCGCACCGAGGGCAGGAGTAAGACGGAGCCACCGCCAACCCCACGATGAACGTCGCCGCTGCAACGACCACGCCGGACATCAGGACGGATAGGCCCACGCAGGCGGGTTTCATCTCAGAACTCTAGTTGGGCTAGCTCGGGAACAGAGCGAGATATTTCTTGTAGGCGAAGCGGCGATTGCGTTTTCGGCCCGTGGTCTCAGACAGGATGCCCTTGGCGACGCATCGTTCGATGAGCTCGTTCGCTGTCTGGTAGCGCACCTCGAGCCGGTCTCGCACGTATGCGGCCGAGACTATCGGCTGGCGAAATAGCAGATCCAGCAGCCGCATGAGGTTCGCGGCCGCGAGGCCTTCGGAGCGGATTAGCGCCAGGTCCGCATCACGCAGCGCGACGATCGCCCGGGCGGTTGATGTCGCCTCATTCGCCACCTGTTCCACGCCGCCGAGGAAGAATGAGAGCCACTCTTCCCACTTGCCTTCATCTCGAACGGCCTGTAACGATTCGTAGTACCGCGCGCGATTGCTCTTAAGGTAGTGGGAGAGGTAGAGCAACGGCCGCGTGAGCACTTCCTCGCTGCACAGCATGAAGGTGATCAGTAGCCGGCCAACACGGCCGTTTCCGTCCCGAAATGGGTGGATGGTCTCGAACTGCGCATGAGCCAGCCCAGCTCGGACCAGGGCCGGCAAATCTCGCTCATGCCAGAAATGCTCGAGGCTCGACAGCGCGTTTAACAAGACCGTGGGCGGCGGCGGAACGTACATCGCGGTGTTGGGCGTCGAACCAGGCGCTCCGACCCAGTTTTGCGATGTTCTGAACTCGCCGGGCTCGCGATCCCCTCCCCGGGTCCCGGCCATCAGCCGCCCATGGATTTCGCGGACCAGCCGGAGGGACAGCGGCAGGTCGGCCAGGCGCTCGAGCCCGTAGTTCATGGCGTCGACGTAGTTGACGACCTCGCCGACGTCGGGTGGTCCGCCTTCGCCCCACAGCTCCAGCTGAAGGAGGTCGTCCAGCGACGCTTGCGTGCCCTCGATCTGGGAGCTGAGCACAGCCTCCTGCCGCACGTACATCCCAACGAAGAGGTCCGGGTCGGGCAGCGTCATCGCGGCCCCGTCGAGCCTCCCGAGAGCGAGGTTGGCGGAAGAGAGCCTGGCGACCAGGTTGGGAGCCATGCGAAGTGGCGGGGATGGAGGCAGCGGCTCGGGAACGAAAGCCGAGTATCCTCCGGGTTGCCGGACGTAGCTCCCAGCCCTACCGCCTTGTGACCGCCCTCCCTGAATAACGCTCGACATGCCGGAATCAATATACGGTTAGCGGCGCTCCACCGCATATAAAACTCGATATTGTGAGTCACGGACGCGTTTGTTAACATTTCGGTAATGGCCGAAACCGAGAGCCCGCTGCTGAACCTCACCGACATCGCCCGCCTTGCTGGCGTAAGCCGCACGGTCGTCTCCAACTGGCGGAAGCGGCACACAGACTTCCCGCAGCCGGCGGCGGAGCCTGCGTCCGGTCCTGTGTTCAACCGGGACGAGATCGCGGCCTGGCTGGAGCGTCGCCGGCCACGAGCGGCCAAAACCGTTCAGCCACTGGGGTTCGAGGCCAAGCTGTGGCAGGCGGCCGACGCCCTGCGCAACAGCATGGATCCCGCCGAGTACAAGCACGTAGTCCTTGGACTGATCTTTCTGAAATACATCTCGGATGCATTCGAAGACCGCAGGGCAGCGCTGACGGCGGCTACGTTCGACCGCTCTTCTAATCTTTACTGCGACTCCGATGGCGAGCGGCGCCACATGCTCGAGGATCGGGATCAGTACACCGCGGAGAACGTGTTCTGGGTGCCAGAGATCGCGCGGTGGCCTTGGCTTCAGGAGAACGCGAAGCAGCCAAACGTCGGAAAGCTCCTCGACGACGCGATGGAGTCGGTCGAGCACGACAACCCACGCCTCAAGGGCGTGCTGCCCCGCGACTACGCTCGACCGACACTCGACTGGCAAAGCCTCGGCCAGCTGATCGACCTCATCGGCTCGATCGGCCTCGGAGGAGCCGATGCCCGGTCGAAAGACGTGCTAGGCCGCGTCTACGAGTATTTTCTCGGCCGCTTCGCGAGCGCAGAAGGCAAAGGCGGGGGCGAGTTCTATACACCGCAGCCCATCGTCCGGCTTCTGGTCGAGATGATCGAGCCATTCGATGGCCGCGTCTACGATCCGTGCTTCGGCTCAGGCGGCATGTTCGTGCAGTCGGTTCGGTTTCTCGAGGCCCATGGAGGGCGACGCGCGCGCCTTTCGATCTTCGGCCAGGAGTCGAATCCCACCACGTGGAAGCTCGGCCAGATGAACCTGGCCATCCGGGGCATCGATGCGGATCTCGGACGCGAGAACGCCGACTCGTTTCGTAGCGACCTGCACAAGGACTTGCGCGCGGACTTCATCCTCGCCAACCCGCCATTCAACGTGAGCGACTGGAAGGGCGGACTGTTGAGAGAGGACGTGCGCTGGAAGTACGGTGTACCGCCGGTCGGCAACGCCAACTACGCCTGGATCCAACACTTCATCCACCACCTGGCGCCCCATGGCGTGGCCGGGTTCGTGATGGCCAATGGCTCACTCTCATCGCAGCAGAGCGGTGAAGGCGAGATCCGCAAGGCGATCGTCGAGGCAGACCTGGTGGACTGCATCGTCGCTCTTCCCACTCAGCTCTTCTACTCGACGCCCATCCCGGTGTGCCTTTGGTTCCTAGCGAAGGATCGATCCGCGGCAGGGGGATATCGGGACAGGCGAGGCGAGATCTTGTTCATCGACGCGCGTTCGATTGGCCAGCTGGTCACACGCGTGCACCGCGTGCTTATGGATCAGGAGATCGGCCGTATCGCGACGACCTATCACGCCTGGCGTGGCGAACCGGAGGCTGGCGACTATGGTGACGTTCCGGGCTTCTGTCGCTCAGCGTCGCTTTCAGACGTCGGCGAAAACCAGTACATGCTTACTCCCGGCAGATTCGTTGGGAACAACGAGCCCGAAATTGCGAGCGAGGCTCCAGCGGACCGCATACAGCGTCTTGCCCGCGACCTGCTATCTGCGTTTGCGGACGATCAGCACCTTCGCAGCACTCTTGTTTCGGAATTAGAAGGTCTGACCAATGGGAAGTAACGGTGTCCTCTGGCCACGACAATCGATCAGAGAACTCTGCTCACGAGTGACCAGTGGCGGCACGCCCAGCCGAGCTCGACCCGATTATTACGTGGAAGGCGGACTTCCATGGGTTAAGACCCAGGAACTCCGTGATCGCGTGATTCGTGACACGCTGGAACACATCAGCCCTGAGGCTGTCTCAGCGTCAGCAGCGAAACTTCTACCAGAGGGCACGGTGTTGGTCGCGATGTACGGCGCTACCGCTGGCCAACTTGGTCTACTGGAACGCCCGATGACCTGCAATCAAGCCTGTTGCGCTCTGATCCCGGATCCGGGGCGTTGTGATGGTCGCTACTTGTTCTATTCGCTGCTGTATGAGCGGCAACGACTGCGGTCCCTCGCTAGTGGCGCTGCTCAGCAGAACCTCAACGTCGGCACTATCGCCACGCTCGAAATTGGCGTGCCGCCGCTAGACCAACAACATCGGATCGTGGCGCTGCTTGGGGCCCTGGACGACAAGATCGACCTCAACCGCCGTACCAACGAGACGGCTCAGTCGTTGGTCGAGGCCAAGTTTGATGCAAGTCTCGCATCCGCTCGGGACACAACGACCCTTGGTGTGATCGCAGACATCACCATGGGCCAATCGCCACCAGGTTCAACGTACAACTCGGAAGGCAGTGGCCTTCCGTTCTACCTGGGAAGTTCGGATTTCGGTCCGCGCTTTCCGGCACGACGAATCAGCTGCACGGCTCCGACCCGCATCGCCAGGACGGGGGACGTCCTGATTAGTGTCCGCGCGCCTGTAGGCGCTCTGAACCTCGCCGATGTCGAGTGCGGAATTGGCCGCGGCGTCGCTGCTATCGGTGAAAAGGGAGGTCTTGGGTCGTACCTCTATTACCTGATGCGGGCCACGCGCGTCGGGTGGGATCAGTTCAATGGCGTCGGCACCGTCTTTGGGTCGGTGACGAAGGATGGGGTTACCAGCTTTCCGGTTCCACGGCACTCGGAATCGATGAAGGCTGCGTTCGATGAATGGGCGAAACCATTCGATGAGCTCATTGCGGCAAACACGCGCGAGTCGCAAACGCTAGCGGCTCTTCGGGACTCTCTGCTGCCGGAGTTGATCTCTGGGCGGATGACCGTTAACTAAGTCCTGTTCGGGCGGTACAGTTCCCGCCGTGAAGTTCGACGAGGGGGCCGTCGAGCGCGCGATGATCGAATGGCTCAAGGAGGTCGGCTGGAGCCACCTTCACGGCACCGAGATCGCGCCCGACGGGTCGCGGCCCGAGCGCTCCACTTATGCCGACACGGTTCTGGTCGGCCGGCTGCGCGATGCCATCAAGCGGCTCAACCCGCTGCTTCCCGCCGAGGCGCATGACATGGCGTTTCGGGCGGCGATCCGGCCTCCTGGCACGACAGTCCTGACTCGCAACCGGGCCTTCCACAGGATGCTCACCGATGGCGTCCCGGTCGAGTTCAAGGGCAAGGACGGGAAGATTCGCGGAGACCGGGCGAGGCTGTTTTCTCTCGAGGACCTTCGGAAGAACGACTGGCTCGCCGTCAATCAGTTCACGGTCGAGATCGCCGGACCGAACGGCGGGACGCGGCGCCCGGACATCGTGCTGTTCGTCAACGGCCTGCCGCTCGTCATCGTCGAGCTGAAGAACCCGGCCGATCCCGACGCGACGATGCAGGACGCCTACAACCAGTTCCGCACCTACCTGGACCAGATCCCCGACATGTTCAGCCACAACGAGGCGTTGGTCATCACGGACGGGATCGAGGCCACGATGGGCAGCGTCACCTCGGACTTCGGCAGGTTCATGGCATGGAAGACGATCGACGGGCGCAAAGAGCAGTCGGGAGCCGACCAGATGGAGACGCTCGTCCGCGGCGCCCTCACACCCGAGCGTCTCCTCGACCTCGCCTCCGGCTACATCGCCTTCGAGGATGGCGTGTCGGAGACGCAGAAGAAGATGGCCGCCTACCACCAGTACTGGGCGGTCAAAAAAGCCGTCGAGTCGACTGCTGAGGCGGCGGCCGCGAAGGGCGACCGGCGGGCGGGCGTCGTGTGGCACACGCAGGGCTCGGGCAAGTCGCTGTCGATGATCTT
>JBGPEO010000023.1:0-25282 GCA_041482895.1 Candidatus Dormibacteraceae bacterium | reverse complement strand
GGCGAACGCGATCCCCAGGAGGTGCGAGCGATGTTCGATCGCATCGCACACCGCTACGACCTGGTCAACACCGTGCTCTCTGGAGGTATCGACGGAGGCTGGCGGCGGCGCGCCGCGCGGGCTACAGGTCTCAAGCCAGGCGGCTCGGCGCTGGACGTCGCTTGCGGCTCGGGCAAGCTGACCGCCGTGCTCGCTCGGATCGCAGGTCCTCAGGGACGTGTGGTCGGCCTGGACTTCAGCCCCCAGATGCTCGAGATCGCGCGACGCGACCATCCGGGAATCGAGTTCCTGGAAGGCGATGCGCTCAAGCTGCCTTTCGACGACGGCACCTTCGACGCCTCGACGATCGCGTTCGGGCTGCGCAACCTGTCCGAGCCGGTGCGCGGCCTCCGCGAGATGCTGCGGGTGGTGAAACCGGGCGGCCGCCCCGTCGTGCTGGAGTTCGTCCGCCCACCGGAGAACCTGGTCGGAAGCGCCTACCGGCTGTACCTGCGCATGCTGCTGCCGGCCATTGGAGGCGCCATCTCAGGACAGCCGGCGGCTTATCGATACCTCAGCGACACAGTGGATTCGTATCGGACCCCCGACGAGCTGCGCGCGATGGCCGGCGCAGCCGGCTGGAAAAACGTGAAGTTCCACCCGCTGGCGATGAGCACGGTCGGCGTCCTCGTCGGCGAAAAACCCTTATGAGATGCGATCGACCGCCGAGTGGGCGAGGCTGATCAGAGTCGGCCGCAGTCCGTCCAGCTCGACCGTCTCGAGCTCGTGCACGGCCGCATCGACCAGTGCCTGCGCCTCGCCTCGCACTCGCTGAAGCGCACCGCTCGACGTGACGAGCTCCGCGACCCGGCCGACCTCGTCGTCGCCGAGCGCGCCTGCGAGCAGGCGCCGGACCTCCGGTCCGACGGTCCGATCCTCCGCCGCATAGATAAGGGGTAGCGACAGGACGCGCTGCCTGATGTCGAGCCCGACCGGCTTGCCTGAGCTCGGGCTGAAGTCCACCAGGTCGTCCGCCATCTGAAACGCGACACCAACCAGGTCGCCATACCGCCTCAGCGCTTCGACGATCTCTGGACTCGCCTCGGAAAGGAGCGCGCCGGAAGCGCATGCCGCCGCGAACAGAGCGGCCGTCTTTCCTCGCACGACCTGCAGGTAAGAGTCGTGGTCGCCGGGATAGGTTCCGCGGAGCGCTACGTCGTCGATCTGCGATGCGCAGATCGCCTCGAGCGCTCCGGCGATCGTCGAGGTCACGTCTCTATTGCCGATCTCCGCGATGAGCCGCGTCGCCTTGGCGAAGTAGTAATCGCCGACGGCGATGGCGCGCTCCGGCCCCTCGGCCGCAGCGACGGTCGGCCGCCCGCGCCGGTGAGTGCTCTCGTCGACGTAGTCGTCGTGGATGAGGGTCGCGTTGTGGAGAAGCTCGACGGCGGCGGCGAGGGCAGCCGCGCGCAGCGGCTCGCTTCGGGGCCCGATCCCGGCGGCCAGCTGGACGAGCTTGGGCCGCAGTCGCTTACCGCCTGCTTCGACCAGCCGGCGCATCGGTGTGGACACCGGCTCGGGGTCGACCAGCAGCTGGCGGGAGAGCTCGAGCTCGACGAGGTCGGATTTGACTGCCCCCCTCCGCGACCCTGCCCCCTGCAGGGGGAGGGAGAACTGACCGTCCAGCTGGAGCGCCAGCTCTCGGTGGCGTGGGCCGTCCAGCTCCACCGCGAACACGGACTGCCAGCGCCCCAGGACCAGCTCGCCGTCTTCCACCAGGAGTGTGGCAAACCCCGTGAGGAGCAGCTGCCGGCAGTGAGCGTGACCGTTGATCGGCTCGTCCGCCGCGATGTCAAAGCGCCGCGCAAAATCGTCGTGCTCGTACCCGGCATTCGCGGGAGCCAGGCGATTCAGCAAGCCCTCGAAATCGCGAAGCAGCAGTGGCTCGTTCTCGTTGACCGCCAGGCCGAGCGTCGTGTGCAGCGACTGAAGATGCAGCCGTCCCATCCGCATGCCGGCCTGCCGAACCTCTGCGCGAAGCCGGTCGCTGATGTCGACGAACTCGGTCGCGTGCGTGGTCTCGAATCGAAGGCGCTTGCCGATCATCAGCTCGCCTTCAAGGCATCGAGCAGGAGCTCGCGCGCAGCGGGCGCGTCGGTACCAGAGGCGGCGGCGGCGGACATCTCTTCGATCGCTTGAGCGAAGGCCACCTGGACGCTCTGCGAGGCGGCGTCTGCGAGGAGCCTCGACGAGCGCGCCAGGCAGAGGTCGCCCATCAGGAGGGTCGGTGGGGCGGCCGCCCGGCCGCCGAGGCCCTGCAGCCGGACGCCGATCTCGACCAGCGCCGCTGCCAGCGCAAGCTTGGGCTGGGACGCCGGTTCGTGAGAGCCGACCGCTTCCAGGTACGTCCGGTACATCTCCGAGAGGCCGTCCTCCCAGAGGCTTTCGAGGCGGTCGAGCTCGCGGTCGATGAGCTGGACCGACATCAAACGGGCTCCACGAGCGAGCCGGCCAGCTGCCGGAAGGCCGACAGCGCCTTAAGGCATGACTCGTCGTCTCGCGTCACGACGTAGTAAAGACCAAAACCCAGCACCGTATTCAGCACCAGCGGCACAAGGACGTCGCGGGGGACCGTGAGCCGGATCCGGCCATCCTCCTCCAGGCGGTCGAGCTGCTCCTGGATCACCTCGCGGTACCGGGTGAAAAGCTCGGGCAGGTACGCCCTCAGGCGTTCGGTACGGGGCGCCTGGACCAGAAGGTCGAAGGCGGCGAGCTGGATGTCCCCAAGCCGCCGCAGCGAGTCCCAGAGCGACTCCACGCCGATCTCGAGCACCTCGAGAGGGTCGGTCAGCTGGTTGAGGGTGCTGCGCAGCTGCTCGACAGAGCGGGCGGTCAGGAACCTCCACGCTTCGACCAGCAGCTCTGACTTGGTCGGAAACCAGTATTGGAGGTTGCCGATCGCGACGCCGGCCTTCGAGGCGATGGCCCGCACGCTGGTGCCGGAGTAGCCGTTCTCGAGGAGAGAATCGGCCGCGGCATGGATGATCTGGTCCCGCGAGCTCTCTGTCGCAGTCGCCCCGGTCATACGTATGTACCAGCTTACATACAACCAGGGTTTGGGATGAGGTCCGCACACTGGTTCGGGGATAATCACCCCGGCTGTGCGGACCATCGACCAGGTCTTTCCAAACCGTATCTGTGGCGTGCTGCGCACAGAGGACTCCGACGCGGGCTTTCAAGCGTGCCTCGCGGCGATGGAGGGCGGCGTCCGGACGATCGAGATCACGAAGACGGTGCCCTCGTGCTTCGACATGATCCGCGGCCTGATCGCCACGACTGGGGGAAGGTTCCCCGTGGGCGTGGGGACGGTGTGGGATCCCGGCGCCGTACGGGAGGCGAAGGAGGCGGGGGCGTCTTTCGTGGTGACGCCGGTGCTGCTGCCCGAGGTGGCCGACGCCTGCCGCCAGGAGGACATCCTCTGCGTGCTGGGCGCCCTGACTCCGACGGAGATCTACCAGGCGAGGGTCGCCGGCGCCGCGATCGTCAAGGTGTTTCCCATTGGACCGGTGGGCGGTCCCGAGTACATCCGGGCGCTGAACGGACCGATGGGCGGCGTGCCTTTCTGGGTGTCGGGTGGGGTGGCGATCGAAGACATCGGCGCCTACCTGCGGCTGGGCGTGAGGGCTGTGGGCTTGACCGCGTCGCTGTTTCCGCCGGAGGCGCTGGCTCACCGCGACTTCGAGCTGATTCGTGCCAACGCCCAGCGGGCGGCACAGGCGGCGGCGGCCGCGATAGGGGACTAGCCGGCTAGAGCTCGGTCAGCAGCCCGCGTGGTACAGACACATGGTCTGCACGATGTCGGAGTAGAGGTTGATCACCTGGCCGCCTGTGGCGATCAGGGCGACGATCACGATCAGAGCGATCAGGGCGAGGATGAGCGCGAACTCAACCATGCCCTGTCCTTTTTGGCGTTTCTGGAATTGAATCAATCTGGGTTTCGACCTAGAAGCTTAACCGCCGAGCCTCCCGTTCTGGTCGTTGCCCGCAGCAGCGCATCCTCCACCACGACGCGAACCATGCGCTTCCGCCAGAAGTGGCTGAGATCCGCGTTGTCCAGGGGTTTGGCGGGCTTTGCTGCGAGCTCAGCAGTCTCGCGGATGGTGTCGGGCTGAACTCGCTTGCCCTTAAGGAACTCTTCAGCGGCGGTCGCCTCGAGAGGGTGTGATGCCACCGCGGACAGCACGATCCGGCAGTTGACGACCTCGTCGCCTTCGAGCTCCACGGCGACCGCTGCGCCCGCGATTGGAAAGTCGATCGAGCCGCGCCGCCGCAGCTTCACATAAGCCGTTCTCGTCTGGGGACCTGCAGAAATGCGCAGCGACGTGACCACCTCGCTCGGCTGCTTGGCCATGTAGTCCATTCCGTCGTCGCGATAGAGAGCAGACACGGGCAGCTCGCGCTCACCCTCGGGCCCGGTCAGGATCACGACCCCGTCCAGCGCGATCGCCATCGGCGCCGTGTCCGATGACGAAACAGCCCAGCATCGCGAGCTGCTCGGGGCGACGAGGCAGATGTCTCCGTCCTTCTTCATGCAGAACCCGGCGGCCTTCCGCCATTCGTATGTCATGTCGTAGTAGTTGCACCGCGTGTCGACGCAGAGATTCCCGCCGACCGTGCCCACGTTGCGCAGCGGAGGGGACGACACAAGGCCCGCGGCCTCGGCGTAACCGGCGAAGCTTTTGTTGAGATGCTGGTCGCCGGACGCGACCGCCAGCGTGACGCCGGCGTCGACGATGCACTCGGTGGATCCGTTGTGGATCTCGCGAGGCAGGAAGTCGAGTCCGATCAGCGTCTCGACATCGAACTGCCGGCGCTTGAGCTTCGGAAACAAATCGGTTCCGCCGGCCACGAACATCGCGCGCGGTCCGAGGTCAGCGGCCATGCGCGCAGCCTCGCGCGCGGTCTTCGGACGCAGGTACTTAAATCGAGGAAGCCGCAGCATGGTCCAGGTTTTTGGGCGGTGGATCGACCTTGATGGCCGATGGATAAGGGATGTTGGGAAATCGCACCGGGCCGAATCGCGCCGGCTCACCTTTTGTTTTGCGGCGCAGTGCCTCGACGATCTTCTCCGGCGTCACCGGCACCTCGTCGATCCACACGCCAAGCGCGTCGTAAACCGCCGCGCAAACCGCAGGCGGGACCGGCAGCAGAGGACCCTGCCCGGCTTCCTTCGCGCCGTATGGGCCTTCCGGATCGACCGTCTCGACAATGAATGTCTCGACCTCTGGCATATCGAGGAAGGTTGGTGACTTGTACTCCAGCATCGACGGCCACTTGTGCAGGCCTTTGCGAAACGCCTGCTCTTCCATCAGTGCTTCGCCGAGGCCCATGTAAACGCTGCCCTCCACCTGGCCCTGCACCAGGAGCGGATTGATCGCGCGGCCGACGTCGTGCGCCATCCAGATCTTGTTCACGTGCACCAGCCCGGTACGCGCGTCCGCGTCCAGGTCGACCACGCAAGCCGAATAGCTGTAGGCGGGGCTGGGGCCGACGCCGGACCCTTTGAACGGCCCGGCAATCTTTGGTGGCGTGTAGCTGCCCGCGGTCGCGAGACCTCCGAAGCGGGTCTCGGCGAGCTCGCTCGCTTCTTGAAAGCTGACATCGCCGATACGGCCGCCGCCCACCAGGATCGCCGATACATCGCGACCCTGCTTCGCCGCGACCGCTTCGACAAGCATTGCGCGCATCTTGCGGGCGGCTTCGATCGCGGCGTTGCCGGCCATGAACGTCACGCGTGAGGAGTACGAGCCGAGGTCGATGGGCGTCGTGTCAGTGTCGGCTGTAACGAGGCGCACATCCGCGGGCCGCAGGCCCAGCTCCTCGGCGACGATCATGGCGAGCACCGAATCAGAGCCCTGTCCGATGTCCATCGCGCCGCAGTAGGCGGTCACGCCGCCGCGGTCGACCTTGACCTGGACCTCGGAGTGGGGCATGTCGTTCCAGTAGATGGCCGTACCGGCGCCCGAGAGGTAGCTCGAGATCGCAAATCCCATCCCATGGCCGGATCGCCTGGACCGGCGCGCGTAGCCGGATGCGCTCATCACCTTTTCGGTGCATTCGTCGAGTCCACACGACGTGACGCGCAGCCAGTTCACCGTACGCGTCATCGGCTTGACGAAATTCCGCCGCTTCAGAACGACAGGGTCGATGCCCAGGTCGTGCGCGATCTTCTCGAGGTGCAGCTCCAACGCGAAACGCGGCTGCGGTGTGCCGTGGCCGCGCTTGGGTCCGCAGGGCGGCTTGTTGGTGAAGACACGGCATCCCTCGAATCGATACGCGGGGATGTCGTACGTCACGGTCTGAAGCGCACCCGTGTAGAAGGTCGAGGCCACTCCGTACGAGCCGTAAGCACCGCCGTCCAGCGCGGTGCGGAAATGCATTGCGGTGATCAGACCGTCGCGCGTCACGCCGGCTCTCACCCACATGAGCACCGGGTGCCGGCCACGATGTGCGTAGAAGACCTCCTCCCGAGTCAGCGTGCATTTGACGGGCCGCCCGGTCAGCATCGCGAGCTTGCTCACGATGATCTCGTGAGCAAAGGGATCGGTCTTGCCGCCAAAACCTCCGCCATGCGCGGCGCCGATCACGCGGATCCGGTTCATCGGCAGCTCCAGTACCTTCGACAGGGCGCGGTGCACGTAGTGCACGACCTGCGTCGAGGACCACAGCGTGACCCGTCCGTCCACGTACGTCGCGATGGCGCTGTGCTGCTCCATCGGTAGATGCGTGTTGCCCTGGAAGAAGAAGACGTCTTCGCGCACGTGGTCGGCCCGCGCAAAGCCGCCTTCGACGTCGCCGAACTCCAGCGCGACGAGCTTGTGAATGTTGTGCGGACCGCCATAGTCCTGGATGCGCTCGTCTTTCGGCGCTTTAAGGGCTTCCTCGATTGACATGACCGGGTCGAGGACGTCGTACTCGACCGAGATGGCATCGCATGCCGCGGCCGCGATCTCTTCGTCTGTCGCCGCCACCGCGGCGATCGGATCGCCGACGTAGCGGACCTTCTCATGCTCGAGAGCGCGCTCGTCCTGCGTGACGGGCAGGATGCCGAACTTGATCGGCAGGTCGGCTCCAGTGATGATCGCCAGCACTCCCGGGAGGCGGCGCGCCGCGGACGTGTCGATAGAGACGATGCGAGCGTGCGGGTGCGGGCTCCGGAGGATCCGGCAGTGCAGCGTCCGCGCAGGGAGCATGTCATCCGCGTAGATGGCGCGCCCGGTGACCTTCGTCACCGCGTCGACTCTCTGGAGCGGCTTTCCGACCACTTCGAAAGTCATGCCATCCTCCCGGCGGCGAGCTCGATCGCTTCCAGGATCTTGGTGTAGCCGGTGCAGCGGCACAGGTTTCCGGCGAGCGCCTCACGGATCTCGTCGCGCGAAGGTTGCGCGTTGATTTCGAGCAGCGATTTCGCGGAGAGCAGCATCCCTGGGGTGCAGTAACCACACTGCGCGGCCCCGAGCTCGGCAAACGCCTGCTGAAGGGGATGCAGCTCCGAACCGCTGGCGAGCCCTTCCACCGTGGTGATTACGCGGCGCTCGACCTGTATCGGGAGAAGGAGGCAGCTCAACTCCGGCTTGCCGTCGATCAGCACCGTGCATGTTCCGCATTCGCCAAGCTCGCAGCCGTGCTTGGTGCCGGTGAGCTGCATGTCCTCGCGGAGCACCTCGAGCAGCGTCTTGTGCACAGGCACCAGCAGCTCGGTGCGCTCCCCGTTGACGTCCAGGGTCAGGATCACCCGCTCGACGTCGCGAAGCATCTCCTGCTTCATCCGGCGTGGAGCATAGCTTTCAAGGCCCGAGAGCATTCCCAAAGGTCCGGAGCGACGGCATCCGCGCGGCTGGACACAGGCTTCGGATCATCGGGGTACACCAGGATCGTCCGCATCCCGAGAGCGAGCGCCGGTTCGATGTCGTTCTCCTCGCGATTGCCGATCACGACGCAGCGCTCTGCGGGGCTATTGGCAACTCGCATCGCCATCTCGAACACCGCCGGGTGCGGCTTGAGGTGGCCGGCGTCGACCGATGTGACGATCGCGTCGACGCAGTCAGCCATCCCGAGCAGGCGGAAGTCCTGCCAGTAGCTCTCCGCGTCCCGCCAGTAGGTGTTGCTGGCGATGACGGTTCGCAGCCCCAGGGCGCGGATTTCCGCGAGCAGCTCGACCGCGCCCGGGAGTGGCTTCATGCGGTCGTCCACAGGCAGTGCCATCGCGCGCCTGATGCGGGCGACGGTCTGCACGTCCCCGGGAAGGCCCTGCCGCACGAGCGAGGCGGCGATCAGCACCTCGGCGGCCGCGATCGTCGCCGGGGTCTCCGTGGAGATCGCTCGCGCCTCATCGCCGATGCGGCTGCTCTCGATCAAATCGGCGACGAGCGCGTCGACCGCAGCCGTCTTCAGCATCGGCATCGCGGCAGCCACTCGGTGGTGCCTGCCCGCGCCGTCTGTGCTGCGAAAAGGCCACGAATTCGGCCACAAAGTGCCGCCAACGTCGATCAGGGCTGCATCCAGTGCTTTTGGCACTCCCCCTATCATCCCCTCAATGCTGAGATTGCTGACCGCGGGCGAATCGCACGGCCCGCAGCTGACCGTCATCATCGACGGAGTTCCCTCTGGACTCGAGATCTCCGAGGATGACCTGCGTCGCGATCTGGCCCGCCGTCAGGGCGGGCACGGGCGTGGGGGACGCCAGAAGATCGAAACCGACGTCGCGCGGATCGTCAGCGGCGTGCGTGGTGGGGTGACGATCGGAAGCCCGATCACGCTGGTGCTCGAGAACAAGGATCACGAGAACTGGACCTCGCAGATGACGGCATCCAAGGAGGGCTACGAGCCGAAGCCGGTGACCCGGCTGCGCCCGGGGCACGCGGACCTCGCGGGCGCGCTGAAATACGGTCACAGCGACATCCGGAACGTGCTCGAACGCTCGTCGGCGCGCGAAACCGCGACACGCGTGGCGGCCGGCGGCGTCGCACGCAAGCTGCTCGCCCACTTCGGAATCGAGATCCTGAGCTTCACCCAATCGATCGGCACCGTCGACATCGGGTACGAGGGCGTCAACCCGGAGACCGTGACCACCAAAGAGATCGAGGAATCGCCCGTCCGCTGTCCCGACCCTGACGCATCCGCCCAGATGGTCACCGAGATCGACCACGTCGCGGAGCTTGGAGACACGATCGGAGGCACGTTCCGGGTCGTCGCGCGTGGGGTTCCTCCCGGCCTGGGCAGCTACGTTCACTGGGATCGCAAGCTCGACGGCCGGATCGCCCAGGCGATCCTCTCCATCAATGCGATCAAAGGGGTCGAGTTCGGGGCGGGCTTTCAGGGCGCGACGCGCCATGGCTCGGACTTCCACGACCAGATCGAATACGAAGGCGGACGCTTTCACCACCTGACCAATCGCGCCGGCGGGTTGACCGGCGGGATGTCGAACGGCGAGCCGATCGACCTGCGCGTCGCCATCAAGCCGATCTCGACCATGAAGAAGCCGATGTGGTCGGTCGACCTGATCACCAAGGAACCGGTCGAGGCGCACTACGAGCGCAGCGACGTTTGCGTGGTGCCGGCGGCCGGCGTGATCGGCGAGGCGGTCGTCGCGCTGACGCTGGCGGAGGCTTTTCTTGAGAAGTTCGGCGGAGACTCGATGCCGGAGCTCGAGCGAAACCACCGCTCGTATCTCGAATCGATCGGCCAATAAAGAATGAGAAGGAACCGTGGCCGGTTCCTTCTGCGCGCAGGCGCGAGCAGGATGGGACTTACTGATTGCATCGGCCGGTCGTGTTCCCGCCGACGGGCCTGCTCATCTTCCGCTGGATTGGATTTACTGAATGACTCTCCTGGCAACGCTTGGGTCAGTTGGCCACAACGCTGTGTCGCGGCCGAGATGAACTCGGCCGCCCAGGCCACGTAGGGCGATGCTCGGGAAGGTCATGGCGATGGCGGAGGCCATCCGCCGTTTCGTCCCGGACCACTCGACCGTCGCGCTGGGCCTGGCGCTGGAGCCTCTGATCCCGTTTGCCGCGGGCCACGAGCTGATCAGGCAAGGTCGCCGGGACCTCGAGCTGGTGGGCCCGATCTCAGACGCTCTGTTCGACCAGCTCATCGGCGCGGGATGCGTGCGGCGGGTGACCGCCGCCTGGGTCGGCAACGTCTCGGAGGGGCTGGGCCACTGCTACCGCCGCGCGTGTGAGGAGCGCATTCCTCTCCCTCTCGAGGTTCGCGACCATTCGAACTTCTCGATCTCGCTGGCCCTGTGGGCGGCGGCGTGGAACGTGCCGAGCCTCCCCACACGCACGCTTCTGGGCAGCGACATCCTGCGGACCAACCCGGCGCTGGCCGCCGCGGACGGGCTGGTGCACGTCGCGGCCGTGCGGCCCGACGTCGCGATCGTCCACGTCCAGCGCGCCGACGAGTTGGGCCGGGTGCACGCCTGGGGACCGATGGGCATCACCGAAGAGGCGGGCCTGGCGGCCGACCGCGTGATCGTCACATGCGAAGAGCTGGTCGACCCGAGCGTGACGCTGAGCGACCCGAACCGAATCCTATTCCCGGAAACGAAGGTGGCTGCGGTCGTGCACGAGCCTGGTGGCGCGCACCCGTCTCCGGTGCAGGGATTCTTCAAACGGGACCACGCGTTCTATCGCGATTACGCGGAGCGGTCGCGGTCGGTGGATGGTTACCTGGCGTGGCTCGAGCAGTGGGTGATGGGCGTCCCCGACCGAGCCGCCTACCTGGGCCGGGTCGACTCGGAAGCGCTGCGCATCTTGCGGCATCGGATGTCGGAGCCGGTGGACTATGGCGACGAGTAGCCACACGCCTCAAGAGCTGATGGTAGCCGTGGCGTCTCGCGAGATCCGGGACGGTGACCTGGTCTTTGTCGGTATGCGGCTGCCGATTCTGGCGTACGCCGTCGCTCGCAATGCGCACGCGCCAAACGCGCGCGGCCTGTTCGAGGTGGGCCTCATGCGCGATCAGCCGGCGGAGGCCTTCCTGGGAACGATGGGCGACCCGCCGAACGTCGCCGGCGCGCTGTGGGCGACTCGTATGTCGAACGTGATGGCGTTGATGGCGCAGGGTTCTGTCGACCTGGGGTTCATCGGCGGCGCGGAGGTCGATCGGTTCGGAAACCTGAACACGTCTTACGTCGGCGAGCCGGTACACCCGACGGTGAAGCTTCCGGGGAGCGGGGGAGGGGCCGACATTGCGATCCTGAGCCGGCGGTGGGTCACGTTGATGAGCCACGAACGCCGCCGCCTGGTCGACCGTGTGTCGTTCGTCACGTCACCGGGCTACGGGGACGGGAGCCCTCACTGGCGCAAGCGCAATGGCTTGCTGGGTGGCGGGCCGGCGGCGATCATCACGACCCTGTGCGTGCTGCGGTTCCCGGAGCTGGGGGGAGAGGCGCACCTGGCATCGGTCCACCCGGGCCACAGTGTCAAGGAGGTACGTGCCGAAACCGGGTGGGACCTGAAGATCGCGGACGAAGTCATTGAGACGCCACCACCAACCGATGACGAGTTGGCCGCCATCCGCAGATTCGACCCCGAAGGTTTCTGGACCCGGACGGCCTAGGGCAGTTCAGCACGTTTGGCGTCAACCGTGCGATTGAAGTCGCCGGATTACGCGTGTTTGGCGCCAAAGGAGCGTATGGGCCGGCACGGAGTCCGATTACAAAAGACTGACTCTGGCGCAATGAGCCTCTGACACCGCCACCTCATCGTGATGCCCGATCCACGGATCGAATAACGAAGAGAGGTGTTCACGATGACCCCGTTTGCAGCAGTCGCCGTCAAAGCCGTGAGCGCGGCCGCCGCCGCAGCAATTTTGGGCCTGGGTGTCGTCCAGGCCGCCAGCCCGACCCCGACTCCCACCCCGTCCGCAAGCACTAAGGCGCCCGCGACCGACCAGCGAACCGACCGGCGCGCAATCGCTCGCGCGGTGTTCGAATCAGAAGCCGACGTGCTGGGCATCACCCCCAAGACCCTGCGCGCCGACCTGCGGAAGGGTCAGAAGGTCTCTGACCTCGCAAAAGACAAGGGCATGACCAAAGAGCAGTTCGAGACGAAGCTCATCGCCAGCGTGAAGCCGCGCCTGGCGGCGCTGGTAGACCACAAGGTCATCACCCAGGCTCAGGCCGACAGGGTGATCGACCGCATCTCGAAGGGTTACGTGCCGTTCTGGGACGGACTCCACCGCACCGCCGCCCCCACAGCCCCCGCCGGTCCCGCAACCAAGTAACTCCTCCCCCCGGAAGAAGGCCTGGCCCGCCGGCCAGGCCTCTTCTCTTTCCGGGTCACAGCCGGATGCGAACCTTGTTCGCGACTGAGATCTGCTTCCATTTCTTGCGCTCCTCCAGCCGGATCCGCGCGTCGGTCTTGGCAGCCACCGCCCGCAGCTCGCGCTGAAGCTTGCCGTAGCTCTGGAAGCGACCCGAGTCAAGCCTTCCGCCGGCGAGCGCGGCCTTGATCGCGCAGCCCGGCTCGCTGACGTGGCCGCAATCGCTGAACCTACAAGTGAGCGCGAGCTCGTCGATGTCTTCGAACACGTTCACCAGCGCCTCCTCGCCTTCCCACAGCTGCGCCTCTCGCAGACCGGGCGTGTCGATGATCATCCCGCCTTGCGGGAGCTGAACCAGCTGGCGGTGGCTGGTCATATGACGTCCCTCGCCCGACCGGTGGATCAGGCGCGTTCGCATGAGATCCGTGCCAACGATCCTGTTGATCAGTGTCGACTTGCCGGCGCCCGACGGTCCGAGCAGCACGCCGGTGCGCGCCGGTTGAAGCTCGCGCACGATCTCGTCGACGCCCTCGCCGGTGACAGCGCTCGTGACGACCACGAGAGTTCCAAGAGACACGGCTTCCAGCTCGGCGCGCAATTTACCGAGCGACTCGGCGATGTCCGCCTTCGTCAGTAGCACGATGGGCACCGCGCCGCTCTGCCACGCGATGGTCAGATAACGCTCGATCCGCCTGGCGTTGACGTCGGTCGCGGCCGCGACCACGAACGCCACGTCGACGTTTGCCGCCAGCACCTGTTCGCGGGTCTCGACCGAAGCGGCCTTGCGTGAGAAAACTGTGCGCCGATCCACGACACCGAGGATCGCGCCGACCGGCTCCCGCTTGAGGACGGAAACCCAATCGCCGACCGCGGGCGCGGTGGCCCCGTCGTTACGTACTTGTCGTGCAGCGGACGCGCGACTCGAGTCGTTCCCGTCGTGCACGAGGTACTCGGTTCCGTAGTCGGCGATGACGCGCGCGGGCACGCCATCACCGGCGGCGAATGGTTTGAACTTTTCGTCGAAGTAGGAATCCCAGCCCAGCGCGGTGAGCTGGTGAGTGAAATGAATCGACAACGCAATATCCTCCGGAGGACATCCTCTCGCTTGCGAGGGGACATTCAACTGGTCGGGTGGGCGGTATCGGTCCGCCCGGCGGAGGATTGCTCCGTTAGGAGCGCGCTCCGGAGGCGGCCGACGGCCGGAAAACGGTCATTGCAAGCTCAGACATTCGAACGCCACCTCCTTCCTTTGATTCGTGGGCCGCAGCCTACCACGCCTGTCCTCAATCCGCAGGCGGTTCCCAGATCACCTCGCTGAAGAGCTGCATGGACTCAGCGGCCCTTGAACTCTGGCTTGCGCTTTTCCTGAAACGCCTTGATGCCTTCCTCCGCGTCCTCAGACACGAACACGCGGCCGATCGCCTCTCGCTCGATCGCCAGCCCGAGGTCGAGGGGTGCGCCGTAGCCCTGCGTGATCGCGAGCTTCGCGTGGCCGATCGCGACGCCCGGCCCGGCCGCGAGCTTGGCCGCGTACTCGATCGCAGCGGCCCGGCACGCTGCTGCATCCGGAAACAGCCGGTCCACGATGCCGGCGTCCTTCGCCTCAGACGGTTTGAGCGTGGTGGCGTTCGCGATCAGATCCAGGCCCTTGGCCAGACCGACCAGGCGCGGCAGCCGCTGCGTGCCGCCCGACCCCGGAAACAGGCCCAGGTTCACCTCGGGGAGGCCGATCTGATAGGTGCCCTCGGCGGCGAACCGCAGGTCGCACGCGAGCGCCAGCTCGAGCCCGCCGCCAAGGCAGTGGCCCGCGATCGCGGCGATGAACACGAGCGGCGTGTTCTCCATCTTGCGAAATGTCTCGTGTGCGAGGAGCGCGAGCATAAAACGCGAGCGCGGACTCCCGGCGGCAAACGCGCCAACATCGGCGCCAGCGGAGAAGAACTTCTCGGAGGCGCTCGTCACCACGACGGCCGACTTGATGGTCAGGTCGATGCGCGCATCGTCGATCGCGCTCGCGAACTCGCGCAGGAAGGCGTAGTCGTAGGAGTTGGCGGGAGGCCTGTCCAGCACGATGATTCCGACTCCGCCTTCCTTCTCGAGCCTCACCGACATGGCATCTTCCTCCCAACCCCTGCTTCCGCTGACGCCGATAATTGAAGCACTGACGAAATAAGGCAGGAAATTCAATCAGAAGGGAGCCCTACGAATGGCGACGATGATCATCGAAGGCGACAGGACCAAGGCCGCGTCCGGCAAGACCTACGAGGTACGCAATCCGGCTACCGGCGAGGTCGTGGACGAGGTCCCGGCCGGCGGTCCCGCCGACGTCGACAGGGCCGCGAAGGCGGCGCACAAGGCTTTTCAGACCTGGTCCAGGCTTCCGGCCAACCAGCGCCGCGAGATCCTCCACAAGGCGGCGCAGCACATGCTTACGAAGGTCGAGGAGATCGCCATCATCCTCACCAAAGAGCAGGGGAAGACGATCCTCGAGTCGCGGCTCGAGGCCAAGCGATTCGGCGAGAACATCGCATGGTTCGCCGACCTCGCGGACAAGGTCCATGGCCAGCACGTGAAGCTGCCCGACACCACCACCTATGGCCTGGTCGTGCGCAAGGCAATCGGGGTGTGCGGCGCGATCGTGCCCTGGAACTTCCCGCTCACACTCGCAGCCAACAAGGTCGCCCCCGCGATCGCGGCCGGGAACACCGTGGTGCTGAAGCCCGCTAGCACGACTCCTCTGGCGACGCTCGCCTGCATCGAAGCCCTCATCGAGGGCGGCCTCCCCGAGGGCGTGGTGAACGTCGTCCTCGGCCAGGCGACAGGAGAGGCGATCGTCGAACACCCCCTGATCCGCAAGATCGCCCTCACCGGCTCGACACCGACGGGCAAGCTTGTGATGGCCAAGGCCGCCGAGCAGCTGAAGAAGGTCACCCTCGAGCTGGGCGGCAGCGACCCATGCATCGTCCTCGACGACGCCGACCTCGAAGGCGCCGCGCGCGCGATCTCGGTTGGTCGGTTCTTCAACTGCGGCCAGCAGTGCCTGTCGACCAAGCGGCTCTACGTGCAGGAAGGCGTGTACGACGCGCTGATGGAGAAGCTGGTCGCGCGGGCCGCCAAGCTGAAGCCCGGGAACGGGCTCGAGAAGGACACCCGCATGGGGCCGATGCACAGTCGGACCCAGCGCGCCGAGGTCGAGGCGCAGATCAAGGACGCCGTCGACCGCGGAGCCCGGGTGGTCTACGGCGGGGGCCGGCCGAAAGGTGCGGATTACGACAAGGGATGGTTCATCGAACCGACGATCCTCGAGAACGTCCCCGATGGCGCCCGGATGTGGACCGAGGAAGTGTTCGGCCCCGCCCTGCCGGTGCGCAAGGTCAAGGACCTGGACGAGGCGATCCGGCTCGGCAACGACACGCCGTTCGGCCTGGGCTCATCGATCTGGACCGGGAGCATGGCGTCCGCCTACCGGGCCGTTGAGGAGCTGGAGGCGGGCTACACGTGGGTGAACGCCCTGGTGATAGCTCACGACGAGCTGCCGTTCGGCGGGACCAAGCAATCGGGCTTTGGCAAAGAGCACGGCGTGGAAGCCTTCCTGCAGTACACCGAGGAGAAATCGGTCGTTTACGGGGGAATTGGACAGTAACTCGCACGGGTACTGGTAATTTGTGAGAGTTGCCGTCGGCGTGTTCGGAGTCCTGGTCGTGCTCAGCGGCGCGGTGTTCGCCGGGCAGGGTCTCGGCTACATCCCCGGCAGCGTCATGACCAATGACCCGCACTGGTTCTGGATCGGCAGTGCCATGGTCGTGGTCGGTCTGGCGCTGTGCGCCGCGGGATTCTTAGGTCGGCCTAGAAGGGCTTAAGCCGCTGCGCGCAAGCGGCGTTAAGGATATGACCTACTGATCGCTCCCCGACCCTGCGCGCAAGCGGCGAGCAGGATGGGACCTACTGATTGCTCCCCGTTGGGGAGGGGGAGAAAAGCTAGGCGGTTCGTCCGTTGAGGCGATCCCACTGCCCTTGGCACTCGACGCAGCGAGTGGCGGCCGGTTGGAACTTCAACCGCTCCGGCGGGATGCGCCGGCTGCAGCCCTCGCATACGCCGTAAGCCCCTTCACGTAGGCGCTCCAATGCGCGCTCCACCTGCTCGCGATTCTGGTGCAGCAGGTGAACCAGCATGTCGGTCGTCTCCCGGTCCGACAGGGCCTGGGCCAGGTCGGTTTCCTCTGGGATTCCGGTGATCACTCCGCCCGTGACGTCGTTCAGCGGCCGGTGCAGCCCTGCCTCCTCACCGCATTGGGCGGCAAGCAGCTCGAGCCGCCGCCGATCGGCCTCCAGCCTTTCCTCTGGAGCATCGCCTGGTCGCTTTCGAACGGCCATTGACAAACCCCCCTAACAAAATGACTTATCGGTCAGGCGACGTTTGGATTCGTCAGACACAACGCACTCATCGACTCGCATACCCGGTCGCGCACAATATGTCGCCTGATGCCGCCCCCGCTGCCATCCCCCGTCAAAAGACTTGCCGCAGCTGCCGTGCTCGTGGTTCTCGCCGGTTGCCAGCCGGCCGCGAATCCCCGGCCGGTGCCGAGCGTAGCGCAGATCGGGAGCAATCTCAAGTGTGCGAGCGGCGACCATGGCTTCGACGATCCCCAGGCCGGTTGGGGGTTCTGCTACCCGAGTGGATGGAAGTACAACGAGAGATCGCAGGCCAGCACGAATCCGCCCGGGCTGGACCTTGCTTTTGACATCACCTTCGCGCCCGATGTCCGGGTGCCATGCCCCAACCCGGATGCCTCGCCGGCTCAGAGCTCCGCATCACCGCTTCCCTCTGCCAGCCCTTGCTCGGGCCAGTTCGCTTTCATGATCATCTCGACCTACGAGCGAGGCACCTCGACGGATCTCGCGGGCTGGATGGCGGCCAACCAGCTGCCGGCGTCAAACCTGGAATTGATCACCTGGGGCAACGCCCTGCAGGCGGCGCGCCTACCTGATGGGCGGCGGATGGCGCTCACGCCGCACCACGTCGTGATCATGGACCTGCATTCCGGCCTGCTGGACCTCGAAACCCCAATGTCGGCCAGGCTCGACACCTGGCAATTCTCGTTCTAGACGAGGTGGAGCCTTAGGCCGGGTTCATCCCGGCCGCCACCCAGCCTGCCATTAGCGAGCCACTGCTGGGCATTGCACAAAACAGGAGGGGGTCCCGCGGGGGAGGACTTACGTCCTCACCCGCGCCTTTTTAGGGCCTCTTGAACAGGGATTGCATCTTGATCGCCAGGCCCATGTCGCCTTTGATCTTCAGCTTGCCCTGCATGAACGCGGCCGTGCCATCGAGCTTGCCGGTCATGATCTTCACCCAGTCGCCTGAGTCGGCGAGAAGGGTCAGGTTGGCGGTGTCGGGCGGGTCGCCCTTGCCCGATTCGGCCACTCCGTCGTGGATCTTCACCCACCATTTGCCGGCGTCGGCGCCCGAGAGGTCGAACTGGATCGTCGCCTTCGTGGTCCCAGCCTTCTCAGGAATGAGGTACTGGGGTAGAGCCTCGACGATCTGGTCTGGGGTGTACTGGACTTCAGACATTCGTTTCTCCTGGCGCTTCGGGCCGTAGTGACTCAACTCATGTTAGGGCTAGCACCTACCTGCAGACGCCCGCACTGATCGGTAGGGGCTAGCCCTGGCTGGGCGACAATGCCGGGAATGGCATCCGAAGTGGCGGTGACCGAGGTGGTGGAAGGGGTCTTCGAGCTCCGCCTGCCCATTCCCTTCGAGGACGGGCTCGTCAACGTCTTCCTGTTCGCCGACGGCGACGAGGCTGACCTGCTCGACTGCGGGATGAACTCAGACGAGTCGGTGGCCACCATCAGGGCGGCGGTCGGCCAGATCGGGGCGAAGCGGCTGCGCAAGCTCGTCGTAACCCACATCCATCCCGACCACTACGGCGCTGCTGGGAGCCTGGCCGGGGAGGGGATGGCCGACCTCTACATCCACCGCCTCGAGGTCCCGCTCGTCCATCCGAGATACGTGGAGCTCGAACAGCTCGTCAAGGAGGTGCGCACCTACCTCCTGGTCAACGGCGTTCCCGCGAGCGATGCCGAGGTGCTCAGCAACTCACAGCGCGCGCTCAGCCAGGTGGTGAAGACGGCGGAGGCGTCGGTCCAGCTCGATGGGGCGGAGCTTCTCCAGATGGGCCGGCGGCAGCTGCGCGTCGAGTGGACGCCGGGCCATTCGCCCGGGCACATCTGCCTGTACGACCGGCAAGATCAGCTGCTCTTCGCCGGGGATCACATGCTGCCCGAGCTCTCGCCGAACATCGGCCTGCACCCGCAGAGCACGCCGGACCCGCTCCACGAGTACCTCGACGGCCTCCGGCGGCTCGCCGCTTACGAGCCGGAGCTGATCCTCCCTTCCCACGGACGGCCGTTCACCGACGCCCCCGCCCGCGTCAGAGTCCTCGAGGCTCACCACAGGAAGCGGCTCGAGCAGGTCGTCGGGATCGTCGCCCGCGGCAAGCAGACCGGATGGGAGGTCGCGCTGGAGCTGTGGGGACCCCGCCAGAATCTCTATGAGAAGCGGCTTGCTCTCCAGGAGGCGCTGGCGCATCTGCAGGCGCTCGCCGTGGACGACCGCGTGACCAAGTCCGTCACGCCCGCCTCTGTGCGCTGGACGCCGGCTTGATACCGAGCCGCAGCAGCTCGGCAGGATAGCAGCCGACACCGACCACTCCGGGTCCCGCATGAGCTCCCACCACCGGTCCCAGTGGCTGGATCATCAACGTCTCCGCGATCGAATCGAGCTCGCGAGCGATTCGCTCCGCGTCCGCCTCGGCGTCGGCGTGACCGACGATCACGCACACGCCGTGGCCGCGATCGACCTCGCGTGTCAGCTCGACGACCCGGTTCAACGCTCGCTCGAACGTGCGCACGCGCTCCAGCGGGGTGACCAGCCCGTCACGGATGCAGAGGACCGGCTTCACCTGCAGCACGGACCCGAGCAGCGCGCTGGCGCGTCCGATGCGTCCTCCGCGCCTCAGGAATTCGAGGGTCGCCACGGAGAAGTAGGTCTGAATGCTCGATCGCATGTCGATGACCTTGGCTTCGATCGCCCCGGCGTCTGCTCCACCGGCCGCGAGCGAGGAAGCCGCCAACGTGATCAGGCCGAGTGACATCGAGACGAGCTCCGAATCGATCACACGAACGCGTCGCGGATCCGTCATGCCCGCTGCTTGCCGCGCCGACTCGTATGTCCCGCTGAGCTTCTGCGAGATGTGAATCGAAACGACTGCATCGTGGCCTGCGAGCAGAGAGCTGTAGACCTCCACGAACCTTCCGGGCGAAGGCTGCGAGGTCGTCGGATGCGTGGTGACCGAGTCGAGGCGGCGGTAGAACTCGTCCGGCCGGATGTCCACTCCGTCTAGGAGCGACTGCCCGTCGAAGTTGAGCGTCAGTGGAACCACAGTGATCGCGCGCGACATACTCAGCTCGGGCGGCAAGTCCGCCGTGGAATCGGTGACGATCGCAACCGAACTCAACTGGTCCCATCCTTAGCGCCGCTTTGCGCGCACTTGGTCATCACAAGTCGGGTTCGCGAGGAGGTGGGTCCGTGAAGCGCCGGTTCCTGGTTCGGAAGAACCGCTGCTCGAGCGGCCTGATCGCCACCAACATCACGATTACGAGAAAGGCGGTGAAGACCGCGATCGCGTAATAGCCGTACCCGACGGCCATGCCCAGAGACGCGGCCACCCAGATCGACGCAGCCGTGGTCAGACCATGGACGTCACCTCCCTGTCGGAGAATGCTGCCTGCACCGAGAAAACCAACACCGGTCACGATCTGGGCCGCGATGCGGGTCGGGTCGACCCGTGTGCCGAACTCTGGGAGCAGCCCGAGCGTGGTGAACATGCATGCGCCTAGAGCGATCAGCCCCATAGTCTTGATCCCAGCCGGATGACCTCGAAACTCCCTCTCGATCCCAAGGATCAGACCGAGTACGAGTGCCACCAAAAGCCGAAGAGCGAAGTCGGCGTAACCCCCGGTGAGCGGCAGCTGCTCAGCCTCGGCCGGGACGGCCCCCGGGCTTGTCATGCTTCCCGGGTTCGTCTTTTGCGCCCGGCTCGTCGGGCAGCTCCGGCAGGTCGAGGCTGTTCACGAAATCCCGGAAGACGGCGAGGCGCTCCTCGTCGATCGGGCCCTCCACCTTGTCCTTCTCTCTGGCCTCCTCGTCAGCGTCGGGGATGATCCCCGCAGAGTCCATGACCTCTTCCGCCACGAAGATCGGGCATTCGACGCGCACCGCCAGGGCGATGGCGTCGGACGGCCGCGCGTCGAAGTCGAGGTCACGTCCGTTCTGCTTCACGTAGAGCCGGGCGTAGAACACCTGGTCGGCCAGCTTCGTCACCACGATGCGCTTGACGCTGATCCCGAGGTCGCCGAACGCGGTCGCCATCAGGTCGTGCGTAAGGGGCCGGCCCAGTGGGTTGCCCGAGATCTTGGTGGCGATCGCCTGAGCCTCGGAAGAGCCGATCCAGATCGGCAGGTACCGATCGTTCTCCTTCTCCTTGAGGATCACCAGATGCTGCGCGGTCGGCATGTGTATCCGGATGCTGTCGACGGAGACCTCGATGAGGTTTTTCATCCTCGGTCCCACTATACCTTTCGGACCTTAGAACCCCCGAAATTTGATCGTGCCAGGGGCTGGGTAGAATCCTTGAGTGTTCCGACCCCGAGGTCCGATGCAGATTCGCGCCATCGGCGGCCGGAGGCAAGGAAAGGGTGGCGCCGCTAGGAGCGCATCGTAGATGCGTGACGACGCCGCGCCGGGCCCCTTGACGCAGCCTTCAGCGCCGACCGGGGTCCCCGCGAAATCGCAGATTTCGTGGGGTGGGAATGCGCCCGGCCGCCTAGGGCGCGAAGATGCGCGGATCCTCGGGGGCGGGACACTCTAGTGGCGAAGGGGAAGCGGGGAAGGGTGGTGCTGATCGATGCCCACAGCCTCATCTATCGGGCGTTTTTCGCCCTGCCCCCGATGAGCACATCCGACGGCCAGGTCACGAACGCGGTCTACGGCTTCACATCGATGCTGGCCATCGTCCTCGCGTCGCGTCCTGAGTACGCGATCGGAGCATTCGACATGGCTGCGCCGACATTTCGTTCCAAGGAATACAAGGAATACAAGGCAGGCAGGCGCGCGATGCCCGACGACTTGCGGCCGCAGATCGAAAAAGTGCGGGAGCTGCTGCAGGCTTTCTCGATTCCGATCTACGGCATCGAAGGCTTCGAGGCAGATGACCTGATCGGAACACTGTCGCGGATCGCCGAGGAAAGAGGGCACTCGGTCACGATCGTTTCCGGCGACCTCGACTGCTTGCAGCTGGTCTCGGAGTCGGTTGAGGCGCTCGTCCCTCGACGCGGCATCACTGACACTTTTCTTTACGGGCCCGACCAGGTGCGCCAGCGCTATGGCTTCGAGCCGTCACAGCTGATCGACTTCAAGGCGCTGCGCGGCGACACGTCAGACAACATTCCCGGAGTCCCGGGCGTCGGCGACAAAACCGCGGCGAAGCTGGTGCAGGACTTCGGCACGATCGAGGCGCTCCTCGAGCGCGTCGACGAGCTGCCCGATGGAAGGCTGAAGACGTCGCTCAAGGCGAACGAGGAGCAGGTGCGACTCGGGAAACGGATGGTCACCATCGTGCGCGACGTTCCCATCGAGCTCGATCTCGAACGCGCGCGCTGGACGCGGTATGACTACGAGAAGGTCCGCCTCGTCTTCGACAGGATGGAGTTCAGGCAGCTGCTGAGCCGCTTCCCGCCGCCCGACCAGGTGCCGGTTCAGCCGAGCCTCACCTTCGAACCGACGCCTGAACCTGCGGGCTTGAGGGTGGTCGATGACCCGGCCGAGGCGGCGAGCTTGCTCGCCGGATCCGAAGACATAGCCGTGTACGCGTTCAATGAAGGCGCCGGTCGCTCGGCACGTATCTGCGGTCTCGGCGTGTCGACCGGGCGTAACACCTTCTATGTCGCGGCGCCGGACGCTATGGATGCGGTCGCGAGCACGCTCTCCGGCCGGCCCATCTCGGGTCATGACGCCAAAGAGACAGAGCTTGCGCTGCGGTCGCTTGGCGGCGGCAGGCGCGAGTGGGCGTTCAGCACGTTTCTTGCGGCCTATCTGCTGGGAGCCGGTTCTCGCGACCCGCGGCTCGAAGACCTCGCTCGTGAGTTCCTGGACGTCAACCTGGTCAGCACCGAGCAGCTGCTCGGGACGGGGAGGGCCGCACGCAAGCCAAAGGACGTGCCGGTCACCGAGGCTGCGGAATTTGCGGCCCGGCGCGCCGAAGCCATCCTCAACCTGAGGCCGCGGCTCGAGGCCGAGATGCGCAACCTCGGCGTCGACTACCTGTTTCACGAGATCGAGCTGCCGCTTGCGGGCGTCCTGGCCGACATGGAGTCGGAGGGCGTCGCGATCGACGTGCCCTACTTGAAGGACATGCAAGACGAGCTGGGAGGCCAACTCGCAGCCATCGAGTCGGAGGTCGAGGAGGTCGCGGGTCAGAAGTTCAACCTCAGCGCTCCTCAGCAGCTGGCGAAGGTGCTTTTCGAAGATCTCCGCCTTCCGGTCGGCAAGCGGACGAAGACGGGCTACTCGACCGACGCGGACACCCTCGAAGCGCTGCGCGACAAGCACCCGATCGTGGGGCTGATCCTCGAGCACCGGCAGCTGTCCAAGCTCAAATCGACGTACGTCGACTCCTTGCCACAGCTGGTCGATCCCCTCAGCGGCCGGGTCCACACGTCGTTCGGACAGGCCAGCACGGCGACGGGCCGCCTCTCGTCCTCCAACCCGAACCTCATGAACATCCCCATCCGGACCGAGCTCGGCCAGCGGATCCGGCGCGCGTTCAAGGCAGGGCGGCCAGGCCACGTCATGGTCTCGGCTGACTACTCGCAAATCGAGCTGCGCATCGCCGCGCACCTGAGCGGTGATCCGAAGCTGCTGGGCGCGTTCGCGGCGGGCCAGGACATCCACACCGCGACGGCCGCCGCGGTGTTCGGAATTCCGATCGAGTCGGTGGATCCGAACCAGCGCAGGCTCGCGAAGGTGGCCAACTTCGGGTCCATCTACGGCCAGGGCGAGTACGGCCTATCGCAGCAGCTGGGCATCACGGGGGACGTGGCGCGGGAGTTCCTCGCGCAGTACTGGTCGACCTATTCGCGCCTGAAGGAATACCTCGACGAGGTGCGGAAGAAGGCGCGCGAGGAGGGACTCGTCGTCAGCGCGACGGGCCGCCGCCGCGCGATCCCCGACCTGCGGTCACCCAACTTTCAACTCCGCAGCGCGGCCGAGAGGATGGCGATCAATTTCCCGATGCAGTCGCTAGCCGCGGACATCATCAAGATCGCGATGGTGAGACTGCAGCGTGAGATCGAGGCCGACCAGATCGAGGGACGGATGCTGCTGCAGGTGCACGACGAGCTGCTCTTCGAGGTGCCGGAGTCGGAGGTCGATCAGTTTGCGGAGAAGGTGCCGCGCATCATGAGCGGCGCCTACGAGCTCGAGACCGGCATCGAGGTCGAGACCAAGGTCGGGCCCAACTGGGCGGACATGAAAAAGCTCGCCGTGGTCCGTGCTTAGGCATCCGCCTCCGGCCGATCGTCGGATCTTCGGCGCCCATGCGGCCCATCTCCGGGCTCAGCTCCTGCGCTGCTCGCTCACGCATCGACGGATGCGCTCGCTTCGCTGCTCGTCGCTTCACCCGGATCTGGACCACCTGGTCGCCGAATCTCTCGACGCTCGCCGGAGGCCGGATGCCTGAGCTCCCCGAGGTCGAGACCATCGTCGCGGACTTGCGGCCGCATCTCACCGGCCGCACCATCGTCAGCTGCGAGCTCCCCTTTCCGACGATCGTCCGACATCCGGAGCCGGAGGTATTCATCGACTCGGTGGCGGGCATGCGCATCGCAGGCATGAGGAGGCGCGGGAAATTCATCCTCATCGAGCTGGACGGCGATCAACTGCTAGTGGTGCATCTCGGGATGACCGGACAGCTGCGCATCGTCGACGCTGCCGCGCCGCTCGAAAAACACACGCACGCGATCCTCATTCTCGATGACGGCCGTCATCTTCGATATCGCGATCCTCGACGGTTCGGGCGGCTGCTGCTCGGGACCGAGGAATCTCTGCTCGCGTCGAAGAAGCTGCCTCGTCTGGGACCTGAACCGATCGATCCGGACTTCGCGGCGGACGAGCTCTATCGACGCCTTCGCAGGCGGAAGACGTCGCTGAAAGCGGTGCTTCTGGACCAGGGAGCAATCGCGGGAGTCGGCAACATTTATGCGGACGAGTCGCTGCACCGCGCGAAGCTGCGACCTGACCGCCTGGCCGGCGGACTGAGCCGCAAGTCGGTGCAGCGCCTCCACGAGTCGCTGCGCGATTCGCTTCAGACCGCGATCTCCAATCGCGGCAGCTCGGTCGACACGTATCGCGACGCGTGGGGCGAGATGGGCGGGCAGCAGGAGAAGCTGCTGGTCTACGGTCGAGCCGGCGAGCCGTGCTTCACGTGCGGCCGCCCGCTCACGATGATCCGCCTCGCAGGACGAAGCACCGTTTTCTGCCGCCGTTGTCAGAAATAGAGGCCCGCCCGTGCCTCTAAACCACTTGCTTCCGCGACTGGTCGCGATCGTCTTGCTTTCGGTCGCGTTTGTCGCGATGACGATCGCGATCACCGCGGGGACCTTCACCTCGCTGGACCACCAAGTTGCCGAAGCGATGCACGGTCTCTGGCAGGAATCGCTGCACACAGGGTTTCAGCTGATCGCCGAGCTGGGCGGTCTCGAGCTGACCAGCATCCTCATGCTTGGTCTCGTCATCTATCTGTGGCGAGGCGGCTTCGGTGCCGACGCGCTTGTCGTCGCCGCGTTCGTCGGCGCGGTGATGCTCGAGCTCGTCTACAAGTTCTTGTTCTTTCATCCCGGCCCGCCACGC
>JBGPEO010000022.1:0-25492 GCA_041482895.1 Candidatus Dormibacteraceae bacterium | reverse complement strand
GACGCGAACGATGCCCGGGTGGTTGAGCGCGGCGACGGTGGCGGCTTCGCGGTGGAAGCGCTGGCGGAAGCTCGTATCGCTCGAGTACTGCTCAGCCAGGACCTTGATCGCGACGGGAATTTCGAGGCGTGGATGCGTCGATCGATAGACAACTCCCATCGCCCCACGCCCGAGCTCGGCTTCGATGGGATAGCGCCCGAGTTGTGTCGTACTCAACCTGCGAACACCAGTCGGTCAGTATGCCGCACGGTACGCGGGTCACTACCCCCTGAGGGGGTAAAGCCCTGGCGCTCGTGACGCTCGGTTAGTGGAAGACGCTCAGCGGTAGGTAGAACGAGACCCCGAAGTTTGGCTGGTCCACGATCTGGCTGATGCGGAGATCGCCGGCGAGGCTGCAGAGGATGTACGCGTCCTCGCGGCTGAGGCCGTGATCGGCGGTCAGCCAGGCGATCGTGTCGCGCACCGCGTTCTGGGCGTTTTCCATCAGGTCTGGGCCCAGGGCGCAGACCGCGTGGTAGCCCTTCTCGTCGCTGCGCGGCTGAAGGGGCGCAGCCGGGGTCAGGAAGTGGTAGCTCCACGGGCGGAGCGAGGCACCTTTGACCACTCCAAACCGGAGTGAGAACGTCATCGGGCATTCGATCCCGGTAACGCAGACCTCCCCATCTCCCTGCGCCGCGTGGCAGTCACCCGCCGAGAAGAGCGCTCCGGGCACGAAAACCGGGAGGTAGAGCTTGGTGCCCGCCGTCAGATGGCGAGTGTCGATGTTGCCGGCGCCCTTGGTCGGCGGCAGCACCGCGTGCGGACCAGGCTCGTCGGTCGCCACGCCCATCGTGCCGCAGAACGGCACGATCGGGATCTGGATGTCGTGGCGCAGCTCGGCCGTCTTCCGGTCCCCAAGGTCGAAGTAGCGCACATATGGATCGGGGAAGTCGGACGCCAGCAGCCCCAGGCCCGGCAGGAGCGCCGCCCAGCCCCAGGAACCCGGCTTGAGCTGAAGGATCTCGACCTCCAGCGTGTCGCCGGGCTCGGCGCCCTTGACGTAGACGGGCCCTCCCAGCGGGTATAGGCGGTCGAAGTCGAGCGCCCCGATCTTCGACGCCGGGTCGCCTTTCTTGAGCTGCCCGGCGGTCACCTCCTCCGCGTCAATGTGGACGATGTCACCGGGCTCGATCTCCACCGCCGGGGGATTTGAGTTGTCCCATTTGAAGTGATGCGTCTCCCGGCCGATGGTGTGCTCCCTCGCGGCGGTCCGTGCCATCAGTTCTTAACCTCCTCCTTTACTCCGGCGCCCATCGGGACTGCCCCGGCGCGCAAAACCTTCTTGTCGAACTTGCCCACCGAGGTCTTCGGCACCTCGTCGATGAAGCGCACCTCATCGGGCAGCCACCATTTCGCCACCTTGTCCTTCAGGAAGTCAATCACCTCTTCCTGCGTGACCTTGCCTTTGAACTCGGCTTTCGGCACCGCGTAGGCGATAGGCCTTTCGTCCCACTTCGGGTGCGCGAGGCCGATCACGGCGGCTTCCAGGATCTTCGGGTGCGACATGATCGCGTTCTCGAGCTCCACTGACGAGATCCACTCGCCGCCCGACTTGATCACGTCCTTCGTGCGGTCGACGATCTGGATATAGCCCTCGGGCGTGATTTTGGCCACGTCACCCGTTCGGAACCAGCCGTCCTCGGTCAGCTTCCCAGGGTCGTAGCCGTTGTGGTAGGCCCGCGCGATCCACGGGCCGCGGACCTGGATCTCTCCGAACGCGACACCGTCCCAGGGGAGCTCCTCGCCTGAGGCTGGGTCGCTGATCCGCATCTCCACACCGGGCGATATCGGTCCCTGCGTCAGCCGCGCGTGGAGCTCGTCCTCCGGCTTCGTGCCGGATCGCGGCCGCGCGACGCTGCCGAGAGGCGAGGTCTCGGTCATTCCCCACGCATGCAACATCCGCAGACCGAGCGCATCCATCGACTCCATGAGGGAGCGCGGAATAGCCGACCCGCCGCAGATCACCGTGTGGACCTTGGGCAGGCGCTTGCCCGTCTCCTTCAAGTACGCCACGGTGTTGATCCAGATGGTGGGGACGCCCGCCAGGATCGTGGCGCCCTCCTGCTCGGCGAGGTCGACGATGGACTTCGCGTCGCCCATGTAGCGGTCGGGCAGCAGGACCTTGGAGCCGGCCATCCCGCACGCATAGGGCAGGCCCCAGCTGTTGGCGTGGAACATGGGCACGATCGGGAGCACGGTGTCCTTCTCCGTAATGGCCAGGCTGTCGGCCTGGAGCACGCCCATCGTGTGCAGGTACTGCGAGCGGTGAGAGTAAACGACGCCTTTCGGGTTGCCGGTGGTACCTGACGTGTAGCACATGGCCGCAGCCATGCGCTCCGACAGCTTCGGCCACGGGTAGCTTTCGCTCTCGGCCTCCAGGAGTGCTTCGTAGTCGAGGGTTTCGCCGACCCCGTTATCGCTCGGCGATCCCGCCGGCATATCGGTCATCAGGACGATCCGCTCGACCGATGGAATCTTGCCCATCAGGGGCTTGAGGAGAGGTATCAGGGGTTGATCGACAAATAAAACCTTGTCTTCTGCGTCATTGACTATGAATTCGAGGTGCTGAGGAAACAAACGAAGGTTGAGCGTGTGCAGGACCGCGCCCATGCAGGGCACGGCGTAATAGAGCTCGAGGTGCCGGTGATTGTTGTAGGCGAGGGTCGCCACCCGATCACCAGGCTTGATGCCGAGACGCTTGAGCGCGCCGGCAAGACGGTTGATGCGCGGTACCAGCTCGCCATTGGTCATGCGATGAACGCCCTGCTCGCGTTTGGTCACAACCTCTTTCTTCTGGTGCAGGCGCTCCACTCGCCAGAGCACATGCTGAAGAGAGAGCTCGTAGTCCTGCATCAACCCATCCACTACGGACACCTCCACCACAACGAGTTCGAAGAGAAGGTCGCGAAAGGTCGATGGTAAAGCCCTCAGGCGTACCATGCACACCCATGGTTGCTCCGGGTCGGGCCGACCTCCATATGCACACGACCGCAAGCGATGGCTGGCCCACGCCTCAGGAGCTCGTCGAACACGCCGCGCGACGCGCGTCGCTGCATGTGATCGCTGTCACAGACCACGACACGATCGAGGGCGCGCTGCGTGCGCGTGAGCACGCGGCAAAACGGGCGAGGCTCCACGTCATCGTCGGAGAGGAGGTGTCCAGCCGCGACGGCCACATCGTCGCGCTGTACCTCGAGCGCCGCATCCGCCCCGGTATGTCGGCCGCCGCGACCGTGCATGCGATTCACGACCAGGGCGGGCTTGCGATCGCGGTGCATCCTTTCTGGCGCACCGAGCGTGTGGCACGCAGCGGTCGGGTGCATGGCGTCGGCTGGCTCGCCGCCGAGCTCGATTTCGACGGGATCGAGGTCGAGAATGCGACGCCCGGCTTCTACGTCTTCAACCAGCTCGCCCACAGGCTCAACCTCGGGCTTGGCTCGGCCGAGCTCGGCTCCTCCGATGCGCACATCCTCGATGCGGTCGGGCGGGCGTACACCGAGTTCCCGGGCAAGACGCCTGAGGCGTTGCGCGTGGCGATCGAGTCCGGCACGACATCCGCGCGTCGCGAGAGATACCGGGCGATGGGCTTGATGCGCTACGCGGCGTGGGGTTTGAACCACCAGCGGTACGCGGTAGGCTGAACGCCCCCTACGATCAACCTGGTGAAAACCGCGCTTTCACCAGGGGAACTGCTGGCGATGATTGGCAGGCGCTTGGAAGTGTGCGACGGGGTGGCGGCCGGGATGAACCCGGCCTAACTGCCGCGCTTGGCCTCCAATGTATAAGTGGGCTTCGCCCGTGTTCGTCCAATGCACTCGGGCTATGGGCGACGCTCAGCTTCCATAACATGGGGGTCACGCCCGCGTAGCTCAATGGATAGAGCGCCTGACTTCGGATCAGGAGGTTGCGAGTTCGACTCTTGCCGCGGGTACCACAGCGCCCTCCAATGGAAAGCTGGGTAAAATCAACCGGCTGCAGCCGGGCGGCTGGCGGAACTGGTAGACGCGCACGTTTGAGGGGCGTGTGGGGTAACCCATCCGGGTTCGAGTCCCGGGTCGCCCACCACTACGTGTCCTGGACCGGAAGGTCCGCCGCATATTCGCCGCGAAGATGCAAGGAGCTTCCGGGCCAGGGCACTAGGCTAACGAAGCATCTACGCCGTTCGCGAGCCTCACACTTAGCAGGTGACCGAGAGCAGGGAGCTCGACCCAGCCACACAGTTCAAGCAGCTCTACGACCAGGAATACCTGTCGGTCTACCGGTCCATCCGCGCCGTAGTCATGGACTCGGCGGCGGCCGAAGACCTCACTCAGGAGACCTTCGTGCGGGCCTACCGCGCCCGCCACCGCTACACGCCGACCGCCCCGCCGGGCGCGTGGTTGAGACGGATCGGGATCAACCTCGCCATCTCACACCTGCGCCGACAGAAGCTGGCCCGCTTCCTGCCCGCCCGCCTCTACATGGCCCCGGATCGGAGGGACTACGACCGGGCCGAGGCCCGCGACGTCGTCGGCAAGGCGATGGCGGTCCTGAGCCCGAAGCTGCGCGCCGCCGTTGTCCTTCATTACTACGACGGACTGACGCGCGAGGAGATCGCAGCGGTGCTCGGGGTGCCTGCCGGCACGGTGGCCTCCCGGATCGCGAAAGCGGTGGCGATCATGAGAAAAACCATCGGAAGCGACCAAGACCTGGACACCACGCGTTCGAGAAGTGAAGGTGCCTTACGTGGAAGATAGAACCACACAGGGAGGGTTAAGTTCGCCCTCAGAAGCCGACCTCACCCGGATGATCCGGGCGGAAGTCGACTCGTGGACCCCGCGCAAGGGCCCGGACTGGACCGACGTCTTGATTCGTATTGCCGCCTCCGGGCCTTCGCCATGGGTCGTCTACGCAACCGCCAGCGTCGCCATGGTCGTGATCCTGATCGCCGCCTACCTGGTGGGTTCAGCCCTGCAGCTGGGAGCTCTCGGGCCGCCTCCCGCGCAGGTTCATCTCCCCTAGAGGCGCGGCCGAAAAGCCGTCGACGGATCTTCGGCGCCCATGCGGCCCATCTCCGGGTTCAGCGACTGCGCTGCTCGCTCACGCATGCACGATGCGCTCGCTCCGCTGCTCGTCGCTTCACCCGGATCTGGGCCACCTGGATCGCCGAATCTCTCGTCGAGGTTTTCGGCCGCGCCTCTAGAACAGCCGCACCTCTTCGCCGAGGCCCCGCTCGCGCGCCGCTGCCAGGACGACCGAGCCGGCCGCCAGGTCCCAGAGCGCCAGGCCGTGTGACTCGAACAGAGTGATGCCGGTCCCCTCGGGGCGCTGCCACTTTCCGGCCACGACCGCCCCCAGCTCGACCGCCCGGCTCCACTCGAACTTGCCCGCCTCGTGGGCTGCGATCAGGTCCCCGCTCTCGAGCTGGGCCGCCGCCAGCTGGTCGACGACGACAGTCTGAGCCTTCGCCACCAGGTCCGCCGTGACCTCCGCCTTGTTGCGCCAGTTCGAGCCGGCGGCGATCACCAGGGCATGCGGCTCGACCCAATCGGCCTCGATCACCGGGGTCTTGCTGGTCGTCATCGTGATGATCACGTCGGCCCCGCGCACCGCCAGCTCCGCACTGCCTGCCGCAATGGTGGCAACGCCCAGCTGGGCTTCCTGCTCCCGCGCAAACTCGGCGCGCCTCTCATCGTGGCGGCTGAAAACCCGGAGCTCTTTGATCTCGAGCACGCGCGAGATGGCGAGCGCCTGGGTGGCGGCCTGCCAGCCGGCTCCGATCATCGCGACGGTCGCCGGGCCAGGCTGCGCCAGGGCCCTGGCCGCCACCGCCGAGGCTGCCCCGGTCCGGTAGGCGCCCATGAAATCGGCTTCGATCAGCGCCTCGAGCGAGCCGTCGAGGCCGAAGAGAACGACCAGGAACCTGGCGTGGCCGTCCGCAACGGTGTACGCCTTCAGCCCGGTGCAACGCCCGCCCGGGTAGGACGCGAACATCACGTTGAGCAGGCCGCCGGGCGGAAAGGCCCTCCGGCGCGGCTCGTTCTGAGCCGTGCCTTCTCCAAGCTCCTTCATCGCCGCGGTCACCGCGGCGATCACATCGTCCATCTCGATCAGCTCCTGGACGTCGGCTTCGCGCAGGATCAGGGCCACGGCAGGGAGAATAGCGCTGTGGCGCAGGCTCCCCTGAACGTCGGGCTCATCGGGCTGGGCACCGTGGGTGCGCAGGTGGCGGAGCGAATGCTGACGTGGCGGCCCCAGCTTTCACGCCGGGCCGGCGTCGAGCTCTGCCTCCAGCGGGTGCTGGTCCGCGACCTGAAGAAGCCGCGCGCCGTCGAGATCGCGTCCAACCTGCTGACGGTCGAGCCAGCCGACGTTCTCGAGGATCCCTCGATCGACGTCGTGCTGGAGGTGGCGGGCGGCGACGAGCCGATGCGAAGCTACCTGGAGCGCGCGATCCGGGCCGGCAAGCACGTGATCACCGCGAACAAGGTGGTGATGGCCAAGCACGGCCCCGAGCTGCTCGACCTGGCCGCCGAGAAGAACGTGGACGTGTACTTCGAGGCCGCGGTAGGGGGTGGGATCCCGCTCATCAGCACGTTCCGGACCGACCTGCAGGCGAACACGATCAAGCAGGTGTCGGCCGTGATCAACGGGACGACCAACTACGTGCTCGGCAGGATGGCGGCGGCCGGGCTCTCCCTCGGCGAGGCGGTGGCCGAGGCGCAGGCGGCCGGGTTCGCCGAGGCCGATCCCACGGACGACGTCGGGGGCTTCGACGCCGCGTACAAGCTGGCGATCCTCGGTTCGATCGCCTATGAGATCAAAGTCCGGCCGGACGAAATCTACCGCGAGGGCATCGAGGGCGTGGAGGCTGTCGATTTTCGCTATGCCCGCGAGCTCGGCTATGCCATCAAGCTCATCGCCCACACGCAGCGGCATCCCGGCCAGGTCGAAGCACGCGTGCACCCCGCGATGGTCCCGCTCGACCACCCGCTGGCCCGGGTGGAGGGCGCCGAGAACGCGGTCTTCGTGGAAGGTGATCTCGTCGGACAGGTGCTGCTGGTAGGACAGGGGGCGGGGGGCAGGCCTACCGCATCGGCGGTCGTCGGCGACCTGATCGACCTGGCGCGATCGATCCGGCGTGGCGTGCAGAGTCGACCCTCGTTCAGCTTCGACGACCGGATCACAGTCGTGCCCATGGGCGAGGTGGTGACGCGCGCCTACTACCGGATCCGCGTCGACGACAAGCCCGGGGTGCTCGCCGCGATCGGGCAGGTCTTCGCCGAGGAGGGCGTCAGCATCTCGAGCTTCATTCAAAAGGACGCGTGGTCGCAGGACCAGACCGCCGAGCTGGTCGTCACCACGCACCCGGCGTTCGACGCCAGCCTCCAGAAGGCGCGTTCGAGGATGGCGGCGCTCGAATCGGTGCGGGCCGTTTCGTCTTTCCTTCGCGTCTTCTAAGGAGTCCCTTGGGGGTCATCGCTCGCTACCGCGAGCACCTGCCCGTCGGTCCGTCCACCCCCGAGGTCGACCTCAACGAGGGTTCGACCCCGCTGGTGCCCAGCCGCAACATCGGCCGCGCCCTGGGCCTGAAGCACCTGTACTTCAAGTACGAGGGCCTGAATCCGACAGGCTCGTTCAAGGATCGCGGCATGGTCGTCGCGGTGGCGAAGGCGCTGGAGGCCGGCAGCCGAGTCCTCATGTGCGCCTCCACGGGAAACACGTCCGCCTCGATGGCCGCATACGCGGCAAGGATGGGGGTGCGGGCCATCGTCGTCGTCCCTTCTGGCGAGATCGCCCTGAACAAGCTCTCGCAAGCGCTGATGTACGGGGCCAAGGTCGTCGCCCTCAAGGGCAACTTCGACTCCGCGCTGGAGACCGTGCGCGACCTGACGAGCCGCTACCCCGTCGCCCTGATGAACTCGGTGAACCCGAACCGTATCGAGGGCCAGAAGACGGCTGCGTTCGAGATCGTCGACGCCCTCGGCGATGCTCCCGACTACCTGCTGCTTCCGGTCGGAAACGCGGGCAACATCACCGCGTACTGGAAAGGGTTTCGCGAGTACCACGCCGCCGGGAAATCCACACGTCTCCCACGCATGATCGGTGCGCAGGCCGAGGGCGCGGCGCCGATCGTGAACGGCCACGCCATCACCAACCCGACCACCGTTGCCTCGGCGATCCGCATCGGAAACCCGGCCTCGTGGGAAGGGGCGACGACTGCGCGGGATGATTCCGGAGGCATGATCGGCGCGGTTACCGACACGGAGATCCTTTCGGCTCAGATCCGCCTGGCCAGCAGCGAGGGCCTGTTCGCCGAGCCGGCCTCGGCGGCCCCGCTTGCGCTGCTGTTCCGGCTCGTCCGCGACGGCAAGATCGAAATGGATGCGACGGCGGTCGTGGTTCTGACCGGCTCAGGGCTCAAGGACCCCGACGCGGCGCTCAAAAACGTCGAACCGCCCATCGAGCTCGACGGCGACTCGCGCACACTCGCTAAGGTCTTGAAGCTGTGATGAGAGCGGGGGGCCAGTAGTGCGGATCAGAGTTCCAGCGTCGATCGCCAACATCGGTCCGGGCTTTGACTGCATGGCGATGGCGATCAACCTCTGGCTCGAGGTTGAGGCCAACGAAGCCAACCATCCGTCGTGGGACTACGAAGGCGAAGGCGCTGACTACCTGGCGGCGCATGACAACCCGTTCACCCGGCTGAAGATGACGGGACGCGTTCGAAGCGAGATCCCGCTCGGGGTGGGACTCGGCAGCAGCGCGGCCGCCAGGCTTGCCGCGTCGGCCTTGAGCAGCCCGTGGGACGTGAAAAGCCACGTCATCGACGCGGGCGCGGACGAAGGCCACCTCGACAACGTGGCGGCCTCGGCCTCAGGCGGCATCCGCATCGTTTCCGAGCACATCGATGAGAAGCTTCCGAACCCCGGATGGGGACTGGCGCTCTTCATCGCTCACCAGCCCCTTCCGACCGAGAAGGCGCGCGCCGTGCTGCCCGACTCGGTCCCGCTCGAGACCGCATCGTTCAACGCCGCGCGCACCGCGCTGCTCGTGCGCGCCATCGTCTCCAAGCGGCCGTCGCTGCTGGGCGAGGCGCTGCGCGACCGTCTTCATCAGCCGCACCGTCTGCACCTCTATCCATGGACCGCAGAGGTGATCAGGGTCGCCGAGGCGACCGGCGCATATGGCGCCGCGATCTGCGGCGCGGGCCCCAGCGTATTTGCTTTCTGCGCGCCTTCTCAGGCGGCGCGAATCGCCGCCGCCATGGAGTCGTCGTTCCCTGAGCGCGGCCGCGCGCTCGTCACCCAGATCACCGACAAGGGCATGTTCCGGACGCTGTGATCATCGTCCAGAAATATGGCGGTACCTCGGTGGGTACCGCCGCTCGAATCCGGCGGGTGAGCCGCCGAATCGCGGCGACGGTCAAGCAAGGACACAAGGTCGTGGCGGTCGTATCGGCGATGGGGCATACGACCGACCGGCTGATCGCGCTTGCGCAGAGCATCAACCCCGAGCCTCCAGCCCGCGAGCTCGACATGCTGGTCGCGAACGGCGAGACGATCACCGCTCCGCTGGTCGCGATGTGCCTTCAAGGCATGGGCGTCCCGGCGATCTCTCTGTCCGGCCTCCAGGCCGGCGTGCGGACGAGCGCACAGCACTCAAAGGCGCGCATCCAGGACATCAAGCCGGAGCGCATTCTCGAAACGCTGCGCGCAGGAAAGGTCGCCGTGGTCGCGGGATTCCAGGGAGTGACGTCCGACTTCGAGGTCACGACACTCGGTCGCGGCGGCTCCGACACCACCGCCGTCGCGCTTGCGGCCGCGCTTCATGCGGGCTCGTGCGAGATCTACACCGACGTCGACGGAATCTTCACCGCGGATCCGCGCCTCGTGAAAACCGCGCGCAAGCTCAGCCATATCCAGTACGACGAGATGCTCGAGCTGGCGGCGGTCGGCGCTCGTGTCTTGCATCCACGGGCCGTGGAGATCGGTGAGCTCTATGGCGTGCCGATTCACGTCAGGTCAAGCTTCCACGAAGGCGTCGGTACCATGATCGTCGCTCACGTACCGATGGAAGACAGACAGCGCGTTCGAGGAATCGCCGAGGAAAGCAACGTCGCGAAGATCACTGTGGTCGGCGTGCCTGACCGGCCGGGTATCGCCGCCGCGATCTTCGAGCCGCTTGGCGCCGCGGGAATCTCGGTCGACGTCATAGTCCAGAACATTGGCCGCTCGCGCCGGACCGACCTCACCTTCTCGGTCGCGCAGTCGGATCTGAAAGCGGCAGAGAAGCTCGTCAAGGCGGCCGCGAAGGCGATTGGCGCCACGAGGGTGTTGTCGGCGGGCGGCATCGCCAAGCTCTCGATTGTCGGCACGGGGATGCTGGGCACGCCGGGCATCGCCGGTCGCATGTTCAGGGCGCTGGCCGATGCGGGCATCAACATCGAGATGATCAGCACCTCCGAGATCCGCATCACCTGCCTGGTCGCTCGCGACCAGGTGGAGAAAGGCGTCCGGATCCTGCACAAGACCTTTGAGCTCGAGCGGACCTAGTTGCCGGTCAACGTAGCGATCGTCGGCCCCGCGGGGGCGGGGAAGACGACGCTCTTCAATGCGCTGACCGCCGGCCGGGGCGCCGACGGCGTGGGCATGGTGGACGTGCCCGATGAGCGCTTGAACCGCCTCGCGGCAGCCGTCAAGCCACTCAAGACAACGGCCGCGCAGGTGCGTGTCGAGGACACGCCGCCCGGCAGTCGCGCGCAGCGCGTGGCGTTTGCGCGGCAGGCCGACGTGCTGGTCAAGGTCGCGCGCTGCTTTGGCCCGCAGCCTGATCCGGCCGCCGAGCTCGAGGAGTTCGCGCTCGACCTCGTGCTCGCCGACCTCGCGTCGGTCGAGAAGCGCCTCGATGTCGTGGCCAAGGAGTCGCGCGCCGGAAGAAAGGACGCCCAGACGGAGCAGGAGATCCTGAACAAGGCCAAGGAGCATCTCGACGCCGGCCAGCAGCTGCGAACCTTGAAGCTGGAACCGGATCAGCGCGCGATTCTGCTGGGGATATTTCCGGTCACGCTCAAGCCGGCCGTATACGTCGCCAATGCCGCCGATGAGCTGCTGCCCGGAGGTGGCGAGCCGGCGGCGAAGGTGGCCAAGCTCGCGGCGGCCGAGGGCGCTCCGGTGATCACGCTCTCAGCGCGACTCGAGTCGGAGCTGGGCGAGCTGGACCCTGCGGAGCAGGCCGAGATGCGCGCGGGTTATGGAATCGACGAGTCCGGTCTTGGGCGAATCGCGCGCGCGGTCTGGGAGGCCGGCGGTCTGATCACGTACTTCACCGCCGGCGAGCCCGAGGTGCGTGCGTGGCCATGCGAAAAAGACGCGCCCGCGCCGATCGCGGCGAGCAAGATCCACACCGACTTCGAGAAGCACTTCATCCGCGCCGAGGTGACGTCGGTCGACGAGCTGGTCGCCGCGGGATCCATGGAAGCCCTGCGGGCCGCGGGGAAGCTTCGCGTCGAGGGACGCGACTACCGCGTGAAGGACGGGGACGTGGTCTTCTTCCGGATCGGTCGCTAGAAACGACCCAGGAAGAAGGTTTGCCAGAGCTGAATCCCCACCCAGACGAGCGCGGCCGCGGCGACCACGAGAAGCAGCCATTTCATGGTGTGTTTAACGCCGGCGCCGCCTGACGACTTGCGTGCCTGAACCACTCAGAACTTGAGCATGTCCAGTCTTCTCTTCAGCGGCGCCCACGTGTGGGTGAGGGTCGAGGGCGCCGAAGCGGTCCTGGGGCTGAGCGATTACCTCCAGGACGAGAGGGGGGAGATCACCAGGCTCGAGCTTGCAGACTTCGGCGAGGTGCTGCAGGCGGGACGGCGGATGGGACACGTGGAGTCAGAGGAGGCCTCGTCTCCGGTCGAAGCGCCGCTGAGCGGAGAGGTGATCGAGGTCAACGCGGAGGCGCTCGAGAACCCCGACCTGATCAACAGCGATCCGTACGCCGGCGGATGGCTGCTTCGCGTTCGCCTCGACGATCCGCGCGAGCTGGATGAGCTGATCAATGAAGATCAGTACGCGGAGCTCACCACCGAGGTCTAAGAACGAGAACCCAACACAGCCAAGGAATGTTAAGGCCCTTGACAACAACTACATTCGGGGTTATAACTCTGCGCGGGACACAACATATCGTAGCCAACGTCTCACCCGGTTGAGTCCCACGGCCCAACGAAACAGGCAGGCGGATCGCACCCCCAGTCGCACCCCACGACGCAGCACCAGCTCCCCCATACCGCCTGCCTGTTCTCAAGCTTCACTAGACTTGACTCTGTGAGCCGCAAGGGCAAGAAACGCAGCAAGGGCAAGTTCCGCCCGCCTGTCAGGCCGCCGGGCCCGCTCACGCCCGGAATGGGCGCGACCTCGACCGGCGTGGCGCAGGCGGGGCCAATACAGACGCGCAGCGTGTCACAGGCTCGGGTCGGTGGCGACCAGGCGCTGGTCCGCTCCGTCGAGATGTCGCTCGGAGCCCGCAACCAGTTCACGAAGGTGCGCGGCGGCCGCTACATCGTCGAGTCGGCGGACCCGTCGATTCCACTCGACCGGGTCCCGTATTTCACCAAGGACCTGATCCGGCTGGCCGTCGTCGGCTTTGCGATGGTCGTACTGCTCGGCGTCGGATCCTTCGCTGTGCCTTTGATCGTCAAATAACGCCAGTCTCGTAGACACTCGGCGACACCGCCGCTACCCTTCACCCGATGGCGCAGGCCGATGTCCCCGAGTCGCACGCTATAGTTCACCGGCTTCGCCTAAAGCACCGCAACCCCAACGCGGACCACAAGCATCCGGTCAACATTGCGCATTACGACGACGCACCCCTGAGCGCTCGTATCGCGGACCGTCTGGCGGCCGGCATGGGCTCGTGGCCTTTCATCATCACCCAATCCGTGCTGTTGCTCATTTGGGTGGCGATCAACTTCTACGGCCTGTTCGTAAAGCGCTGGGATCCATATCCATTTATCCTGCTCAACCTCTTGCTGTCGCTGCAGGCTACTTACGCCGGCCCCATCGTCTTGCTGGCCGGCAACCGGCAGTCTCAGAAGGACCGCATCACCCTCGAGCACGCCGCGGACGAGGCTGATAAGGGGGAGGAGCACATCACTCGAATCCTCATCGAGATCAAGAAGAACACCGACCTCACGCTGCAAATCCTCAAAGAGCTGGAGGCCGAGACAGCTTGAGCTCGCCACCCCTGACTGGCATGGAAATCACCACGGCCCGCGAGAGGGTTGCGGCCAAGCACAAGCACCCGGTCAACCAGCTGTTTCATGACGAGGCGACCCTGGGCGAGCGTGTCGCGGACCGAGCCTCCTCGGGAATCGGATCGTGGTGGTTCCTTGGCATTCAAAGCACGCTCATCGTGATCTGGGTATTCGTCAACACCGTCGAATTCTTCACTCACAAGTGGGACCTCTACCCGTTCATCCTCCTCAACCTCATGTTCAGCATCCAGGCCGCATTCACGGGCCCGGTGCTCCTGCTCTCGGGTAACCGCCAGGCGCAGAAAGACCGCCTGCGGCTGGAGCACACGGCCGAGGTGTCGGAAACGGCTGAGAAGGCGACCTTACAGATCCTCGAGGAGATCGAGCGCAACACCGAGGCCACCCTTCAGGTGCTGGCGCATCTCAAAAAGAGGCGTGATTCGAAGAGCCCCAGCGGAGCACCGAGCTAAACAGGGTTCGGCTTCCCAAGCGCCCACGGATTCACTCACCCGTAAACTCAGCCCGTGCGGGTGATCCTGTTCACCGGAAAGGGAGGCGTCGGCAAGACCTCCGTCGCAGCGGCAACAGCTGTGAGCTGCGCCAGGGCCGGCTACCGCACGGTGATCATGAGCACCGATCCGGCTCATTCACTAGGTGATTCGTTCGACGTCGAGCTGGGTCATGACCTCACGCCGATCGCGGACAAGTTGTGGGCTCACGAGGTCTCCTCGCTCCACGAGATGCAGCGCCACTGGATGAAGCTGCACGAGTATGCCGCCGAGGTGTTCGCCACCCAGGGCCTCGATGAGGTGGTCGCGGACGAGGTGGCGAACCCACCGGGGATGGACGAGATCGCCTCGCTGATGTGGATCAAGCACTACGCCCAGCGAGCCGAGCACGACGTGCTCATCGTCGACTGCGCTCCGACCGGCGAAACTCTCCAGCTGCTCACCTTTCCCGACGCCGCCAAATGGTGGCTGGACAAGATCTTTCCGTGGCAGCGTCGCGCCATGCGTGTGGCGCGGCCGGTGCTGCAGCCGATGATCGGAATGCCCCTTCCGTCCGATGAGATCTACGCCTCATTGAAAGACCTGCTTCTCGACCTGGGCGGAATGCGCAACCTTCTCACCGACTCGTCGATGACCACCGTCCGCATCGTGCTGAACCTCGAGAAGATGGTCGTCAAGGAGGCCAAACGCGCGTACACGTATCTCAGCCTGTTCGGGTACGTCACCGACGCTGTGATCGTCAACCGCCTGTTGCCCGGCGAGTTGCACGACGAGCTGTTCCAGAAGTGGCAGCAGATCCACAAGCGCTACCAGGTCGAGGTCGAGCAGTCATTTGCCGGTATTCCAATCTTCAACGTCCCCCTGTTCGATCGCGAGGTGGTCGGTGAGGAGATGCTCTTGCGGATGGCGCGCGAAACCTATGGCGAGCGCGATCCCTCCGAGCACTTCGCGACGTCGAGCCCTCAGCGCATCGACAAGGACGGCGCCGACTATGTGCTGACCCTGAAGGTTCCGTTTGCGGATCGCTCGTCGGTGGACCTGAGCCGGCACAACGGGGAGCTGTATGTCACGTTGGGCAATTACCGCCGCGAGATCTCGCTTCCTCGTGTCCTCGCACAGCGCGACACGACGAGCGCCACCGTCACCGACGGTGAGCTGCATGTTCGATTTGCGCGCCGCGACCAGAAATCGACCACTCAGGAGAAGAAGAAATGAGCCGCGACGGTGAGCGTCTGATCGAGACCGTCAACGAGCTGGGGTCGCGAATCGGCCACCTGCTATCAGACATGGTCCCGCCTGCGGCCCAGGTGCACCTGCTCAACGCTCAGCGCGAGCTGATCACGGCGCTGATGCTCATCTACGAGCACAGGGTCACCACTACGTCGGGCGGGCGCGGTCGCGGGGCGTCCACCGGTGCGCGCCGCGCGCCGGCTCGCCGGCAGACGGCCAAGCGCGTCGGCAAAATCCCCATCGAGTGAGTACCCCACGAAAAAGCCCCACGAAGTCAGAGGCTTCGCCGTGACTTCGCGGGGACCCCTGAGTCAGAGGCTGCGCCGTGACTTTGCGGGGACCTCCCGATGAACAACTTCGTAGCCTTTCTCCTCGCCGCGCTCCTTCTGGTGCCGGCCCTGCTCATCGCCATCCCCGTTCACGAGATGGGACACGCCGCGGCCGCCTACTTCCTCGGCGACCGCTCAGTGCGCTACTTCGGATACTTCTCGCTCAACCCGCGGCGCTTTCTCGATCCTCTCGGAGTCATAGCCGTGTTCGTCGCCCTGGTCGGCTGGGGGAGGAGGGTGCCGGTCCAGCCCAACCGGATCAGCTCGCCGGTCCAGCACGTCATCCACGAGCTCGGAGGACCGGCGGCGAACCTCGCGGTCGCCATCGTCCTTGGCCTCCTGTGGCGGTTCTTGAGCCGCATGGGGATGGCCTCATCGCTCGAGCTGTCCCCGGCCCTTCCCGGGGCGGTGCTCTACGTGATCGTGTTCCTGAACCTGGCGATCTTCGCCTTCCAGCTGCTGCCCATCCCAGGGCTCGACGGCTGGGGGGTGATCGAAGGCATATTCCGCAACCGCAACGCGCGCTTCTTTTATCGGATCAACTCGCGAAGGCAGCAGATCTGGATCGGCTGCATCGTCGTCATCTTTCTCTGGCAGCTTTTCCAGGGTGGGAGCCTCTTGTCCGTGGTGATGACTCCGTTTTACTGGCCCGCCAGCCTAATCTCATTAGGCGGATGCACCGGCTACGCGATCCCAGGGTTCGTCGGACTTCATCCCTGCCCGCCATAGGCGCGCTGGTCAACGAGCCTGCGTACGCCGATCTTCTGAAAGAGTTCGGGCATGCGCGCGTGGTCGAAGCTCTTCGCGCGCAGGTGGCGGCGGAGCGCACTGACGGATCGATCGATCAGGTAGAGCGGGTGCTCGTCGTCGGTGCGAGCCTTCGGGCCGGAGCTGCGCCAAGGCTGCGCCGCGTCATCAACGCCAGCGGCGTGATCCTCCACACCAACCTTGGCCGCGCGCCGTTGTCAAGGGCGGCGGTGGACGCCCTGGCCATCGCGGCGGGCTACAGCAATCTCGAGCTGGACCTCGACACAGGGCGCCGCGGAGAGCGGTCCGCCTTGCTGTCCGGACTGCTGACGCAGCTCTTTGGATGCGAGGCGGCGTTCGCGGTCAACAACAACGCGGCCGGCATCCTCCTGGCACTGTCCGCCCTGTGCAAAGGCAGGGAGGTCATCGTCTCGCGCGGGCAGCAGGTGGAGATCGGCGGCTCGTTTCGCATGCCCGACGTGATGCGGCTGTCCGGCGCGCGCATGGTCGAGGTCGGGACGACGAACCGCACGCGGCAAGACGACTACGAGCAGGCGATCACGCCGCGAAGCGCGGCCCTGCTGCGCGTGCACACCTCGAACTTTCGTGTCGCGGGTTTCACCGAGTCGGCATCCCTGGCCGAGATGGCGGCCGTCGCCCACGCGCACGGCCTGCTGCTCATCGACGACCTTGGGAGTGGAGCGGCCGAGCCGATCGCCGATGAGCCGACCGTGGCCGAGTCGATGCAGCACGCGGACGTCGTCACCTTCTCCGGTGACAAGCTTTTCGGGGGTCCTCAGGCCGGCATCGTGCTCGGCCGTGGCGAGATCGGGGCGGCTGCGGTCAAAACAATGTCGCGCCATCCTCTCGCTCGCGCCGTCCGCATCGACAAGCTCACGCTGGCCGCCCTCGAGGCGACGTTGCGTCAGCGGCTCACCGGCCGCCTGGACGAGATACCTGTCGAACGGATGATCCGCGCGTCGGCCGCCGACGTCAGGCGTCGCGCAGCAATGTGGTCGGTGAAGCTCGAAGAGCGCGGCGTCCGGGTCACGTTGGTGCCAGGCGAATCCGCGGTCGGCGGCGGGTCGGTGCCCGGCCACGGCCTGCCCACCGTGCTCCTCTCGATCTCGGGACCGGCGTCGCGGCTTGCGGCTGCCTTGCGGCGGGGCGAGCCGCCGGTTATCGCACGCATAGAAAAGGACGTGTGCTGCCTGGATGCGCGCACCGTTCTGAAGGGAGAGGACGAGACGCTCATCGACGCTGTGGAGGTCGCGTACAAAGAGGTCGTTCGATGAGCTTCGTCATCGGCACAGCCGGCCATATCGACCACGGCAAGTCGACCCTGATCACGGCGCTCACCGGCATCGACCCCGATCGCCTTGCCGAGGAAAAGCGCCGCGGCATGACGATCGATCTCGGCTTCGCGCACCTGCGCCTGCCCAGCGGTCTCGAGGTCGGCATCGTCGACGTGCCCGGCCACGCGCGGTTCATCCGCAACATGCTCGCGGGGACGCACGGCCTGGATGCCGTGATGCTCGTGATCGCGGCGGACGAGGGCGTCATGCCTCAGACGCGCGAGCACCTGGAGATCATCGACCTGCTCGACGTGCGCCGCGGGGTGGTCGTGCTTTCCAAGATCGACCTGGTGGACGCGGATTGGCTGGGCCTCGTCAAATCCGAGGTGGTCGGCGCGCTGAAAGGCACCTCGCTGGACGGGGCACCGATGCTCCCGTTCTCGGCTTTCAGCGGCGAGGGGAAGACTGAGCTCGTCGCGGCGCTGGACGCGCTCCTCGCAGCGGCCGCCTCGAGGCCGGACCTCGACCGGCCTCGCCTTCCCATCGACCGGGTCTTCACCATGAGCGGGTTCGGCACCGTCGTGACAGGCACGCTTGTCGACGGCGCGTTGACTGTGGGCGAGGAGCTCGAGATCGTCCCGGGTGGCCGTCTGGCGCGGGTGCGCGGCCTGCAGCAGCACAACCGCAAGGTCGAGACCGCTTCGCCAGGCAGCAGGGTCGCCGCGAACCTTACCGGCGTCGAGAAGGACCAGCTTGCCCGCGGCGACGTGCTGGCGCGTCCGAACACGCTCGACGCCACGCGCCGTGTCGACGCCACCGCGCGGGTACTTGCGTCGGCGCCCCATTCGCTCGCCCACGGAGTGGACCTCATGCTGCACACGGGCACCTCCGAGGTGGCTTGCCGCGTGATCGTGCTCGAAGGTGACGAGATCGCTGCGGGCGAGCAGGGCTGGGTGCAGCTGTACCTCGAGCGACCGATCGCGGCGGCCGCGCACGATCGGTTCATCCTGAGGGTCCCCAGCCCGCCGGCGACCATCGCGGGCGGGAGGATCGTCGACGTCAACCCGCAGAAGCACTCGCGGCACGACAGCGTGGTCCGGGAGTCTCTCGAGCGGCGGGCGGCCGGCGACGTCCTTCAAGAGGAGCTGCGGAAGTATCCGCGCGGGGTCACGGTGGCCGCGCTTTTGAAAGCCACCATGGCGCCCGAGGCGGATGCGGCCGCATTGAAGGGGCGCCGTATCGGCGAATGGCTCTTTGACGCCTCAGCGTGGCAGGCGATCTCCGGTCGCGCGACGAAGGAGCTCGGGGCTTACCACGGCGCACACCCCTATCGACCGGGCATGCCACGCGAAGAGCTGCGCAGCAAGCTCGGCGTGCCGCCGGCCACTTTCCCATCGGTCCTGCAAGGACTCGCGGAGGAAGGCCGGGTGACAGAACGGGACGGTTCGCTCGCGCTGGCCGGCCATCGCGTCGTACTGGAGGCGGACGGCGCGGCCGCCGCGCCCTTGCTCGAGCTGCTTGGCCGGGAGCCGCTGGCTCCGCCATCACTGTCAGAGGCGATCAAGCAGACGGGGGCGAGTCCGGAGGTCGTCCGCGCGCTGGCGCAGCGTGGCGACATCGTCCGGGTCGCCGGCGACGTCGCGTTCACGAAGGATGCCTACGAGATGGCGGTCGCGATGGTGCGGGCAATCATCAAGGACGGCGGCTCCATCACAGTCGCGCAGCTCCGCGATCGCATGGGCGCCAGTCGCCGCCCGGTGCTCGCGTTGCTCGAGCATCTCGACTCCGAACGTGTGACCCGCCGCGTCGGAGACGCGCGGATCCTGAGGTAAACGTATGAGAAGGAACCGGGCGGTTCCTTCTGCGCGCAAGCGCGAGCAGGATGGGACCTACTGATTGCATCGCCCGGTCGGCTTCGCCGACGGGGCTGCTCATCTTCCCCGGGATCGGATCGACTGAATAGTCACTCCTGGCCACGCGGGGAGGTAGTGATCCAGGCGTTGGGACGGCCGGAGTGAATCCGGCCTAGGCGCGACCCTGATTGGTAGAGTTCCCGCCAAATGCGCATCGCCGACATGCTCTTGCGCCCACGGCCGAGTGTCTCGTTCGAGTTCATGGCGCCCCGTGACGAAAGCGAGGTCGACGTCCTCGAGCGGACGGTCGCGACACTGGCGGGCCACGCGCCCGACTGGGTCTCGGTGACCTACCGGCTGCGCACCGGGGAGAAGACGCTCGAGCTGGTGACGCGAATCAAGCGCCACTACCACATCGAGGCGATGGCACACCTCACCTGCGCGAACTCGGCCGATCGCACGCGTCAGATCCTCAACTGGATGGAGCGGGAGGGGATCGCCAACGTCCTCGCACTGCGCGGCGATTCGCAAAACCCAGGCCAGCCGTTCACGCCCGCGGATCCGCAGCTCGCCCACGGAAGCGACCTCATAGACCTGGTGCGACGCAATGGACATCGCTTCGGCATCGGTGCCGCGTGCAGCACGGAAAAGCACCCGGAGAGCCCTGATCTGGAGCACGAGTTCCGCTACATGAAGCTGAAGGTGGAGGCCGGAGCCGACTTCCTCATCACGCAGCTGTTCTTCGACAACCGCTTCTATTTCGACCTCGTCGCGCGTGCGCGAGCGGCCGGCATCACAGTCCCGATCGTCCCGGGCCTCATGCCGGTGCCGAGCCGGCGCTCGCTCGCGGTGATGACGTCGATGTCAGGCGCAACATTGCCAGTGGGTCTCCAGGCGGCGATCGAGCAGGCGCCCGACGAGGACGCGGTTCGCGCGCTCGGCGTTCAGCACTGCATCGCTCAGTGCACGGAGCTGCTGGAGGCAGGGGTGCCGGGTCTTCATTTCTACACGTTCAACCGCGCCCGCGGCCCGATCGAGATCCTGGCCGCTTTGCGAGGCCAGCAGCTGCTGGCGTCTTAGCCGGATCGGCCGCCAGTTACCCTAATCCCGCAATGTTGGCGGGAATCGACCTTGGCGGGACTCAGGTGCGGGTCGCGCTCGCGCGCTCTGATGGCAACCTGATCGCCAGCGTCAAGACCAAGACGCCTCTGTTAGGGAGCCCTCAGGCGATGGTCGATTGGGCCGCCGCCGAGATCGACAAACATCGCGGTCGCGAGAAGGTCCGCAGCATCGCGATTGGCGCCCCAGGCCCAATCGACCTCAAGCGAGGCGTCCTCGTCAATCCGCCCAACCTACCCTGGCGCAACGTGCCCCTCGCGGCGATGCTCAGCAAAGCCACCGGCGCGAAGGTGCATCTTGCGAACGACGCCGACATGGCGGGGCTTGGCGAGTTTCACCGGGGGGCCGGCCGCGGCACCCGCAACATGGTTTACATCACGTGGTCGACCGGTGTGGGCGGAGGGTTGATCATCGACGGAAAGCTGCATCGGGGCGGACACGGGACGGCCGGGGAGGTCGGGCACATGATCATCGACCCCAACGGTCCGATCGACACGTGCGGCCAGCGCGGCTGTCTCGAGGCGTTCATCGGCGGAGCGAACCTTGCCCGCGAAACCGGCCACACTGCGGCCGAGCTGTTCGCGGCCGCCGCCAAAGGCAGCAAGCCGGCGCGCCTCGTCGTCGAGCGAGCCGCCCGCTACATGGGCATGGCGCTGATCAGCCTCACCAACGTAATCGACCCCGAGATGTTCGTGATTGGCGGCGGAGTGTCCCGCTCGTGGGCGCTGGTCGAGCCGACGATCGTCGAAACCCTGCACTCGTCGCCTTTCATCAAGCCGGCCCGCCGGCCCCGCGTGCGCCGCGCCCGACTGGGCGATCGCGCCGGGCAGGTTGGAGCCGTGGAATGGGCTCGGATCAACCAGTGAGGCTCGGCCGAAAATCCTCGGCGAGAGATTCGGCGATCCAGGTGGCCCAGATCCGGGTGAAGCGACGAGCAGCGGAGCGAGCGCATCGTGCATGCGTGAGCGAGCAGCGCAGGAGCTGAACCCGGAGATGGGCCGCATGGGCGCCGAAGATTCGTCGAGGACCTTTTCGGCCGAGCCTCCCCTCGGTGAAGAGGAGCTGCTTGGGCTCCTCGAGCAGGCGGCAGCGGATCTCGGCGCGCAGGCCTGGGTGGTCGGCGGATATGTACGCGACAAGCTACTGGGGCGTCCGCATGTGAATCCCGACGTGGTCGTGGAGCGGGGCGACGCTCTGAAGCTGGCCGAGCGCTTCGCGGAGCTCGCCGGCGCCGAGCCGCCCGTCACCTTCGAGCGCTTCGGGACGGCCCAGGTGACGCTGCCCGGTCACCTGGTCGAGTTCGTCAAGGCCCGGGCCGAGTCGTACGCGCCCGACTCGCGTAAACCCGACGTACGGCCGGCCACCCTGGACGAGGACCTGCGCAGGCGAGACTTCACCATCAACACCCTGCTGATGGACTTCGACGGCAAGGTCCACGACCCACTTGGCGGTCGAAAGGACCTGGAGGCGCGCATCCTGCGCACGCCGGCCGACCCACTTCGAACCTTCGCCGACGATCCGCTGCGCATGCTCCGCGCAATCCGGTTTGCCTCCGATCTCGACTTTGAGCTGGCCCCGGACGTGCTGCCCGCGATGCGACAGATGAAAAGCCGCCTCGGCCCGCCCGTGATCTCGGTCGAGCGCATCGCGGAAGAGCTGCGCCGGATGCTGACGTCAGCACGTCCCCGGCTTGCCCTCGAGCTCCTGGACGCGGGCGAGCTTCTCGAGGGCGTCCTTCCGGAGGTAGCGGCCTGCAAGGGCGTGCGGCAAACCGGCTATCACACCCATGACGTGTTCGGGCACACGCTGCTCACAGTCGAGCGAGTGCCGCCCGACCTGGTCCTGCGCCTGGCGGCGCTGTTTCACGACGTCGGCAAACCGTCAACCGCGACGCCGGACGGCGCCTTCACGGGCCATGAGATCGTCGGTGCGGATCTCGCGAAGTCTGCGCTCGAGCGGCTGCGCTTCCCCCAGAAGGAGATCGAGCTCGTAGTCAAGCTCGTCAGGCTGCATCTGCGACCCGTTTACTACAGCTCCGAGTGGTCGGACGGTGCGGTGCGGCGCCTGGCGCGCGACGCCGGGCCGGTGCTCGACCGCTTGATGGCCCTGGCGCGCGCAGACATCGCCGCCTCGGCCTATCCCGAGCCGGAGAAGCTGGACGAGCTGCAAGCGCGCATCGAGGCGGTGCTGAGCGAGCGGCCGTCCCGCCTCGCGCCGCTGGTCACGGGCGAGGACGTGATGCATGCGCGCGGAATCGGTCCCGGGCCCGAGGTCGGGCGCATCAAGAAGCGAATCGAGGAGCTCGTCATCGACGGCGAGGTGCCACCGATGCGCGAAGCGGTCCTGGAGTACCTCGCCAGCCACCAGGATGTGTAGAACCCACTTTCTGATGCGGCCCGTAGAAGGTATGCTGCGACCCGGGTAGGTGGGACCCAGTTGAAGCTGGGCAATAGGAGGGGTGCAACGTGACTGACGCATTGGCGGAGACGGTTGACATTTCCAGCTCGAATGGCGGGCCTGAGCCGCATGGGCTCGAGCCAAAGGCGACCGTGCTGGCGAAGGACGACTCGCTCACTGGCAAGCTCCAGGTCAAGAGTGGTGGCCAGGTGCTTGGCAATTTCAACGGCCACATCGAATGCGACGGCGATCTGCTGATCGGTCCGGATGCCCGTGTCGAGGCGAACATCCGCAGCGAGAAGGTGACCATCGCCGGCTTCGTGCGCGGCAACGTGGTCGCGTCCAGCCGGCTGAAGATCACGACGACCGGGCGCCTGGAGGGTGACGCCAAGGTTGGCGCGCTCGTGGTGCAGGAGGGCGGCGTCCATCTCGGCGTCATCAGAGTCCATCCCGAGGGCTTGCCCGACTCAGAGCCGGTGGCCATCGTCGACGCGTCGCCCCGACCTGCAGTCGTAGCCTTGAGGGCGGTGCCCAGCCCAGTCGGCAGAGTCAGGAAATTCTGGGGTGAGTTCTTCTAACCGACCCTCGAAAAGGCCGTCCAGAGTCAAGGCGCGCAGCGTCAAACGGCCCGGCGGCAAGGCCAATCGGCCGGCGCTCCGGCTGCCCGGGTCGGCCACGTCGCGTCTGACCATCAAGCCCGGCCCGCCGGTAGCTCGGGCGCAGCTCGAGCTCTCGACCACGAGGCGGCCGTCCGGCCCGCAGCTGCTGAGCCAGGTCGAGCTCGATGAGGACGAGGTGCTGATCGATGCGTTCGACGCCATCCTGGAGGGCGTCAGGGTGCGGATCACGGCGGTGCTCGAGCGAACGTGCGTCTATGTCGACAGGGATGGGGACCGGCGGCTGGCGCGCAAGAGCGACCTGTGGGTCGAGGCGGACAAGCTTCCGATCCGCCGCCGCAGCGTCGTATAGCGGAGAACGTCCAGCGGCTTCGTATACGCTGCTAACTCGATGATCGAAGAGCCAAAGATCAACCGCAACCTGGCCCTCGAGCTGTTGCGGGTCACGGAGGCCGGTGCGCTCGCGGCGGCGCCGCTGCAGGGCCGGGGCAACAAGGAAGCGGCCGACGCTCGCGCCGTGGAAGCGATCCGGAGCGCCCTTGCCTCGGTCGACATGAAGGGCACTGTGGTGATCGGCGAAGGTGAGAAGGACGAGGCGCCGATGCTCTATTTCGGCGAGCCGATCGGCAACGGCCTCGAGCCCGAGCTGGATGTCGCCGTCGACCCGATCGAAGGAACGAGCCTGACCGCCTCGGGTCTTCCGGGCGCCATCTCGGTCGTTGCTCTCGCGGAGCGGGGGACGATGTTCACCACGCACGCGCACTACATGCAGAAGCTGGTGGTCGGCCGCCGGGCGCGCGGAGTGATCGACCTCGAGATGCCGGTCGAATGGAACCTGCGGCGGATCGCGAAGGCGGAGGGCCTCCCGGTACAGGAGCTGACGGTGGTCGTTCTCGAGCGCGACCGGAACAATGACGTGATCGCGCAGATCCGCGACGTGGGAGCGCGGATCAAGCTGATCACGGCAGGAGACGTCGCCGCCGCGCTCGAAGCCGCGCTCGAGACCAGGTCTGGGGTCCACTGCATGATGGGCTCAGGCGGCGCCACCGAGGGCGTGCTTGCCGCGTGCGCGATCAAGACGATCGGCGGCGACATGCAGGCGAAGCTCCATTTCCGCGACGACAAGGAAAAGGAGATGGCCATCAAGGAAGGGCACAAGCCAGGCAAGGTGCTTTGCCTGGACGACCTCTGCTCGGGCAACGACATCTTCTTCGCGGCCACGGGCATCACGTCCGGCGAGCTGTTGAAAGGTGTGCGCTACGAAGACGTCTACGCCTATACGCAGTCGATGGTTCTCCGCTCAGCTTCCGGCACTATGCGCATCGTCGACGCCTACCACCCCATCGAAAAGTTGCGGGCCAAGGGTCTGCTGCCCGAGCAGGTCGCAGTCCGCTGAGCGCTTCGGACGCGGGACAGTTCCTGGTCGCGTCCAGCAAATCGCTGGGCGCCCCGCAGTGGGAGTGGATCGCAACCGCCCGGATCGTCTCTCGCCAGCGGGCTTCGACGGCCGCGATCGAGCAGGTGCTGGAAGGCTTGCTGGCCGGAGCCGACCAGGCCATGGTCAATGCATTCACCAGTGGCTTTCGTGTCTCCCAAACCCAGCTCGCAATCAACAAGGCGATCCCCGACGCTTCCGCCGCGTCAGCGGCGCTCGAGTCAGCCCAGATCGTGGCCCTCGCGATCCTGGTGCGGGAACAGATGGAGCCGGCGGAGTTCGACATGGTCTACCGGCCTTTCGCAACGATCCTGCCCGGTCCCGGTTACCAACCGGCGCCGCCCGTCGATCGCCAGATCGTCGCATTCCTGCGTCTGCTGCCCACGCTCACTGGCCCTCCGGAAGCCGAGATCGCGGCGGTGGCCAAAGCCCTGAGCGAGCTGCCGGTCAAGCCGGTCGCTCCCACCGGCGCGCTGGGCGCCGTCGGCGCCGGACCCGCCACCCTGAGCCCGGCCGCGAACTACGCCGCCGCCTGGAAGGAGGTCATCGCAACCGCCAACCAATCCGGACGGACGCACGCGTTCCGGGCGATGCAGGACAGCGCCGAACAGGCTGCGCCGCACGACGGGCTGGGGATCGTGGGATTCGCCGGCGTGGCGGCGGGTGGCATCTTCATGCGCGACGTCCTGCCGAT
>JBGPEO010000021.1:0-25497 GCA_041482895.1 Candidatus Dormibacteraceae bacterium | reverse complement strand
TGCTGGTGATCGAGAAGGGCACGCCCGGTTTCGAGGTGACGCGCACCCTCAAGAAGCTGGGCATGCACTCATCGGACACAGCCGAGCTGCTGTTCGAAAACTGCCACGTGCCGGTCGCCAACCTCATCGGCGCGGAGGGCGAGGGCTTCAAGAACCTGATGTGGGAGCTCCAGGGCGAGCGCATGATCGCGGCCGCGGGTGCGATCGCCGGCGCTGCTCGCGTGTTCGAGTACACGATGGAGTACGCACGCAACCGACAGGCGTTCGGACAGCCGATCTCTCAGTTCCAGGTGATCAAGCACAAGCTCGTGGACATGGGGACGAAGATCGCGGCGATCCAGTCATTCGTCTACCAGACGGCGAAGCAATTTGACGAAGGCGAGTACCCCGTGCGCGAGATCTCGCAGGCCAAGCTGCTGGCGACGCAGGTTGCGTGTGAGGTGGCCGACGACGCGATCCAGATCCTCGGCGGCCATGGCTACATGAGCGAGTTCCCGGTCGAGCGCGCGTGGCGCGACGCCCGCCTGGCGCGGATCGGCGCCGGGACGGACGAGATCATGAAGGAGATCATCGCCAAGACCTACGGCCTGTGATCCAACCCGTCTTGTTCGCGGGATGCGAGCCTGAGGTCGCGGCTGGCGTCGACGGCAGGATCCTCGCGGTGGGGGAGGGCGCGCGTTCCGCGGCCGGTCGCCAGGCCCGGGTGGTCCGGCTCCGGGGCAGGGCTTGGCCCGGCCTGATCGACTCGCACGTCCACCTCGAAGGGCTCGCCGACCGCCACCTGACGCTCGACCTGGCCGGGGTGCCGAGCCTCGAGGAGGCGCTGACTCGTGTCAGGGCGTGGTCGGAGAAGCTGCCGGCAGAGGCATGGGTGATCGGCGCCGGCTGGTACAACGACGCGTGGCCGGACCAGGCATTCCCGAACCGCGGCCAGCTGGACAGGGCAGCGGGCGGGCGTCCCGCGTACCTGCGGCGTAAAGACGGGCATTCGGCCTGGGTCTCGAGCGCCGCGCTCCGGCTCGCGGGCATCGATCGCAGCACCCAGGACCCGCCCGGGGGCGCGATCGACCGCGACAAGCGTGGCGATGCGGCCGGCATCCTGCGTGAGACCGCCATGCACCTGGTGGCCGTGCTGGCGCCTCAGGCCAGCGAGGTGCAGCTCGATGACGCGATGGCAAAAGTCCTCTCCGAGCTGGCCGCCTTCGGCCTGACGGGCGTCCATTCGATGGATACGGCTCAGGGATTTGGCTCCTGGCAGAGGCTGCGCGCTCGCGGCGCGCTGCCGCTGCGCATCACGTACAACCTTCCGCTCACCGACCTCCCGCACGCCGAGCGCATGGGCGTGCGGTCCGGTTGGGGCGACGAGTGGATCCGGATCTGGGGCGTGAAAGCGTTCCTCGACGGGTCGCTGGGCAGCCGCACGGCGGAGATGCTCGACGGCTCGGGCACGGCGAGGCTCAAGCAGGCGGATCTCGTCGACCTCGTCGCGAGGTGCGCTCGCGCCGAGCTCAACGTGTGCCTGCACGCGATCGGCGACGGCGCGGTGAGGCGGGCGCTGGACGCGCTCGCTCCGCATCGCGATGCCTGGCGCGGCTGGCGCCCGCGCATCGAGCACGCGCAGTGCGTCAATCCCAAGGACATGAAGCGGTTCGCGCGCATCGGTGTGATCGCCTCCATGCAGCCCATCCACGCAGTCGCTGACCGCGAGCTGGTGGACCGGTATTGGCCTAAGGTGGCAGCCCAGTCGTATGCGTGGGGAGCTCTAGAGCGCGCGGGCGCGCGGCTTGCCTTCGGCTCGGACGCGCCCGTGGAGGTCGCGGACCCGCTGGCCGGAATCGAGGCCGCGACCGGTTGGCGGCGCAAGACCCGCTGGATTCCCGAGCTCGCGTTGTCGCGAACCTCGGCGCGTCGCGCCTACACGTCGGGCGCCGCATACGCAGTTGGAATGGAGCGCGACGCGGGCACGTTGCGACCGGGGAAGTTGTGCGACATGACAGTCGTGGACGACGGCAGCGTGGTCGCGACCGTGGTCGGCGGGCGGGTCAGCTTTTTGAGAAAGCCGCCCGCAGCTTCGCGGCGGTCTGCGTCAAAGCCTCGTTGACGACCTTGACGTCCCCGATGACCGGCATGAAGTTCGTGTCGCCGTTCCAGCGCGGGACCACGTGAAGGTGCACGTGCGCGGGGATTCCCGCTCCCGCGGCGTGACCCATGTTCGCGCCAACGTTAAAACCCTCCGGGTTCATGCTTTCGCGCAAGACGGCGATGGTGCGGCGGAGCGCACGCATCAGGAAGGCGGTTTGGTCATCGTCGAGATCCTCGAGTCCCTGTACGTGAGCCACCGGAGCCACCATCGCGTGGCCGGGGTTGTACGGGAACTTATTCAGCATCACCATCGCCCCTTCCGGGCGCCAGACCACGAGCTCTGCGTCGTGATCGTCGGGGTGCTCGATCACGCGGCAGAACAGGCAGCCGGGCCGCGCCGTGCCAGCGATGTACTCCATGCGCCACGGCGCCCACAGTCGCTTCATTGATCTACGTCCTCTTCTTGCTCATGGTCACGGCCGTCTGGGGCTGGACCTTCGTCCTGGTCAAAGACGCGCTCACACACTACCCGACCCTGCCCTTTCTCCAGCTGCGCTTCATCCTCGCGTTCCTCGTCATGGCGGTGCTGGTGCGCCGGTTGCCGGCCCGCCGAGAGGTTCGGGTCGGGGTCATCGCGGGCGCGGTGTTGGCGGCCGGCTATCTGACCCAGACCGTCGGGCTCACGATGACAAGTCCCGGCAACTCAGGCTTGATCACCGGGCTGTTCGTGGTTTTCACTCCGCTGATCGACCGCATCTTCGGCGTGCGGCTGCGGTGGTACACGCTCGTTGCGGTCGCCGCCGCCCTGGGCGGCACGGTTCTGCTGGTGGGTGGGCCGTCCGGGTTCGGGCTCGGTGACATCCTGACCGTCGCCTGCGCGTTCCTTTACGCGCTGCACATCGTGCTGCTGAGCCGCTGGTCGCCGGGCCTGCGCTCGGCGCCGCTGGCCATGATGCAGATGGGCACCGGAGCGGTGATCTTCAGCGCCGGCGGATCGTGGTCGCTGCAGGTCCCGAACGCCGACGTGTGGGTCGCGATCGCGGTCACCGGAGTGTTCGCATCAGCGCTCGCCTTCTACATCCAGACCTGGGCGCAGCAGCACCTCAGCGCGAGCCGCACCGCCCTCATCCTGACCACCGAGCCGGCGTGGGCCGTCGTCGCGGCGGTCGTGCTGGCCGGCCAGCGGTTTGGCCTGCTGCAGGCGATGGGCGCCGGGCTGATGCTGGTCGCGATCGTGGGTCATGAACTCGCCCATCTAAAATTCAAACCCCATGGAGACAAGGTCAAGGCGTAGCGGCTACGTGCCGCAAGAGATCGAGCCCAAGTGGCAGAAGGTGTGGGCCGAGCGCGCGGTGATGAAGGCCGACGACGCGTCGCCTAAACCGAAGTTCTACAACCTAGTGATGTTCCCCTACCCGTCGGGGCCCCTCCACATGGGTCACATGCGGAACTACGTGATCGGCGATCTCCTGTCGCGCTTCAAGCGCATGCAGGGTTTTGAGGTCCTCAACCCGATGGGATGGGACGCCTTCGGCCTGCCGGCCGAGAACGACGCCATCAAGCGCGGCGGCGGCGTGCATCCGGAGGTCTGGACGCGCGGGAACATCGCGATCGCCAAACGTCAGCTCGGCATCATGGGCGTGCTGTACGACTGGGACCGGGAGGTCACGACCTGCGACCCGTCGTACTACCGCTGGACCCAGGAGCTGTTCTTGATGTTCCACGAACGCGGCCTGGCGCATCGAATGATGTCGCCTGTCAACTGGTGTCCGGTCGACAAGACCGTGCTCGCCAACGAGCAGGTGATCAACGGCCGGTGCTGGCGGCACCCCGACGTAGAGGTTCAGAAGCGCGATCTCGAACAGTGGTTCCTGCGCATCACCGAGTACGCGGACCGGCTGCTCGACGACCTGTCACTGCTCGACCACTGGCCCGAGAAGGTGCGCGTGATGCAGGCGAACTGGATCGGGCGCAGCCACGGAGTCGAGGTCGAGTTTCCGATCGACGGACATCCGGACGAGTCGATGCGGATCTATACGACCCGGCCCGACACCCTGTTCGGAGTCACCTTCATGGTCCTCGCGCCGGAACACCCGCTGGTGGAGAAGCTGACGGTCGAGTCGCGTCGCGTGGCGGTGAGGGAAGTTGTCGAGACTGCGCGAAAGGAGCGTGAGATCGACCGGATGTCGAGCGAGGTCAAGAGGCTCGGCGCGTTTACCGGGGCGTACGCCATCAACCCGCTCAACGGCGAGAAGGTGCCGATCTGGGTTGGCGACTACGTGCTCATCACTTACGGGACCGGCGCGATCATGGCGGTCCCCGGTCACGACCAGCGCGACTTCGATTTCGCGCGCCAGTTCGACCTGCCGATACGCGAGGTGATCGCGCCGTCGGGCCAGTCCCAGGGCGAGCTGGAGAGCGCCTACACGGGACCCGGCGTGATGGTCAACAGCGGGCAGTTCGACGGCCTGGAGAGCAAGGCGGGCTTCGATCGGCTGGCGGAGTTCATCGAGAAGAAAGGGATCGGCAAGCGTTCGGTCAAGTACAGGCTGCGCGACTGGCTGATCTCGCGACAGCGGTATTGGGGCTGCCCGATCCCGGTGGTGCACTGCGAGGTCGACGGGATCGTCGCGGTGCCGCGCTCCGAGCTTCCGGTGCTGCTGCCAGGCGAGTACAAGCCGCTGGGCGACAACCCCGATTTCTGGCGCACCAAGTGTCCGAAATGCGGACGCGACGCGCGCCGCGAAACGGACACGATGGACACGTTCATCGATTCGTCCTGGTACTTCCTGCGCTACACGTCGGCGCACGACAACACGCAGCCCTTCGACCCTGAGCTGGCAAACCACTGGATGGCCGTGGACCAGTACACGGGCGGGATCGAGCACGCGATCCTGCACCTGCTCTACTCGCGCTTCTTTCAAAAGGTCTTACACGACGCGGGACGGATCGAGTCGACCGAGCCTTTCGCTCGGATGTTCACGCAGGGGATGATCCGGCGCGGAGGCCAGGTGATGTCGAAGTCGAAGGGCAACGGCGTGGCGCCCGACGATCTCGTGGAGCGAGATGGGGCGGATGCCGCGCGGGTCTACGAGATGTTCATCGGTCCGCCCGACGAGGATTGCGAATGGTCGGACGCAGCGATCGCGGGCCCGGTGCGATTCCTGCAGCACGTGTGGCGGCTGGTCGAATCGCCGGATTCTTTTCCTGTTGCGGGTTCCGGCAAGTCGGAGGCTTCGGCGGATGTGCTGCGGCGGCGCGCGCACCAGGCGATCGGAAAGGTCACCGAGGATTACGAGGAGTTTCATTTCAACACCGCGGTGGCGGCGCTGATGGAGTTGGCGAATGCGCTCCAGGCGTACATCGTGGGCGGTGGGCGGCGAGATTCAGCGTGGGATTTCGCGCTGCGCACCCTGGTGCTCTTGCTTAACCCGATGGCGCCGCACGTGGGCGAGGAGTTGTGGGCGCGGCTGGGCGGCAGGGGACTTGCCGCGGACGCGGCGTGGCCTCGGTACGATCCGGCCGCGGCAGCGGAACCTGAGGTGACGCTTGTGATCCAGGTGGCGGGGAAGGTCCGCGACCGTGCGACCGTGGCGGTCGGCACGACCGAGGCGACGGCCGTGGAGGTCGCGATGCGGAGCGAAAAGGTCCGCGTGGCGCTGGACGGGCACGCGCCCTCGAAGGTCGTGTACGTGCAGGACCGCCTGATCAACCTGGTCCCTTAACAAGCGGGGTTGACCCCGCCCATCCCCCGGCAATACCTTCCCCGCGGCACACCCCCCTCGGGTGGGTGGGGGGTGGCGGGTGGATTTAGTAGGACGCGAACTATTGCTGCGGGACGGGCACTCGGATTCCTGAATCGAGCACGTAGTTCGCCGTCACGGTCGAGCTGGACGGGACGGCGACCTTCGACGGACCGCTGATGACTCGCATTTTTGTCACGAGGTGAACCGTCCAGGTCTCGCTGGCAAGCGTCAACGTGTAGTGGCCGGTCGGGTCGGTCACCGCCTTGGCGCTGTCCCCGCCATGGGTGAAGTCGATCTCCAGTCCACCCACGGGACGCCCCGCGCACTGCTGCTCCGGTTGTTCGACGGGAAAGCACGGGATCGCAACCACCGTTCCGGTCACGGCTCCCGTTGGCGCTCCGGTGCTTCCAGGGAAGCGGTAAACGCCACACGCAGCCGTCACCAAAACCAGCGCCGCCAGCAAGACGTTTCGCATCACAAGACCCAACGCCGCCCACCACTCCGAGGTCACGCGCCCCAACCGACCCCCGGCGCTCTGCGAGGTAGTGTGTTGAGGCTCAATCCCGGATGGCCAAGCGGTAAGGCAGAGGACTTTGGATCCTCGACCGAAGGTTCGAATCCTTCTCCGGGAACCAGTTTGTTCGCGCGGCAGTAACCGTCCCGCAACAGAAGCGTTCAATCTGCAGAGGGCGAGCTCGAGAGTCTGAGTAGAGCGGCAGAGCTGCCCGGGAGACGGCGTCATGATCACGATTCGATTGGTTTCGGCGGCTGCTCTCATGCTGCTGGTAGGCGCTTGCGGATCCGCCCCGACCACGAACTCCGCCGCGTCGCCGGCGTCCTCCGGCCACGCCACACCACCGGCCACCGCCGGCAGCCCTGTGCTCGTTGGGCTGGACTGGCATTCGGCCAGCCCATCCACAGTGATCTTGATGAGGCTGGACGGCTCGGTCATAGCAACTAGAACCCTCCCGGCAACGTGGCTGATCGACGAACATGCGGTTGGCGCCTACATGTTGGTTGCAAACGACGGCTCAGCCAAAGCCTGGACCGTCGACGCCTCCGGTGCCGTCATGGACGTGGCACCGGCTGCGGCAGCGTTCCTGTCTCCCCCGTCCAACGGAGGCGCCTGGGCGCCACCGCTGATTGTCGATTCCACGACAGCCGTGACAGTCCGCACGCCCGACCAGGCCGGCATGACCGCCTATGCGGTGAACCTCCGCACCGGCGCCGTTCGGTCTCTGATCTCAGTCCCGGCGACTGGAGTGCTGGCTCTGGCCCCCGCGTTGTCGGTGCTTGACGTAAGCCCCGATCGACGAACTGTCTGGCTGCGCAAGGTCACCTCCACGGGCGGTATCACAGGCCGTTTGGAGATCGTCGGCGTCGACCTTGAGACGGGAGCTGTCACCAGCCAGGGACGCGCTGATTTGCTTGCGGCCGAGCAGGACCTGGCGATTACCCGAGACGGTAAGTCGGTGGCCGGCCAGGAAGAATTCGGGACCGATGCCACCAACCTGGCGGTTCGGCATGTTCACGTGGTGCAGCTTGGAACCCAGGTCGATTCGGATCTTCAAGGCACTGCCCCATACATCGGAGGACAGAGGTCGCCGAGCGTCCTGTTCGCACCCGACGGAACAGCCGTCGCCTGGTGGGGTGGGCTGAACAACGGAGATAACTCTTATCTCGTCAATGAGGCGGCTGTGGGACAGACCGGACGCACTCTCTTCCGCCTCGACAACACCGACGCCAAGCACCAGATCGTGACCGTGATGTGGGCCAAGCCGTCCGCGTTGGTCGTGCAGACGGACACGACGACTACTCCGGGCTCGTTTCAAGGCGCCGACCTCCATGCCTTCGCCATAGACGCAACCACGGGCGCGCAGACCCCGCTCCCGGCAGCGCTCCACTATCTGGTGGCCGTTCTCGACTGAGGCAGAGTCCGGCTCCGCCGCGCTGGGCACGAATGGCGCCCACCGAGAGGGCCTGTTCGCTCCTTAACAAGCCGGGTTCCCCTTTTCCACCACCCGACCTAGCCTCGCACCGTGCGTCCCCACCTCCGCCTGATACCCGGCTGGAAGCAAATCCTCCTGCTCGCCGCCCCGCTCACGCTCGCCGGCGGAGCGCTGGCCGCCGCTTATCTCTACTCTTCGTCGGTCTCCGCCGCCGCCGCCAGTCACCCGCTCCCGGCGAACGCAGCCCTCGACGTGCCTCCGCCCGCCGGCCTCCTGGTCCATGTGATCGGGGCGGTTGAGAATCCCGGCCTTTACCGCCTGCCCCGCGGCGATCGCGTCTACGACGCTGTTGCCGCCGCCGGCGGCCTCAGTTCGGACGCCGACCTGGCCAAGCTTCCCAATCTCGCCGGCCGCCTCAAGGACGGGGAGCAGGTGAAGGTCGCGTTCGCCAAGACCACCTCCGGAACGGTTATCACGCGCACCAATCTCAATACGGCGACTCTCGAGGAGCTGTTGACTGTGCCCGGCTTCACCGAGGCCTTCGCGCAGGACGTGATCGACTACCGCACCAACTTCGGCGGATTCCAGAACACCCGCGAGCTCGTCGACATCCTCGGCATGAGCGAAGCCGAATACGTCATCGCACGTCGCTATCTGACTCTTTGAGTCGCTATCCGGCGCTCGTCGCCGCGACCTCGTGGTGCGTCGTGCTCGCCGCGACTGTCGTGCTCGCGCCCTTCCGGCCGTACCTCGGAATCTTCGCCGTCGGTCTGGCAATCCCGTGTCTGGCTCTCGGGCTGGTGTTACGCCCGGCCATCGTGGCCGTAGCGTTGTCCTTCGCACTCCTCGCGGTAGGGCGCGCCGAGCTGCCACCCGCCGATCCGCAAACCCCCGTCCGCGCCGCCAGCCTCGTCGGTCGCATTGCCGTCATGACCGGCCGCGTCGCCGACGACAGCCGCCCTTCCGCGGGAGGCGGCGAGGTCCTGGTCGAGCCCGATCAGATCGTGATCGGCGCCTCGCGGGTGAGCGGCATCGGCAACCTGATGGTCCGGTGGCGCGGACCAACCATCGCGAGCTTCGGCGCGCAGGTTCAGGCGGTTGGCAAGCTCACGCTGCCTCGTGACCTGCCGACCTTCGATCGCCGAGCTTACCTCGCCCAGCGCCAGGTCTACCTCGAGCTCCAGACGACGAGCTTCGACGTCCTCACCGACGGCTCCGGCCCGGCCGCCTTCCCCGCGTGGCTGCGCGCCCACTACACGTCGGCGCTCGACGCTGCGATGCCGCCCCCGCACGCCGCCGTCTTGCTGGGGGTCGTACTGGGAATTCGCCAGGGCATCCCGCCCGGCCTGCAGAACGCCCTCATTGCCACCGGTTTGGTGCATCTCCTGGTGCTCAGCGGCCTGAAGGTTGCCGTCTTCGCCCGCATCGTCCAGGGTGCGCTCCAACCCGTGCTCGGACGGCTGAGCACCTGGCCGGCCCTCGCGCTCATCGCGATCTACGCGATGGTCGGCGGAGCCACCCCGGCAGCGGTGCGTGCCGCTGCGATGGGCGGCCTGGCCATCGCCGCCACCCACCTCGGCCGCCCGACCCACGTCTGGACATCGCTGGCGCTCACCGCAGCTGTCATGCTCGGCTGGCATCCCGAGCTCGCCTGGGACGTCGGCTTTCAACTCTCATTCGCGGGCACCGCCGCGATCATCCTGCTGACGCCTGGGATCGAAAGGCGCCTGACTTTCATGCCCGGGGTCCTGCGTGAACCCTTCGCGGTAACCTGCGCCGCCCAGGTAGGCACGCTGCCGATGATGGCAACCGACTTCCACGTGCTTTCGCCGATTGCGCCCCTTGCCAACGCGCTGGTCATCCCCATCCTTCCCGCGCTTGTGACGGCCGGGTTGGTCCTTGGGGCGCTGTCGGCCTTGCCCGACCTCGCCCGCCTTGCCGCCATCCCGGTCACGGGGCTCCTCGCCTACCTCGAGCAGGTCGCCTATCTGCTCGCCCGAGTCCCGGCCGCGGTCATTCCAATCCCCAGGTTCCCGACCTGGGTCGGCGTCGCCTACTACTCGGCCCTTGGGCCAGGCATCGCGGCGGGTCAGGCTTCTGGAAGGCACCGCTCGATGGCCATCGCCACCGCCATCGTGGCGCCGATCGTCATCGCCGCGGCCGCTCTTGGCATGTGGGCGAACGCTCCGCCCCAGGCCATCGTGATGGCCGTCGGCGACGGCCAGGCCGTCCTCCTTCGAGGACCTCACGGCACAATCCTCATCGACGGCGGCCCAAGCCCTGCCCGTCTCAACGACGAGCTGGGGGCCCAGCTGCCACCTTGGCAGTCGACCCTCGACGCTCTCGCCATCACCGCCCCGACGCTCGGCCATGTCGGCGGACTGGCCGGCTTCGGCCGCCCCGTGCGCGATCTCCTCATTCCCGACGTCCAGCTGACGGGCTCCGCCTGGCGCACCGCCGCGCTCGAAGCCACGGCGCGAGGTGCTTCTGTCGATAGGCTGACCGCCGGCTCCACCTTCGCGATCGCGGGATTTGATCTCCAGGTCCTCGCCCCCGAACCCGGAGCTCCCGGCGACCTGGTCGGCGCTCCCTATCTTGCCATGCGGATCGTCGCCCCAGACGGCCGCACCTTCTGCGACTTCAGCGACCTGGACCTCGATGCTCAGACGATCGCTGCCGCAAGACTTCGCGGGCCGTGTACCTACCTTCTCCTACCGGTCGGAGGGCGCAGCCAGCTCTCGCCCGACCTGGTCAATGCGGCCATCACGTCGACCACCCAGCTCGTCGCGTCCCGCACCGCGGGCAGGCTCGCGAACGGGTTTCCGCCCAACATCCTTCGCACCGACCAGGAGGGGACGATCACGCTCGCCATGTGAGACGCGATCGCCCACCCCTGCGGACGTAGGTCTACGAGATCTTGATCTCCCTGCTGGTGATGTTGCAGTCGAAGCCGCAGACCAACGCGTTGGCAGCTGCGTCTCCTGCAACAAACGATGCTGAGCCGCCCTTTGTCACAGGGAATGCCTGGACGAAGACCACAGCTGTCTGCCGTGTGTCGTCGCAGGTCGGCGTAAAGCTCCCAAACCCCTGGTTTCCCGCGAGATCGGCTACCTGAACGCTACCGAATGGGCCCCCTCCTGGGTAGGGACCACCCTTCCCGCCGCCGAAGCCCGGGAAGCACGAGTATGCGACTGATATGTTGACTCCGTCGCCGAATGGGCTGCTGGCGAGCGCCCCTTGGCTGCCGATCGAAACTGTCGTGGTGGAGCCGAACTTCTTGTTCGATGCGCCTGCAGCCGCGCCGATCGCCGCCATCGTGATCAAAGCGATCGCAAGTACCGCGACCAAGGCCAAAGAAGTGCGAATCATCCTTCTCTGCATAAACGAACCCCTCCCTTTTCGCTCGCTTTGAGGCGAGCATGGCCAGAAACCGAAACTAACGACGGCAATGTTAAGTAGCGCTTAAGACGGTGTCAACGCACAGCTACACTCGCCGGGTGGGGGAGGGCACGTCGCGGCGCCGACTCATGCTGCGTGCTCCTGAAGCCGCCGTTGCGCTGCTGGTGCTCGCCGCCGTCGGCGCCGCCGCCTGGCTTGGATACGCGGTCTACATGGTTTCTCCCGACACCGGCGCATCCGACATGCTCGCCTTGATCGACGGCTCGTCTCCCCAGCCCGGTTCGCTTGCCTCGCAGATCACAGCGAACCAGCGCATCAACATCTTGCTTCTGGCTCGCGGCGGCTCCGGCAATGACAACCCCAACTACACGGACACGCTCCTCGTCGTGTCCGTGCGACCCGCCTCGCGACAGGTCACCGTGATCGCGCTGCCTCGCTACCTGTGGGTCACCATCCCGGCGCCGGTTGACGGGACCGTGGAGGGCAAGCTGTACTCTGCCTACGCGCTGGCCGCGAACAACGATCCTGGCCGTCTGCGACCGCAGTGGCGAACGCCCACCGGTGCCGGCGATCTTGCCTCCGCCACGGTCGCCGCGACGATCGGTCAGCCGATCGATTACTGGGTGGCGATCGATCCGGACGGGCTAGCTGCGATCATCGACGCGTTCGGAGGCATCAGCCTGACGGTGCCGAACGAGCTGGACGACTACCAATATCCTCTCGACGACACCGACCAGACGACTCACGTCCATTTCGATGCAGGGCCTCAGACGTTAAGCGGTCAGCGGGCAGTGCAGTACGCGCGCTCCCGGCTCAGCACCTCTGACACCGACCGCTCCCGTCGCCAGGAGCTGGTGCTGGCGGCTCTTCTTCACACGGTGCGCACCGGACGGATTGGCCTCGGCATCGTTTCGGCCGCGGAGCCCATTGCGCATGGCCTGCGCACCGACCTGCGCCCGATCGAGATGCGAGAGCTCGCGCAGCTCATGAGGGGAGTCCAGGAAACTGACATCAAGAGCATTACGCTCGAAGACTCGGGACTGCTCGAAGATCAATCGGGCCCCGCCGGCGACGTGGTCGTTCCGCGCGACGGAAGTTACGCCGCGCTGCGGCAGTTCGTCGCAGAGCAGCTGCTGTGAACCTCTAACGTAGATCCGTCCATGGCCCGAGCTGCAACGCCCCGCGCGACAACGCTCGTCTTCCTTCACGGCGACGAACGATTCCTCATCCTCGAAGTTGCTCGCGCGACTCTCGAGGCCTGGAAGCAAGATCTCGTGTCCGACTTCGGCTTCGAGACTCTCGACGGAACAGGTCTCACCCCGGCCCGCCTCCAGGATTCCATCCTTCAGGGCCCCTTCCTCGACCCACACCGAGTCGTTTACGCGCGCATGCTCCCGGCTAATCGAGCCGAGTCGATGGCGCCTGCCCTCGCCGAGATTCCACCCACCACCCGGCTGCTCATCACCATCGCCGGCCGGCTCGGCCCCGGCAACAAGCTCGTGAAGGCAGTCACCTCGGCGGGGGGGACGTCGCAGGAAATGCAGCACCTCAAAGGCCGCGCCCTCAGCGACTGGACAAACCGGCGCGCGACCGAAACCCACGGCCTCACCCCCGCGATCGCCGCGCAGGTCGTCCGCGTCACTCCACCCGACCTCAGCATCATCGATTCAGAGCTGAGCAAGCTCGCCGCGTACAAGGCATCTGGTTCCAAGCTCACGAACGAGGCGGTCGGAGAGCTGCTCGCTGGTGGCCGCGAGGACGAGATCTTCAAGCTGACCGACAACCTGCTGCCTCGCCCTACACCCCAGGCCATGCAGATCGCGCGCAACCTCACCCGCGGCGGTCTCCAGCCGACGTCGGTGGCCTATCGCATGGCGAGACACGTGGCGCTCGTGCTCGAAGTTCGCGCGCGACAGGATCGCGGCGAGTCCCTGCAGCAGGTCCAGGACACCATGTCCGAGCACCGCTTTGTCATCCAGAAGGCTTTCGAGGTGGCCCAGGGCGCGGATCCCGACCGGCTCGAGAACGCCCTGAAGGCGATCCGAGACTATGAGTGGGAGGTCAAGTCAGGCCAGGTCGACGCCGAGCTTGGCCTGGACGTCCTGCTGACGCGCCTCTAGCCGGTAGCTACTTCTTCTTCGCAGCAGCCGGTTTCGAAGCCGCCGCCTTCGAAGCCGCCGCCTTCGAAGCCGCAGCGGGAGCAGCAGCAGCCGCCGCCCCTTTCTTGCCCTTAGCGGCAGGCGCGGCAGGCGCGATCGCCACCTTCGCCATCTGCTTCGTGAGCCGACCCTTCCGCCGGGCGGCGTTGTTCCGGTGCAGGACGCCCTTCGATGCGGCGCGATCCAGCGCCCGCACCGCTTCCAGCGTCAGCGCGAAGCGCTCCGATTCCGCGACCGGACCCCCGAGCAGAGACTTCCGCGCCTTGACCACGAGGGTCTTGACTTCGGATCGCACGCCGCGGTTGCGCGCGGCACGGCGCACGCCCGCTCGGGCCTGCTTCTTCGCAGACGCCGTTCGCTTAGCCACGAGCCATCATTCGATTGGAGGTTCGCACGAACCTAGGATTATAAGCGCCCATGGAGTTTGAGCTCGGCGGCAAGCGTCCGAAAGTTCATCCAGACGCGTACATCGCACCGACCGCGGTCCTCATCGGCGACGTCGTGGTCGAGGCTGGTGCGAGCGTGTGGTTTGGCGCGGTCCTGCGCGGTGACGAGGCCCAGATCAAAGTCGGTCAAGGCGCGAACGTGCAGGACAACGCCGTCCTCCATTGCGCCGTGGACCTTCCGACCATCCTGGAGCCAAACGCCAGTGTCGGCCACTCCGCCCAGCTCGAAGGCTGCATCGTCGAGCAGGGCGCCGTCGTCGGCATGGGCGCGACCATGCTCCAGCGCAGCCGCCTCGGAGCCGGATCGATGCTCGCCGCGGGGGCCGTGCTTCAAGAGGGCATGGCAGTCCCCCCCGGCCACATGGCCGCAGGCGTGCCAGCCACCGTCAAGAAGGCGCTCGACGGATCATCGAACAACTGGGTCGGCACCACCGCGAAGCACTACCAGGACCGCGCCGTCGCGTATCGGGCAAAACTGAAACCCGTCGACGCGCGTTGAGTATCGCGCTCCCGGCGCGCGCCAAGCTCAACCTGGATCTCGTCGTGCTTGGCCGCCGCACAGACGGCTTTCACGACGTCCGCACCACGCTCCAGGCGATCGACCTGCACGACCTCATCACGCTCGCGCCGGCGGACCACACAGCTTTCACCACGACGGGCCTCGATATAACAAACCCGACAACCAACTCAGTCCTCAAGGCGCTCGCCGCCCTCGAGCAAGCCACGCACCAGGAACTGCCAACACGCATTCACCTCCATAAGAGAATTCCACCCGGTTCCGGCATGGGCGGCGCAAGCTCCGACGCCGCCGCGGCCCTGCGCGCCCTTGCCGCCCTCCACCACGTCACCGCCAACCTGACCGCCATCGCCGGCGCCCTGGGCACCGACGTCCCTTTCTTCCTCACCGGCGGCACTGCAATCGCCGAACAGCGCGGCGACCATCTCACCCCGATCCCAACGCAACCACAGTGGTACGTCATCGCCTGGCCGGGAGTCGAACTTCCGACCCCGGACGTTTACCGTGCGTGGGACGCCATGCACAACCCCCCAAAAACCGAACCGAATCAACTCACCGAAGCCGCCATGAGCATTGAACCGCGCGTGCGCGAGTTTGCCAACGCTCTTAACAGCCATCAAGACGGCTGGCAGATGACAGGCAGTGGATCGGCATTTTTCAAACGCTGCGCGGACGAGCAGGACGCCAAAGAAACCTTGGCGAGACTGAAGTCACTGAAATGCTGGACGGCAATCGCCCAGTCTGTCGGGGGCTGGGATTGATCCGCAACAACTCAAGCAACTCAAGCAACTCAAACCGCGCCAGCTCCCTCCGCAAGACGGCCGCCGTCCTGGCCGGCAAGGCAACGGGCGCGCTGAGCCGGATCACCAGGCGCGGCGGCGGTACCACCCTGCCCGGCGACGTGGCGCGCGCCATCGATCCCAGGGTCCTCACCAAGCTCGCAGGCGACCTCACACACGGATCGATAGTCATCACCGGCACCAACGGCAAGACCACCACCGCAAGACTCATCAGCTACCTGCTGGAAGGCGCGGGAAACAAAGTCGTCTCCAACCGCGCCGGCGCCAACCTCATCTTCGGCGCCACCGCCGCCGCCCTCGACAGCGCCGGACCGACCGGCAAGCTCAAGGCCGACTGGGGTGTTTTCGAGATCGACGAGGCGAGCCTGCCTAAAGCGGTCGAGGAGCTCAAGCCCAAGGCCACCCTCGTCCTCAATCTCTTCAGGGACCAGCTCGATCGCTACGGCGAGCTCGAGTCGATCGCGAAGAAGATCGAGCAGGCGCTCAGCGCCCTACCGGACCAGAGCGCGAAGATTCTGAATGCCGACGACCCGAGAGTCGCCGAGATCGGCCTCGGCCTGCCCACGCAACCACTGTGGTTCGGTCTCGACGACACCAGCGTCGCCGCGCACGAGCTGCCCCACGCCGCCGACGCGCGGACCTGCCCCAGGTGCGGAGCAAGTCTGAAATTCGACGCGGTCTATGTCGGCCACGACGGCGTGTACAGCTGCCCCAACAATGATTTCGAAAGGCCGAAGCCCACTATCACCGCGAGGAACATCAAGCTCGACGGATTCGATCGCTTCTCCGCGACCATCGACAACACGCACATCGACATCCCGCTCGGCGGTCTCTACAACACGTACAACGTGGTTGCCGCCTTCGCGGTCGCGCGCACAGTGGGCCTCGAGCCGGTCTACATCGCGGAGAGGCTGAAGAATTTCAGCGCCGCCTTCGGCCGCCAGGAGCGCATGGAGTTTCGCGGACGGCACCTCAACCTCGTCCTCAGCAAAAACCCCGCGGGCTTCAACGAAACGCTGAGAACAGCAGTCGAGCTCGCCAAAGGCACCAACTTCTTGATCGCCCTCAACGACCGCAAGGCGGATGGCACCGACGTCTCGTGGATCTGGGACGTTGACTTCGAGCAGCTGAAAAGAAATGCGACGGTCGTAGTACCCGCGGGCAATCGCGCGCACGACCTCGCGGTGCGGCTCAAGTACGCCGGCGTCGCGGCCGCCCCGCCCGAGACCGATCCAGGCAAAGCCCTCGACCTTCTCATCAAGATGACCAACGAAGGCGACACCGCCCACCTTCTCTGCACGTACACGGCCATGCTCGATCTCAGGGCCGAGCTCGTGAGAAGAGGCTGGGCCAAGCCTTACTGGGAAACTTAGGGACACAAAGAACGCATGCCCAGAACCAACAACACCTTCACGGTCGGCTGGCTTTACCCCGACCTCATGAACATCTACGGCGACCGCGGCAACATCCTCACGCTGCTCAAGCGCGCGGAGTGGCGCGGCTACGACGCCAAATTGATCGAGCTCGGTCGCGGCACCACCAGTCAGATGGACGAGGTCGACATCTTCTTTTTCGGCGGGGGACAGGACCGCGAGCAAGCCCTCGTCTACGAGGACCTGCTCGAGTTCAAGCAGCCGCCCCTGGAGCGGGCGGTGAACCAGGGCGCTGGCGTGCTCGCAGTCTGCGGCGGCTACCAGCTGCTCGGCCACTACTACCAGACCGCCGAGGGTGAGCGATTTCCCGGCATCGGCATGATCGATGTACGGACGGAGGCGGGCAAAGACGCAGGAAAGAAGCGCTTCATCGGCGACGTCGTAATCGACGCGGAAATCGACACGCTCACACCCAAAACGCTGGTCGGTTTCGAAAACCACAGCGGCCGCACCTTCCTGGGACCCAAAGCAAGACCGCTCGGCAGAGTAAGGCTGGGAAACGGCAACAACGGCTCCGACAAGACCGAAGGCTGCCTGCAGGGCACGGTGATGGGCACCTACCTGCACGGCTCGCTGCTACCGAAAAACCCGCACCTCGCGGACTACCTGATCCGGAACGCCCTCATCCGGCGCGGCGTCGACGACCTTTCGCCGCTAGACGATTCGGTGGAGATGGCCGCGCACGAGCGGATTTTGCAGCGCGCCCAGCACCAGCACCGCTAGCCACCGCGGTGCGCGCGGCCGCCGCCCCGGACCCGTTGGACGAGGACGAGGCGGACACGAGACGAGGCGTCAGCGCCTCGCGCAGCACCTCGTCGATCGATTCGACCAGCACCAGCTTCATCTCCTTCCTCAAATCAGAAGGGATGTCGTCGAGGTCGGCCTCGTTGCGCCGCGGCAGCAGCACACGCCGCAATCCCGCGCGGTGCGCGCCCAGCACCTTCTCCTTGATGCCCCCGATGGGTAGCACCCGCCCGCGCAGCGTGATCTCGCCCGTCATCGCCACGTCGTCCCGAACGGGCCGCCCCGTCAGCAGGGAAGCCATCGCGGTCAGCACCGTCACGCCCGCCGACGGACCTTCCTTCGGCTGCGCGCCCGCGGGCACGTGCACGTGGATGTCGTTCTTGTCAAACAAAACAGGGTCGATCCCCAAAGACAAAGCGCGTGATTTCAAGTACGACAGCGCGGCCGACGCCGACTCCTTCATCACCTCGCCCAGCTGACCCGTCAGCTTCAGCTCGCCTTTGCCCGGCGTCAGCGCCGCCTCCACGAAGATGATTTCGCCGCCGGTCGGCGTCCACACCAGGCCGGTCGCGACGCCGGGCCGGTCGATGCGCTCCGCGACGTCGTCGTAATGCCGCCGCTTGCCCAGCGCCGCGCGCACGCGCTTCACGTCGTCGACCACCGCGCGACGCCGTTTGCGCACCGCGATGTCCGCCACGTCGCGGCGCATCACGGACGCGATCTCGCGCTCGAGGTTGCGCACGCCCGCCTCGCGCGTGTACTGGCGGATGATCAGCCGCACCGCCTCTTCAGAGAGAGTGATCTCGCCGTCGCGCAGCCCGTGCGCGATCAGCTGTTTCGGGATCAGGAACATCTCCGCGATCTTCACCTTCTCCTCCTCGGTGTAACCCGAGAGGTTCAGCACCTCCATGCGATCGCGCAGGGCGGGGGGAATTGTGTCGAGCGTGTTGGCCGTCGTGATGAACATCACCTTCGACAGGTCGAACGGCACGTCCAGGTAGTTGTCGCGGAAGTCCTTGTTTTGCTCCGGATCGAGGACCTCCAACAGCGCAGAAGACGGGTCTCCACGCCAGTCGGAACCGATCTTGTCCACCTCGTCCAGCATGAACACCGGGTCGTTCGATTCCGCCCGCCGGATCGCCTGCAGAACGCGGCCCGGCATCGCCCCGATATAAGTCCGGCGATGCCCGCGAATCTCTGCTTCGTCGTGCACGCCGCCCAGTGACGCGCGCGCAAACTTGCGGCCCATCGCACGGGCGATCGATTGGCCCAGCGAGGTCTTGCCCACGCCTGGCGGCCCGACGAAGCACAGGATCGGCTCGCGTCCGCGGTCGGTCGAACCGCGTTGCTGCTTCAACCGCCGGACCGCGAGGTGCTCGACGATGCGCTGCTTGACCTTGTCGAGGTCGTAGTGGTCGGCGTCGAGGATCGCCCGCGCCTTCTTGACGTCGACCTCGCCGCCCGTCGACACGTTCCACGGCAGCGACACGATCAATTCCAGGTAAGTGCGGATCACCGACGACTCCGGCGACGCCGAAGGAATCCGTTCGAGCCGCGAGATCTCGCGGTCCGCCTCGCGCTTTGCCTCCGCCGGAAGGCCGGCCTTCTCAATCCGTTCGCGCAGCTCGATCAGCTCTCCATGCTCGCTGTCCAGCTCACCCAGCTCGCGCTGGATCGCCTTGAGCTGCTCGCGCAGGAAGTATTCGCGCTGCGCCTTGCCCATCTGCTCTTCGGCCTGCGACTGGATCTTCCGTCCGAGCTCCAGCACCTCCAGCTCGTGCGACATGTGGCCGAGCAAGCGCTCGAGTTTTTCCTTGGCGGAGTTCAACTCGAGGATCTCCTGCCGCTGCTCGGTCGTGAGCCGGATGTGGTTGGCGATGTAGTACGCGAGGTGCAGCGGGTCGTCGATCGCGCCCGCGGCGCTGGACAGCTCAGCCGGCAGGTGTGGTGCGAGCGTGACGAGCTGCTGGAACGACGAGATCGCGCGCCGCATCAGCGCCTCGCGCTCGAGCGTGAGGATGGATTCCGACGATTCCGGCATCATCTCCACCGCACACTCCAGGTAAGGGTCCTCCTGCAGCGCCTCGGTCAGCCTGATGCGCCGAAGGCCCAGCACGGCGAGCTGCACCGTGCCGTCGGGGAGCTTCAGCAGGTGCTGCACGCGCACCATCGCGCCGACGTGGTGGATGTCCTTGAAGCCGACCTCCTCAGCCGACTCGTCGAGCTGTGTCGCGACCGCGATGTGGCGCTCGACGCCCGCCAGGTCCTCGAGCAGCTGCAGCGACCGCTTGCGCCCGACCGAAAGCGGGATGAAGATCCGCGGGTACACGACCGTGGACTTGAGCGGCAGCACCGGAAGCCGAGAAGGGACAGCCCCCTCAACGTTCAAAGCCGGCACCTCGCTCACATTCGGATTATCCCTCTCCCCGCCGTCTTTCCCCCTCTCCCCGCAGGGGAGAGGGTCGGGGAGCGATCAATAAGTCCCATCCTCATTGCCGCTTTGCGCACAGGGTCATGAAAGAAGTCAGAATGGAATCAACTGCTCGGCCAGAACTCACCTGGACCGAAGGGGAGCCAGTTCACACCGCCCGCCTGCGCGACCGGGTTCTCCCCGGCTGCGAATGTGACTTCGGTCTCGGTGCCGGCGGAGAGCTGCATCGCGAACACCTTGCCCGTCGGCATCGTGCTGCCCGCGCACGAATCACCCGGAGTGCAGGCACGGTCTTCCAGGTACCAGACCCACCCGTCCTTGACGAAGATGACCTGGGTTCGATGCTGGTTGATCAGCATCCGAGTGGTCCCTGCCTTGAGGTCATAGACATAAGCCCGAGGCTGCGCCATCACGTTCGGGTCGGAGTAGTCCGTATAGGCGACCTCGCCGCCATCGGGCGACAGCCCCGGGAGATACCGCCAGGGCGCGGCGCCGGCGAGGGTGGCGAATCCGGCCTCAGGCGTCCACGATTGCGCACCGGTGGTGCCGAAGCTGTTCAGGAAGAGCCGGTGGCCGCTGCGATCCCAAACAGCCCCCATCACGTTGGTGTCGAGGGTGACGAACCGTGCGCGATCCGACACCCGATACACCGCCAGCGGGTCCGATCCCTTGCCGGCGATGCGACCCGAGACGACGTACTGACCGTCCGGCGAGATCGCCAGCACCTCTGGCGGCAGCCCGAAACGGCAGATGCAGTCGCCGATTCCGTTGCTGTATGTGTACAGCGGGCCCGTCTGCTGGTGGGCGTAGAGATACACGGCGGTGCCGCCGCCCACGTAGTTGGTGTTGTCGGCGGGCACCTGGAGCGTGTAGGCCATGACTGACCCGTCCGGCAGCCATGCCCCGGAGGTCACGCGGAAGGGAAAGGTGCCGACAAGGGTGTCGTTCGCACCGAGCGCGTGGAGCACGATGTCGGTCTCGCTGTCCGAAATCGGCTTCAGCCACTCAACCGTGGTGCCGGTGACGAGGTGCGCGGACGTGTTCGTGAAGATGCAAAGCAGACGCGGATGGACCGGATCCGACACGTCGTACAGCATTTGCTGCTGCGTGTAGGTGCCCTGAAGGAGAACCACCGCTCCCGAGGCGGCTCCGCCTGGGCACGCGACGGCCAGGGCGGGCGGCGAGGGGATCGGAGCGATGGGAGGTTCGGTAGGGCTGGGTGAAGGGCTGGCCTGCGCCACCACCGAGGGCGATGAGCTCGGAGAGGGCGAATGCGGGGCGTATACGCTCGAGGGCCCTGGACGGCACGCGGCCAGGCAAACCAGCACCGCCGCGAGGCCGGCCATCCGTCCCATCCTGGAAAGCTAACGGCCGCCGCGGGAGGGGCGTTACTAAGAATCTCCCTCTCCCCGTCGGGGAGAGGGTCGGGGTGAGGGGCTTAAACTTGCAACCAGGTTTGAGCCAATCGCTGACGGCCGTCATACTCGCCGCCGGTCACGGCACCAGGATGCGGTCGCGTATTCCCAAGGTCCTCCATCCGATCTGCGGCCGCCCCATGCTCGACTACGTCCTGGACGCCGTCAGCGAGGCCGGCGCGAAGGAAATCAAGGTGATCGTCAACCCGCACCACGCCGAGGTCGCGGCGCACCTCGACGAGCGCGGCATCGCTCCGACCTTCCAGCGCGAGCCGAAGGGCACGGCTCACGCCCTGCAGCAGATCCCGGAGGACGAGCTGAAGGGCAAAGAGGTGCTCGTCGTCAACGGCGACTCGCCGCTGCTGACCTCCGAGACGATCAAACGAGTCCTGGAAGCCCACCGCGTGAAGAAAACGCCGGCCACCATCGCCACCGTCGACGACCCCGCTCGCAATGACGGCCGCATCATCCGCGGGGCGGACGGCTCGCTCGAGAAAATCGTCGAGCGCAAAGACGCGACCGACGAGATGCGGAAGAACGTCCACGAGTTCAACGTCGGCATCTATTGCTTCGATGGGACCGAGCTCACAAAAGCCCTCAAGCAGATAAAGGACGACAACCAGGCCGGCGAGTTCTACCTCACTGACGTCTTTCTCCATCTGAAGCCAACGACGATCGTCAAGCTCGACGACTCGCAGGAGGCGATGGGAGTCAAGGACCGCATCAGGCTCGCGGCCGCCACCGCGATCATCCAGCGGCGGATCCTCGACAGGCTGATGCTCTCGGGCGTGACGATCGTCGATCCGGAATCCACCTTCGTCGAAGCCACCGTGACCGTCGGCCAGGACACCGTGATCGAGCCTTTCACTGTGCTCAAAGCACACACCACGATCGGCTCCGACTGCCGCATCGGCCCCCACGCGCATATAGAGGACGCGAGGATCGGCAACCGATCAGACTGCGGCCCGTTCGTCAAGCTGCGCCCCGGGACCGAGATCGCGGACGACGTCCACATCGGCAGCTTCGCCGAGCTTGTTCGCACGAGGGTGGGGAGGGGCAGCAAGGTGCCGCACGTCTCCTACCTGGGCGACACCGACCTCGGCGAGGACGCCAACATCGGTGCCGGTACGATCACGGCCAACTTCGATGGCACGAACAAGAACCGGACCAAGATCGGCGATGGCGCCTTCGTCGGCGTGGACACGATGCTGGTCGCTCCGGTCAAACTGGGCAAGGGATCGCGCACCGGGGCGGGCTCGGTCGTCACCAAGGACGTGCCTGACGGCGCGACAGCCGTCGGAGTTCCAGCTAGGGTGATACGGAGAAAAGATCCAATCCCCTCTCCCCCTCGGGGAGAGGGCTAGGGTGAGGGGCTTAAGCCAGAACAGGTGATCGGAGCACAAAAGTGATCGGAAGATTGACGACAGCGGTCGAGTTCACCGGCGAGGAGGCGTCCCCCTGGGGCGCGCTCAAGCTGATCGCAGGGTCCGCCAACCCCGACCTGGCCCAGCGCATCTCCGACCAGCTGGGCGTCCCCCTGACCGACCCTCGCCTGCGCCACTTCCCGGACGGCGAGATCAACGTCAAGATCGAAGACTCGATGCGCGGCCACGACGTGTTCGTGATCCAGCCCACGAGCCCGCCGGTGAACGAGCACCTGATGGAGCTGTTCATCATCCTCGACGCCCTGCGTCGCGCCTCGGCCGGCCGGGTCACCGCGGTCATCCCGTACTACGGCTACGCGCGCAAGGAGCGCAAGACGCAGCCCCGCGAGCCGATCTCGGCCAAGCTGGTGGCGAACTTCGTTACGCTCGCCGGCGCCGACCGCCTCCTCCTCCTGGACCTGCACGCCGAAGCCATCGAGGGCTTCTTCGACGTGCCGACCGACCACCTCTCGCCGCACCGGATCATCGCCGAGTACCTGAAGACTCGCGGCCTGCACCAAATCACGATCGTCGCCCCCGACGCCGGCGGAGGCCGCCGAGCCGAGGCGGTCGCGAACGACCTCAACGCGCCGATCGCGTTCGGCTACAAGCGCCGGTCGGCAGACGACGAGGTCGAGATGATCGCGGTCTCAGGTGACGTGAAGGGCCGCGACTGCGTGGTGGTCGAGGACATCATCACCACCGGAGGCACCATCTCCAAGCTGGCGCAGTCGCTGCACAACCAGGGCGCCGGCAGGGTACTGATTGCGGCCACTCACGCGGTTCTGACCGGCGACGCGCTGGAACTGCTGAAGCGCGCCAATGTCGAAGAGGTGATCGTGACCGATTCGGTGCCGATCGGCCCCGAGAAGCTCGGCCCTGATTCCCCCTTGAAGGTGCTGTCAGTCGCACCTCTCCTCGCTGAAGCGATCATCCGGGTCCACGAAAACCGGAGCGTCAGCGAGCTCTTCCGATAGACCGCTCGTCATGACTGGGCAGGAATGGGTCGAGGTCATCGTTCTGGTCGTGTGCTTCTTCGTGGCCGCGTTGGCCAGCGGCACGGAGACGGCGCTCACGTCGGTCGGCCGCCTGCGCGTCCGCTTCCTCGCGGAGCAGGGGAGCCAGGCCGCCGGCATCCTGCAGCGACTGCGCGCGGACCCGAACCGCTTCCTCTCGACCGTGCTGTTCGTCAACACCCTCGCGCTCATCGTCGCGTCGACCGCGACCGCGCTGCTCAGCGACGAGGTATTCACGGGCCTGGGCGTGCCACCCGCGTGGCGCCTGTGGCTCACGCTGCTGGTCTCGGTTGTTCTGTCCGTCTTCCTGCTGATCGGCGCCGAGGTGACGCCAAAGACGCTCGCGATCTCGCACGCCGAGCGCGTCGCGCTGGCGGCCGCCGGCCCCGTCGACAGGCTCGCCGGCTTTCTGGGCCCGATCCTGTGGGCGGTCACGTTCATCTCCCGCGGAATCACCGGAGGCCGTGCGGCGCGAGCCCCGTACCTGACTGAGGAAGAGCTCATCAGCCTCCTGCACGTCTCGGAAGAGCAGGGCGTGATCGAGGAGCAGGAGCACCAGATGATCCACGGGATCATCGAGATCGGCGACAAGACGGTCCGCGAGATCATGATCCCGCGGACAGACATCGTGGCCGTGGACAAAGACTCTGAGCTGCGCGACGTGGTGAGGCTCTTCAAAGAGCACCGCCACACGCGGATGCCGGTTTACGAGAACGACATCGACCACGTGATCGGCCTCATCCACACCAAAGACCTGCTGCTCTTCTACACGCTGTCGACCTCGCAGGAGTTCGACATGGGCAAGCTGATGCGACCGATCGAGTTCGCCCCCGAGCAGAAGAAGGTCGATGAGCTGCTGCACGACATGCGGACCAAGAAGGTCCACATGATGATCGTCGTCGACGAGTACGGCGGCACCGCCGGGCTGGTCACGCTCGAGGACCTGCTCGAGGAGATCGTCGGCGAGATCCGTGACGAGTACGACTCGGCGGAAGAGGACCAGCTGGTCATCCTCGATGACCACGAGGCGCGCGTCGACGCGGGCTTCCCGCTGGAGGAGCTCAACTCACGACTCGGGCTGGCGATCGAGGAGTCCGGCGACTACGACTCGGTCGGCGGGTACGTTCACTCCGTGCTCGGCAAGATCGCAAGCCCGGGCGATTCGTTCACGGCCGGACGGGCGAAGTGGACCGTTGAGAAGGTGAAGGGCCGGCGCATCGAGACGATCCGCCTCACCGCGGATAAGCCGTGGCCGACCGACGAGTTCAGCTCCTCGAGCAACAAGGGCGGCTCGGCCAAGTCGTCGCTGGAGAAAGAGACTGGCCACTTATCGTGACCACGCGGTCGTGCTGCGCAAGCTCGACTATGGAGAGGCCGACCGGATCTTCACGCTCCTGACCCGCACTCACGGCAAGGTGGGTGCGATCGCGAAGGGGGTGCGGCGCCCCGAGTCGAAACTCGGTCCCTCGCTCGAGCTGTACGGCCACGTGGACGTCCTGCTGGCAAAGGGCCGCGGCGACCTGGACGTCGTGGCGCAGGTGCAGCGCATGCCGGGCCTGCGGATTGCGGGAGACTTGAATGTCACGTCGCACGCGGCGCTCATCGCGGAGCTCGCGGAGCGCGTGTGCGAGGACCGCCACCCCGTCGACGGCGTGTACGAGCTGGCGGTGATGGCGCTGGACGAGCTCGCGCGCGAGACGGATCCGAGGCGAGCCTCCGCCTATTTCATGATGGCCGCGCTCGATCTGCTGGGCTACGCGCCGCAATTGGCGGCATGCGCGTCATGCGACCGGCCGCTCAAAGCGCAGCCGGCAGCATTCAGCGCGGAGGCGGGCGGATTCCTGTGCGACCAGTGCGCACTGCCGTCGATGTCGCTGGTTCCGCTGGCTGCGATCAAGGTGCTGCGGCTGATGGCCTCTGGCGATCTCGAGACCTA
>JBGPEO010000020.1:0-25655 GCA_041482895.1 Candidatus Dormibacteraceae bacterium | reverse complement strand
CCTCATCGTGCCATTCAACTGGAGACGCCGCTGCCAGGGCCGCCGATGTCGCGTGGTGTCGTCGTGCGACGAGCGATCTTGGGCGGCCTTCACCATGCTTATGCCAGGGCGGCATGAGTGACGCACTTTTGCCGTCCTACAGGCTTTCGGTGCCTCGACAGGAGTGAGCTTGAACATCCAATACGACGACCATGGAACTTGGATCGCCTCACTGGGTGCCCCTGCAGTTAGCCAGACATACGGGGCATTAGTCTCCAAATTCGAGAGTAACACGGGCGGCTGGATCGACTTCGGCCAAGGGCCGGGGGGATGGCAGTGGTAGGTGGTATGTACACCCATTTGATAGCCGCAGGCCTGGGAGCAGTCGCCACTATCGTTTCGGTTTGGTTAGCTACCAACAGCCATGGCTCGGCCAGCCGCCTGAGCGCGGCGTTCGCGATCCGGATCCGACAGTGGCCGGCATGGGTGAGGAAGGATGAATGGGGATATTCGATTTGTGCGATTAGACTGTATGCAGCGGGGTTGGTAAGCCCAGCCCTACTGGCTTGTCTAAGTCCGCTGCCCCATCCCAGCTCTGCAATCGAGCAGTACATTGAGCTTTTCTTGTTCCTCTGCTTTGCTGGCGTGCTCATCGCATCCTCAATCAGTGGCGCACGATACGCGTGGCGTTCAGGACAACGTTGGAGGTATAGGAGCCTGTGGCCGATAATCATTTTTACATTTGAGATCGTCCTTCTCGTTGTCTCGCTTCTGCTCGTTTCGCCTTAGTCAACTAAACGGCTCGTACGGGATTCGAATCCCCGGGGATTCCAAAGGGTGGTCATACCTGGGTCAGCCTGCGGCGTGGCGGGGTGCGGGTGGACCAGATGTCGCCGATCGTCTCGCGCAGCTCAGGGGTGGAGTCGAGGAGAAAAGTTCGAAGAGCGTCCACTAAGGGGAGCCAAATTCGAGTTCGAAATCTAGTGTGCTGTCTAGCCACGATTGACAGCGGTACAGCAACCGTACAGCAATTGATTGCGAATTTGGGCGCCGCCTATCGTCCTTTCGGCGCACTACTTGATCTCGGTCTTAGAGATGGGCCTTCCGATTCGAGCTGCGCCATGCGGCCAACAACCGCAAGGGTCCAATTGCAGAGCTGACTTCAAATCCGTTGTACGTTACCTGCCCAACTGCTGGGTTGCTGTGAATAAAGAGGCAACATCAACAGCAAGAAGGCTGGGCGATCGATGTGCTGAGTGCGCTAGCGCGCCCGCGCGAGGAGGCGATCCGGATCAAGTCCGTGGTCGAATAGCCGCCTCGATCTCGTCCAAGTGCTCGCCCCGGTGGTCGGCCCGCGCCGGGTTGAGCGGGCTCGTCTCACCAAGCCCCGCGAGCAACTCGTCCGACAGCAAGGCTACGAGCTCGTCCGTTCCACCGCGATGCTCACCGCCAGCTCAGCCAGAGCGCGAGGTCCAATCGCGTGGATCAAAGGACGCGAGGAGTCGTTGATCCAGTCCACGTATGGGGTTCATTTAATACGTCGGAGTCTGCGACAGCGCTTGAGCAAGCGATGACGTTGGCCAGGTAGGATTGCCCGCCGGGTGGTCGCCTCTCTCATCTACTCGCTAATACGGGTCTTGCTCGATGTGGTGGCGACCAGCCACGGCGACCAAGCCAAGCTGCAGGCCGAAGTGTTGGCCCTACGACGCCAGGTCCAGGTTCTTGAGAGGCAGATCAGGCGGGTTCACTGGAGTCCAGGCGATCGGATGGTGCTGGCGGCATTGCGGGAACGCATTCCGAGATCGGGCTGGGCGGGCTTGCTGATCCAACCCGAGACCGTACTCGGCTGGCACCGCGCGCTCGTACGAAGTAAGTGGGCGGCTTACAGGGGACGACCGCGTCGTGGTCGGCCGCCGATCTCAGCCGAGTGCCGTCAGCTGATTGTCCGGATGGCACGCGAGAATCCACGCTGGGGCTACTTCCGGATCCGCGGCCAGCTGTTGAAGCTTGGCTATCAGGTGGCTGCGACCACGATCCGCTCGGTTCTGCTCGCCGCCAAGGTTCCGCCTTCCGGCCGACGATCTCAGTTGACCTGGAAGCAATTTCTGACCGCGCATGCCGAGACCCTGGTTGCGGCCGACTTCTTCAGCGTGGACACGATCTCCTTCAAGCGGCTCTACGTCCTTATTTATGTGCATCTGGCCTCACGGCGAGTCTTGCTGGCGAACTGCACCTCGGAACCGAATGCCGCCTGGGTCACCCAGCAGGCTCGGAATCTGAGCTGGAAGCTCGAGGAGAAAGGCATCAACCTCAGCGTCTTGATTCACGACCGGGACAGGAAGTTTGCGCCCCAGGCCGATCGGGTCTTGCAATCGCAAGGCGCCCGGGTGATCTTGACTCCGCTGATGGCGCCCAGGGCAAATGCGCACGCCGAGCGCTGGATCGGGAGCTGCCGTCGTGAATGCCTCGACAGGATGCTTGTCGTCAACCAGCGCCACCTGAAGACAGTCATCCAGGAGTATTGCCTGCACTACAACGACGAGCGCCCGCATCGGAGCCGCAACCTACGACCGCCGGCGTCGCGCAGCGACCGTATTCAGCTGGCCAGTGGCCCGATCGAGCGGAGCACTCGCCTCGGTGGCCTACTCAGCGACTATCGCCGTTTGCCGGTGGCCGCGTGACGTCATTTTCGAACCTGACACCTGTCCCGCTATGCGTATGTCGAAGGCAACCCAATAATCCGTACTGACCCCACCGGACAAGTCATGGCCTGCGAGTGCGGAGATGCCGCCGGCAATACGGGCAATCCGCAGCCGACATACACCCCGCCCACTCGCGTTTCGCAGGTGCCCACGTCAAGGCCACTTTCGTTTCTAACGCCGGTCGCCAACAAGGTATTTGACGTTCTTAACTGGGCAACCAGCCCCGGCGTTCAGGACGTCAACCACGGCGTCTCGGGAGATCTGGACATGTGGTGGAATTTCGTTTGGAGTGTGAGCCCGCCCGGACTGGAGAGCGACGTTGGCATCGGCCCTAACATGCGCGATCCTTTCGCAAAACTTGATCGCGCAATGGGTGGAAACGTGTCGGCTTCCGGTTCTTATCGCACTGGGCGTCAGGTGGCGGGCGTGTCTCAACTTGGACTGATTTTCACGCCAGAGGGCGCGGCATCTGACACGGAGATAATTGCCGGCTCTGCCGGTAGGTGGGCAACCGAGACCGGCGGCGGACGAGGCGTGCTTGATGTCTCTGGCACAGCCGACGATGCTCAGGCCTTTTTCGCTCGAGTAGCGGAGCAGGCGCAGAGGTCCGTCTCACCAGCAAACTATCCAGGGAGGATGGTTGAGCTCCCAGGGGGTGGCCGAGTAGGTTTGCGGCTCGTTTCCAAGAGTGGTCCGCCCACGATAGACATCAACGTTCAGGGCCTAATATGGAGGGAGTTCAAGTTTGTGCTCTAGCAGGTGGGGAATGATTTCAGTGGATGATTACCGCTTCCTTCGTGAAAGCCTGATCGAAGACACGCATCACGACTTCGTTGGTCTATGGGTGATCCCGAAGTGGATTGAAAGCATTGCCCCGGCGACCGAGCCGGAAGCGGTTAAGTCGACTACGATTCGATTGGTTCGAGAATTGCTGGAGGAGGGACTGATTCGCGCGGGGTACCCATCTGACACCGGTGACGAGTTTGTCCAATGGAGCGTCCCCGTTCAGCAGGTTCTCGATCATATCAACGCTGAATGGTCCAGACTAGGGCGGCATCCAAACATCGGAGAGGTTGTTTGGTTTGATGTAGCGACGCCGCAAACAGCCAGGGGTGTCAGAGGCGCAGACAAACAGGCCAACGACTAAGCGTCTTGAACTGACCCCGTTCGTTCAGTTGGTCGATATCCTTAATGGAGCAGCACAACCGCTGTACGGCTGAATTGAACAGCTGGGCCTTTTAGGCCGATTTCGATCTCAGAGACAGGCCACCTGTTTACAAGACACCTGCTCCGCCAACAGCTGGATCGCGTCAGGTCCAGCTCGAAGATCAGTTCACTTGAAGGGACTCGAATCCCGAGGGGATTCCAGGGGATGGTCATGCCTGGGACGGCCGGCGGCGTGGCGGAGTGCCGGTGAACCAGATGTGGTCGATCGTCTCGCGTAGTTCAGGGGGTGGGCTCGAGGAGAAAAGTTCGAAGAGCGTCCACTAAGGGGAGCCACGTCCGAATTCGAAACTTAGAAGGCTGTCCAGCAACGTTTGACAGCGGTACAGCAACCGTGCACCAGGAACGATCTGCGATTCTGGGTGGTGCATCGGACGGTTTCGGCCTGTCGTCGATCTCCGTCGGAGGTTTCGACCAATCCGATCGCCCTTGCGAACGGTGTTTAGGTTACGGTTAGCGGAGCGCAGGTTCGGCGCCGCGAAGTCCGCCCTTCATTTGGAATAGGAGGCTGTGGTGGGAACAACGATCCTACGTCGTGTGGCGCGCTTTACGACAGGGTCCTTGGCAACGCTAGGAGTCGCTTTGGCAGGGCCTGTATCCGCAGCGCCCGGTGTTGTTGCGGTCTTCCATCCGACGGTCGCGGAATACTTCCAGATGACATCGTCGACGACTCCGCCGACCGAGGCGCAGTGCATCAGCGTCGGGCGCACGTGTTTCACGCCGCAGGCTGTCCAGTCCGCCTACAACCTGGCTCCGTTGTACAACGCGGGCCACGACGGGAGAGGCGTCACGATCGCAATCGTCGATTCCTACGGCAGCGATACCATCGCGCACGACCTGCACGTCTACGACCAGGCCTTCGGCCTGCAGCCGATGTGCGGCGAGGAGAGCGTCACCTGCACCCCCAGCATGCCTACCTTCAGCCAGCTGCACGTCCAGGGTTCGCCCGCGACGAAGGCGCCGCCTCCCACGGCAAAGAATCCGGGCCAGGAGAACAAGAGCGCATGGGCGCTCGAGGTTTCCTTGGACGTTGAAACGTCGCACGCCATCGCCCCCGGGGCGAACATCCTTCTCGTCACCACCCCGACCGCCGAGACGCTTGGCGTTCAGGGTTTCCCGGACATGATGAACGCCGAGCAGTACGTGGTCGATCACCACCTGGCCAGCGTCATCTCGCAGAGCTTCGCCTCGGCTGAGGATGCGTTTGGCAGCGCCGTATCGCTCGAGAGTCTTCGGCACGCATACATCTCAGCCGCCCAGAACGGCGTCACCGTGCTTGGTTCCTCGGGTGATGGCGGGAGTGCAAACGCTCAGAAGACGCCTGTCGGCCAGGGTGGCTCGACCATCCCGGTGCCAACTGTCGAATGGCCCGCGAGCGATCCGCTGGTCACGGGTGTGGGTGGCACCTATCTGTGCACCGACCCCACGGCGTCGACGAGCCAACCCCGGACACTGTTCGCCGGCCCGGCATTCCGGTGCAACGTCAACCCGACGCAAACCGAGGTCGGCTGGACTTTCAGCGGCGGTGGCTTCAGCCACGTCTTCGCCAAGCCCGCTTACCAGAACATGCTTCCATCTGGCAGCACACCGATCGGCTCGATGCGTGGGGTGCCTGATGTCGCGTTCCAGGCCAGCGCCGGGACGGGCGCCCTCGTATTCATCAGCCTTCCAACGGACGGGCAAAGTGGCCTCTTCTGTGGCTCCGCTCCGTGCAGCACCGGGTGGTTCGATATCGGTGGAACATCTCTCAGCTGCCCGCAGTGGGCCGGTCTGGTCGCCATCGCTGATCAGATCAACGGCCACGGGCTCGGACTCATCAACCCGGCGCTCTACAAGCTCGGAGCGAGTTCCAGCCGATACGCAAACGACTTCTTCGACGTGGTCACAGGCAACAACACGGTAGACCCCAGCATCCCTGGTTACCCGGCGACAACCGGGTGGGACCCGATCACCGGCCTCGGCACACCGAACGCCGCGAACCTGGTCCCGGACCTGGTCAGCGCCGCCAACGGCCACTGATCGAAATCGCGACGATTGAGGAGGGCCGGCACAAAGCGTGCCGGCCCTTCTTGTCTAAAGACTCTCTATCGGGCTAGCGCCTGAAGCGGTTCGTCGGTCGCGAGAGCGGTCTCAGGGATGATTGAGGTGTGTCGGGCCCCCACTGATCGGTCCAAATCCTATTCAGTACTGGACGCCCCGGCGGTCCCCGATCCGGCGTGTTGGGCACCCCTAAATCTGGTCTATTTCTTGAGTGGTTGTTGTCGACCAAGACCATCCGACGGCGTTGGTTCCCGGGCCAGTTCGTACAGCAACGCCGGTGATAGACCGTGCTAGTTGGTGTTACTCAGTGCGACTCAGTGAATTCAGGGCGTTATTTCTGAACGGCGCCCAGCGATCTGTTAACCGCAAGGTTCAGGGTTCACGACTCCGCATGCCGTGAGCGGCGTTACAGCGGCGCAGCCGCAGAGTTGCTGAGCGGGGGGCAAGCCCAGCTAAAGCGCACAGATCGGAGGCCGCGTAGCTGTGACAGCGGGGATCTTCAGCAATGGCCCTGCTAGATAATCAAGAACGGCCAGTTGGGCGAGTCGGCCCGGCTCGGAGGAGCCACCAACAAGAATGAGGGCACCGTGATCGTGGCCGCCGGGAGCGAGCCGTGTCAGCAGTCGAAGGCAAACCAGCACAACTCGTTGCGCAGCCGCTGGTCGTCGAGCACAAGTTCTCGGATCTCGTGCGGGAGTTGGGCGCGCTGCCACTGGCACTCCAAGCGGCCAGCCGCCTCGCGCTCGTCTTCAACCACTGCCGCCCGCGCCGCCTTGATCGCGTAGGCCGCAGCACCGAGCTCGTGAGCCGCCACATGGCCCACCGCCGCGGCCTGGCCGGCAGCGTACGCGGCATGCCGTGCTGCCCCACTCAGGTCTCTGGCCGCTGCGTTTGCATGGCCGGCCGCCGTGCGGGCCTCTCCCCACGTGATCTCACCCCGCGCCCAGGCACGCCCGAGGTCGATCGCCCGACGTGGACGGTCATCATTCGGCCGTGTCTGCTCGAAGTGGTGCAGCACGTGCTGCGCGCAGTCAGCCGCCCAGATCGCCAGAAGGCGGTGATCGTCGTCTCGGAGGCTGCCGCCGCGACGCACCGTGATGAACCGCGGATCTCGGATCTTGGGAAGGATCACCAGTTGGAATCCTAGTTCGCGCGCGCGCGTCCTCTAATCGGTGCGCTGTGGCGACAAAAGGCCGTCACTTTTAGAGCCAACCTGGGTGTGCGTCTAGATCTTGGTGAACAACGGCTTAAGCGCCGCGTACAGCTCCCTGTACCTCGCATGAGCCTGCACGTACACCACATGGCGCGACTCGTCGGGTTGGATCTCGTCCACCGCCGGACTCGCCATCGCGGTGGAAGCCGATGCGACAGACCGGTGCAGGCCTGCACCGAGTGCCGCCAGGATGGCGGCCCCTCGCGCAGTCGTTTCGACATCGTCGCAGCGGCTGACCGGCAGCCCTGTGACATCGGCCCTGATCGATCGAAGCACTCTCGACCGCGCTCCTCCGCCAACACAAATGATTCTTTTAGGTGTCGCCCCGGCAGACCTCATCGCTTGTATCACGTCTCTCAACGCGAACGCATTGCCTTCGTGCAGTGCGCGGAGCATGTGTGACCGTCCGTGAGCAGCGGTAAGGCCGAACCAAACCGCGCGCGCACTCGAGTTCCACTCCGGCGCTGTCGCGCCGCCAAGGAAGGGAAGCCAGATCACCCCATCGGCCCCCGCCGGCGACTCGGCGATCAGGTCGTTGAGAGCCTCATATGAAACCTTCTGATTTCCGTCTGTGCTGCTCATGCCGCGAGCGAGCTCATCTCGAAACCAGCGATATGCACCCCCTGACAGCCAGCCTGGATTCTCGAGCAGCCACTTGTCCGGGTCAGCGTGAGGGTGCGCTTCCACCACACCCGACTCATCGTTGACCGGTCCTTCGGTCACGGCACAAACGGGTTCAGCCGTCCCGAGCACATCACACACAGTCCCTGCGTCGATCACGCCTGCGCCGAGAGTCGCCGCCATCTCGTCGCCACATCCGAGCACCACCTTCGTCGACCTGTCGACGCCGGTCGCCCGACAAAACCAGTCGAGCGGATTGCCCAGGACCGTCGACGCAGCCTGTACCCGCGGAAGTCGTCCGAGATCGACTTCGAATGCGTCGCAGAGCTCGCTGGACCAGGCCCGCGATCGAACGTCGAGCAGCATCGTCGACGAGGCGTTAGACGGATCGACCGCATGCACCCCGCTCACTCGCAGGGCCACGTAGCTGCCCGGCAAGGCGAATGAGCGGGCGGCCGCGAATACCTCGGGCTCGTTGCGCTGCAGCCACACGATCTTGGCCGCGACGTGGCCCGCATCCAGGTTGCACCCAGAAGTCTTTCTCAGCCAGCCCAGGTCAAGGCCCTTGGCAAGCTCAGCACACTGCTGGCGGGCCCTCTTGTCCATCCAGATGAGTGCGGGCCGAATCGCTTTGCCGGCATCGTCGAGGGCCACCAGCCCATCCAGTTGAGAACCGAACCCGATCGCCGAGATCCGCCGGCCGGCAACCGCTGCGCGTGCCTCCGAAACCGTTTCGACAACGGCCTTCATCCACGCCTCCGGGTCTTGATCCGCCCAACCTGGATGGACGTACGAAACGTCGTATGACCTATATGCGGACGCCAACAAAGCCCCCGCAGCGTCGATCGCCTGAGCGCATGTTCCTGACGATCCGACGTCGACCCCGATCACAACCTCACTCACGCGCCCTCTCCTCCACCACTCGCGGACCTCGCCGGTAGATGGTGAGCTCGAACGCGTCGGCGAGGTGGAATTCGAGGGAGGCCAGCACGGGGCGCCCGACCTCCATGTAGTCGACCTGGTGGATCGCGAACACGAGCGTCCCGGGCGAGATCGCGAGCCTTGCGGCAAGCTCCCTGCCGGCGATGGCAGGCTCGATCCGAGCCACACCGTGCTGGATGCCGAGACCCAGGCGGGCAAGCGCTGCGTAGATCGATCCACGTGCGATTGCCTTCAACTCGTCAGGCGACAGGTCCTCGGCCCGCGCCCAGTCAGTCGAGTCGACAACCCTGCGTCCATCGGCGGTCCGCACGCGCCTCAACCGGCTCAGAGGTGCACCCGTCTCAACCTGTAGCTGCTGGGCGATGTCCACCGGTGCGGCTACAAGGTCGGCCTGCATATCGGCGGTTCCTGGACGCCGCCCGGCCCCCGCGATCATGTCGGTGACGCTGAAGTTTTGGCCCAGGTCATTGCGAAGCACCGGCCGGGCCGTGACAAACGTGCCGGCTCCATGCCTTCGCTCGATGTGCCCTTCATGCTCGAGCAGCGCGATCGCGGACCGCAGAGTTGATCGGGAAACCCCGAGGCGACGCGCCAGCGCCGGCTCCGTTTCCAGCCGGTCCCCGGGCCGGGAGCCGCCGGCCAGGATTTGCGCGCGCAGCGCACCTGCGATCTGGTTTGGCAACGCAGGCCTACGCACCCCGTCTGGCCTCGTAGCCGGCCGGCACCAGCTCGTCCAGGCTTTCGATCACATAGTCGGGCTTGAATGGCGATGCGGCGATGTCTTCGAGCTTGCTGGCGCCAGTCAGCACCAGTACCGCGGCCAGGCCGAAGCTCCTCGCCATCGCGATGTCTGTCGCAAGCCGGTCGCCGACCATCGCCACAGAGCCCGCGGCAACGTTTAGATGTTTCAACACCGCCTGAGCCATGTGCCGGCTTGGCTTGCCGACGATCGCCTCGGCCTTGACCCCGGTGCATGCCTCAACCGCGGCGAGCATCGCCGCGCAGTCGGGGATACCTCCGTCCGAGGTCGGGCAGTAGGGATCCGGATTTGTGGCGATCACCACTGCTCCGTGCAGGCGCACAGCTCGGTAGGCGGCCGTGAGCTTTTCGTAGTTGAACGTCCTGTCAAAAGCCACGACCACGACATCGGTCGCGACCGGATCGGCGGTGACTCGGAAGCCCGCTTCTGCCAGAGCCTCGGAGACGATCGGCTCTGCGATCGGCATCACGCGTGCGCGAGGATAGTGGCCCTCCATATAAAGGACGAGGGCGTCGATCGAGGTCACGACCTCGTCTGTATCAGCCGGCATTCCCAGAAGGGTCAGCTTTGCCGCGTATTCGGCCGCCGTCCCGAGCGGCTTGTTCGTGACGAACGTGACACGACCACCCCCAGACCTGATCCGGCGGATTGTTTCCGCTGCCTGTGGAAGCAGCGAGTCGTCGACGTACAGCGTGCCGTCGAGGTCGAATGCGTAGCCGGCAAAGCTCCTGGCCATCGGCCCGAATCGAGGGGTTGGCTCACGGGAGACGTTCAAAGCCCGCCGCCCAATGCCGCCGCGTCTGCCAGGAGGTCATCCACGTGGGTCTTGCTCCAGATGCCAAGAAAGAAGGCGAGGTCGGCAACCGTGAATCGGTCGCGCATCAAATGGCAGTTCTGGAGCGCCCAGCGGACGAGGTCGCGTTCAACTTGAGGCTCCAGCTGGCTGAACCGGGTTGGAGCTCCGGCCGAGGCCATGCTCTCGACCAGGTCGTGTGGCCGGCTCAGCAGCGGGCCGACCTTGGCGGCGAGCTTGCTCCAATCGAGCTCGGCTGCCAGCGGGCGGTTGGCGAACCAACGCTCCAGCTTTCGCGAGTACAGCCGCCAGCACTCCTCGGCCATCGCTCCTGATGGATCGAGCTCGGCGAAAGCAAGCCGCACCTGCTGTTCCATCACGTCTGCTGTTGGATAAAGAAGTCGCCTCTTCTTGGCGAGTAGATGGGCTTGCACTTTGTCCCAGACGAGGGCGCTCAAGATCGTGCTGACGCCGACCTGGGCTCCATGGTAGGCAGCATCGACTCCGCGCCTGTTCATGGCCATCTCGATCAGGTGGCTGACCGTGTGCTCCATTCCGGAGGCGGGTGCGGTCGTGCCCGCGATGCCCATCGAGATGCCGCTCAGAGTCAGTGCCTTGGCAATGAGAGTCGCAGCAGACGGATCTCCGGCTGTTAACCGAGGAGCTGCCGCGAGCACTGCATCTCCATGGGCGCGAACCATCGCGACGGCGGTCGGCGCGAAGGAGTCCGCCATACCGAGCTCCGCCGCGAGCCTCCAGTCGGCCGGCGCGGTGAACATCGCGAGGAGGTCTCCGACCCCGGCGAGGTTTAGGGGAGCAGGAGCGCTGACGAGAGTCTCCGCGTCGGCGATCAGGGCATCGGGATATCGCGTGGGAGTGGTGCGCTTGACACCGTCGACGAGCAGGACGGACTGATCGTCGGCGAAGCCGTTCACGCTGGTGGCGGTCTGGACGACGATGTGGCGCATGCCGCCGTGGGCGGCGGAGACCGCCTTGCCGATGTCGGCCACGGTTCCCGAACCCACAGTCACTATGCAGCTCGCGCCGGCGACCAGGTCTGTGGCCTGGCCGATGGTCTCGCGGTCGGCGTGCACGCGGAGCTCCTCCCTCCCGAGCACGGCGCGGCGAATCTCGCGCACACCCTCCAACCGCTGCTCCACGGCTGACATGAGATCGGTGTCTCCGCGGCGCTTGGCCACCAAGTCCGTAAGGACGGCTATCGGGCCGCCGCCGCCCGTCGCCGCAAATCTGGCCGCGAGCTCAGCCAGTTGGTCGAGCGCGCAGGAGCCGAGAGCCACCGCTTCGATGCCAAGCGGCTTGAGCTGCGCCGCATCAGGCGCGGAGCGAAGACGGAGCTTTAGCTCGGCCAGATCCAGTAACGAGTTGTCCGACAACTTGCCGATAGAATAGCCAGAAAAGGAGGCGCTGGTGTCCGAGTTCATCTTCATGCTGACTCGCAACGACGAGACCATTCCAGACGCCCGATCGGTCTACGCCTCAATCGCGGAAATCGGGCTCAGGCATGTCGGCTGCAAGGACGTGGGGCTCCCCAAGCCTGAGCTGGCCGAGCTGATCGGAGACATCCGGTCCCACGGGCACGCGAGCTACCTCGAGGTGGTCTCGGAAAGCGACGACTCGATGGAGGAGTCAGCTCGCGCCGCGGTCGAGGTCGCTGCCGACTACCTGATTGGTGGAACCGCCGTGGAGCGGATTCAGCAGGTGATTGCCGGCAGCGGGATGAAGTTCTTCCCTTACATCGGCTCGATCGTCGGGCACCCATGCTTGCTCAGGGGCTCGATCCACGACATCGTTGACGACGCCAAGCGCGTCGAGCAGCTTGGTGTGGATGGGATCAATCTGCTCGCCTACCGATACGACGGCGACGTGCCCGAACTGGTACGCACTGTCGCAGCCGCCACTCGGCTTCCACTCATCTGTGCAGGTTCCGTCGACTCGGTGGAACGGATTGAGACCCTGCGCGACCTCGGCGTTTGGGCTTTCACGATCGGGACCGCCGCGCTAGACGGCGTCTTCGTGCCGGGTAAGCCGCTTGACGATCAGCTGCGCTTGGTTTTGGCCGCCGCGTCGCCGTAACCGCGTTCTCCGGCAGGCTGGCCAACCGCGCGCCGCTGCGACAGGACCGGCAGTCGGGCTCGGACCGTCTTCAGCCGGTCTCGTGAGACCTCGGCCGTCGCGACGCCGTCGGCCTCTCCGAGGCCCGCCAGCGTAACCCCGAGAGGATCGACGATGACGCTGCGCCCGGTATAGGCGGGCGGGCCATTCCCACCGACTGCGACGTACACGGTGTTATCGATCGCGCGCGCGTGAGCGATGACGCTCAGATGCTCCTCCTTCAACGGCCCCGTGACCCAGGCTGCGGGAGCCGCGATGAGGTCGGCACCCCCATCCGCGGCGCGTTCGATGAAGCTCGCGAACCGCATGTCGTAACAGATGACCACGCCAACCTTGAAACCTTCGATCTCGATCAGCAGCGGATCCTCATCGCCGGCACGGAATCGCTCCGACTCGATTTCACCGAAGGCGTCGAACAGGTGGTGCTTCCGATATACGCCGGCAAGGCCTTCCGACGGGGCCACCACGATGGCCGAGTTGTGGATCAAACGGTCAGCGGGTATCGACTCGAACATCCCTGCCACCAACGTGAGGTCGAATCGGTCAGCGAGCTTCGAAAGGGCCTGGACAAACGGTCCGTCGAGCGGCTCGGCCTTGCTGTGTAGGTCTTCGGTCTTGGTGCCGAAATCACACATCGCCCCTTCAGGAAAGACCACGAGTCTGGCGCCGGCGTCAGCCGCGCGCGCCGTCAGGTCCGCGATTCGCTCGAGGTTGGCGGGCTTGCTCATGGTCGCGCTGAATTGGGCGACCGCGATCCTCATGCTCGTCCCAAGATACCCCGGCTGCGGCGCTCGATCATCCGGCCCAACGCCGCTCCTGCGCGGATGCGGCGAAGGCGGTGAACAGGCCGGCAGCCCACGCTTCCTTTCGGCTCAGCTCCTCGGGGTGGCACTGAATGCCCAGCACGAATTGCGCTGACGGTAGCTCCACGCCTTCGATCAGGCCGTCCGACGAACGAGCCACAGCGCGCAGCGGCCCGGCCAGGTCCCGAATCGCCTGGTGGTGGAGGCTGTTGACTCGAACGTGGGTCATGCCCATCGAGCGCGCGAGCAGGCTGTCCGGATCGACGTCGAGGTCGTGGACGAGCGCATCGCGCGGCTCCTGGTCGTGTGACTCGCTCACCGCGCCTTCGACCTGCACGTCCTGCCACAGAGTTCCGCCGCATGCCACGTTCAGGACCTGGATGCCACGGCAAATGCCGAACACAGGTATCCCGTCCGCGAGCGCCCACTCCGCTAGGCGGAGCTCGACCTCGTCGAGCTCCGGTGCGAGACTCAGGTGGCAGTCGTCGCGCGCGACTGCCCCATAGCGCCATGGTTCGACGTCGTCGCCTCCGGGTAGGAGGAGCGCGTCGAGGTGGTCGTACAGAGAGCGAAGGCGTTCAGCGTCCCGGACGAGCGGCATGGGCAAAACGACGGCGCCCGCATCCTCGAGGCTCGCGAAGTAGGAGCGATTCAGCGCGAGCTTCGGCGGAAACTCACCAGCGCTGAGCGGGCGCAGCGTGACGCCGACCACCACCGGCATCTAGAGGTGCAAGACCAGCTTGCCCTTCCGCCCACCCCTCTCGAGCGCCTCATGTGCGCGGGCCGCCTGCTCGAGGGGAAAAATCTCTTCGACGTTTACCTTGAGGCGGCCCGATTCGACGAGCGTCGATATCGCCTCCAGGCCGCAACCGTCAGGCTCAACCAGCGGCTCGACGAGGCGAACGCCGCGCCTGCTCGCCAGCGCCTTGACCCCCTCATCCGCGCCGCCGGCGACCGCGAGCAAGATGCCGCCCTCCCGCAGCGTGGCGACGAGCGCCTCCGTGTCGGAGCCTCCGACGAGGTCAAGAGCGACATCCAGGTTGCGGGCCGCGAGGGCGTCCCGATCGCCCCGACGGTTGCCGGAGACGACAAGTGCACCGCGCGATTCGGCGATCTGAACCGCAAGGTGGCCGACGCCTCCCGCGGCACCGTGCACGAGCACCCTCTCACCGCTCTTGACTTGAGCCGAATCGACCAGGCATTGCCATGCGGTGAGCGCGGCGAGCGGGAGGGCGGCGGCCTCGATGGGCGATGTGCCTTCAGGAACCCGGGCGAGCTGCCGCGAAGGCGCTGTGACGTATTCCGCGTAACAACCACCGGAACGCGGGAATCGAGGCATCCCGTACACAACGTCGCCGACCTGGAAGCGGGTCACGCCGTAACCCATGGCCTCGACCGTGCCGCAAACATCCCAGCCGACCACGAAGGGAGGCGGTCCCATCCAGCGCGCCACGCCTTCGCCTCGCCGCGTCTTGCAGTCGACCGGGTTGACACCCGCCGCGAGGACGCGGACCAGGACCTCGGTCGAGATGGGCGCTGGCTGCTCCATCTCCACCAGGCGCAGCACCTCCGGGCCTCCGAACTGAGTGACCTGGACCGCCCGCACGACTTCTAGGTGGTCGAGAGGAAGACGTTTTTGAGCTCGGTGTAGTAATCCAGCGCGTCAGGCCCCAGCTCGCGCCCGACACCCGATTGCTTGAAGCCTCCGAACGGGGTCGTCACGCGCACTGAGCTGTGGGAGTTGATGGAGATCGTCCCGGTCTCCAGGCCCCGTGCGACACGCATGGCGCGGCCCGCGTTGTTGGTCCAGATCGATCCAGAGAGTCCGTAGATCGTGTCGTTCGCGATCTGGATGGCCTCGCTCTCGTCTTCGAACGGGATCACGACCGCGATCGGACCGAAGATCTCCTCGCGAGCGGCACGGTCTGTGTTCGAAACGGGCGCGAGAACCGTCGGCGGGAACCAGTAGCCCGCGCCTTGCGGCGCCGAGCCGCGAAACGCCACTCGCGCGCCGTCGTCGAGGTACGAAGCCACCTTCGCCCGCTGGTCCGCCGAGATCAGCGGGCCCATCTCAGTCTTGTCGTCCAGGGGGTCGCCTACACGGATTGCCTTGACCGATGTCTCCAGCGCCTGCATGAAGCGGTCAAGCGCCGACCGCTCGACCAGGATCCGCGACCGCGCGCAGCAATCCTGGCCCGCGTTGCCGAACACTGCGAGCGGTGCTGTCGCGGCGGCCCTGTCGAGGTCGGCGTCGGCGAAAACGATGTTGGCGGACTTGCCGCCCAGCTCCAGCGTCACGCGCTTGATCTGCTGAGCGGCGAGCGCACCGATCCGTTTGCCAACCTCGGTCGAGCCGGTGAATGCCACCTTGGCGACGTCCGGATGCTGGACCAGGCGCTCGCCAACGACCCGACCCGCGCCGACGACCACGTTGAGCACGCCTTCGGGCAAGCCGGCCTCGAGCGCGATGCGGCCGAGCTCTACAGCAGTCAGGGGTGTCAGGCCGGCGGGCTTCAGCACTACGGTATTGCCGGCGGCAAGTGCCGGTGCGACCTTCCAGGACGCGATGGGGAGGGGGAAATTCCAGGGGACGATCAGGGCGACGACGCCCAGAGGTTCGCGAAACGTCATATCGACACCGCCCGCGACCGGGATGGTCTTGCCGGCCAGACGCTCGGGAGCCCCGGCGTAGTAGTTGAAGACATCCACCACCATTCCCACCTCGCCACGAGCGTCGCTGATGGGCTTGCCGACGTTGCGCGACTCGAGGCGGGCGAGCTCCTCCAGGTGCTTCTCGATGGTGGCCGCGATGCGGCGCATCAGGTTGGCTCTGTCCTTGGGGCTCACCGCCTTCCACGCGGGGTAGGCCGCCTTGGCGCGGGCCACCGCCTGGTCAGTTTCTTCGATGGTCGCCTCTTGAAGCTCGGCGAGCACCTGCTCGGTCGCCGGCTCGATCACCCTCAAAGTTCCAGTCTTGGTAGCCATCTTCCCCTCACTTTTGAGCCGCGGTCCGACGAATGGGCATATATGGGGTCCTTTGCAATGATAGTATCGATCGACTTCGAGTCTTTGACGCCAAAAGGGCGCGCAGGAGCGTTTTGGGAGGGGTAGGCGGGGATGGCCGGAGCCAGGGAAGCCGTGGTCGTCAGTCAGTCGACGCACGTCCTGCCGCTGGAGTTCGGCCGCTCCTATCCGGTCCTCGTTCGAGGCGACGGTGTGTGGGTGCAGGACGCTTCAGGCAAGCGCTACCTGGACGCCATGAGCGGCGGCTCGATGGCCGCGACGCTCGGCCACGGCAGGCGCGACATCATCGCGGCGGCGCGGGCGCAGGCTGAAAAGCTTGCTTACGTACACAACGAACGACTGACCAACCCGCCCCAGGAGGAGCTCGCTCGCGAGCTCGCGGGCGTCGCCCCCGAAGGCTTCACGCGGGTTCGATTCGTCACGGGCGGCGCCGAGGCCAATGAGATGGCCCTGCAGATCGCGCGCCGGTATCACGTCGACCGCGGTGAGCCAAAGCGCTGGCAGGTTATCTCGCCGGCGCAGGCCTATCACGGCCCCACGATGGCCACTCTCGCGCTGACGGGTAGACCAGGCCTCAAGCGTCCTTTCGAGCCGTACATGCCGACCCATCTGCACATCCCGCCGAGCACGTGGCGCTTCGATCCCACCGGCCAGGCCGCCCTTCAGGCGCTCGACCGCGTTCTCGAAGCCGCGGGCCCCGACACCGTGTCCGCCTACTTCTGCGAGCCCGTCAGCGCCGCCGCCCTACCTGCGTACAGCCCGCCCAATGCGTTCTGGGAGGGGCTTGCGGAGCGTCGCGAGCGGCACGGCTTTCTGATCTGCTTCGACGAGATCGTCACCGGCATCGGGCGCACCGGTTACTGGTTTGCCGCCGAGAGCCTTCCGATCGTGCCCGACATCATCGCCACGGCGAAAGGGTTGGGTGCCGGCTATGCCGCGATCGGCGCGGTGCTTTGTAAGCAGCACGTTTACGACGCGATCGCTGCGGGATCCAGGAAGTTCACCCTCGGCCACACGTGGGACGGCGCGCCGCTGTCATGTGCGGTCGGTCTCAAAGTGCTCGACGTGCTCAAGAAGGAAGGTCTCGTCGAACGCGTGCGCACGCGCGGCCCGCGGCTGCGCGATGAGCTCGCGGCCGCTCTCAACGGTGTAGCCATGGTGCATGAGGTCCGAGGTCGTGGCTACCTGTTGGGCGTCGAGTACGTCGATCCGCGGGACGGCAAATCGTTCCTGCCGCCAGAGCTTCGGACGGCGGGCAGGGTGGACGATGTCGCTTTCGAGGGCGGACTTATCACCTACTCCACTATGCCGACGCGCGATGGGTTCGCCGGCGACCAGACGCTGTTCGCTCCGTCGTTTACCAGCACCGATGAGGAGCTGGCCGAGATGGTCGAGCGGTTCGCGGGTGCTGTCCGACAGGTCGCGAAGGAGCTGGAAGCCAAGCTCGAACCGAGGCCTGCGTGATGGCGGCACAGAAGCTCAAGGCCCTGATCGTTCAGCACGAAGAGCCGACTCCTCCCGGCCTGCTGGGCCAGTGGCTCGACGAGCGCAACGCGGAAATCGACGTCCTGCGAATCGACCTCGAGGAGCAGATACCCGATCCGCGCGACTACCAGCTCATCGCGTCCCTGGGGTCGGAGTTCGCGGCCTTCGACGATTCGGTCCCGTTCATCCACCGGGAGACGGAGCTGATCCGCCAGGCGGCCCAGCACGACGTTCCATTCCTGGGTCTCTGCTTTGGCGGCCAGCTCATGGCACGGGTGCTCGGAGGCAAGTCTTTCCGCTCCGAGCGTTCTGAGATCGGCTGGCTCCCGGTGCGCACGAAGGTTCCCGACCTCATACCGGCAGGCCCGTGGTTCCAGTGGCATTTCGACACATTCACGTTGCCGCCAGGTGCAAAGCTTCTTGCGGACACCGACGTCGGCCCGCAGGCCTACGTCATCGGAAGAAGCCTCGGCCTTCAGTTTCATCCCGAGGTCACGCCGGAGATCATGGACAGCTGGGTTCGTGCATACCGGCACGAGCTGGACGGTGACGGCGTCGACCCGGACGCGCTCCTGGAGGAGACGAACCGGCTGGCGCCCGGCGTGCGGCGCACCGCAATGCGGCTGTTCGACCGGTTCCTGGACAGCATCGCGCGAGTCGGCTCTGGAGCGGCTCGTGGCCATTAAGACCGCCCAGCGCACGATGGGGTCGTCAGCGTCCCACGTTCGTTTTGAGCGGATTCGCCAGGTGCGCGCGCACGAATACGTCGCCGAGCAGATCCGGCGCCACATAGCGCTTCGCCTGATCAAGCCCGGCGAAGCGCTTCCGGCGGAGCGCGAGCTAGCCGGAATGTTTGGCGTCGGGCGCCCGACCATCCAGCACGCGCTGCGGCTGCTCGAGGCCGCGGGCCTGGTCGAAGCCCGCCGCGGTCGGCTTGGCGGAACGTTCATCACGCACCCGGCGGAGGATTCGCTGGCCGCGGACGACCTGATCGTCAGGGTCATGCGACAGCGGAAGGAGCTCGAGGACCTCCTCCTATACAGGCGCATCATCGAGCCGGCCGTGGCGAGGGTGGCCGCGGGCACGCGCCGCAACGCCGACCTCGCTGCGATGCGCCGAGCCATCCACGGAATGGTGGCCGCCGCAAGCGAGCCGGATTACATGCGGCATGACACGGATTTCCACATGGCGGTCGCGCGCGCGACGGGCAACGCGTTCTTGACTCGCGCGATCGAGGAAATTCGGATGCGACTCAACGACGCTATGACCCTGCTCCCCGAATCGGAGGCATGGCACCTGCGGATCTCGGGTGAGCACGGAGAGCTGTTGGAGGCGATCGACAGCGGAGATGCCGACGCTGCCGAGACTGTCATGCAAGAGCACGTTGCCAATAGCGAGCAGGGTTTGCGGGCAGTCCTTGCCGCCATCCGGCGGCGGGGCGTCTGGAGGTAGGCGAGAGGATGGCACAGGCGACCATTCGCTCTGAAGACACCAATGTCTTCCCCCGGTTCCTCGACCTGGCGTACCCGAGCATCGAGCGCGGCATGGGCGTCTGGCTCGAGACGGTTGCGGGCGACCGGATCCTCGACGCCTGCTCGGGCGGCGCCATGGTCGCCTGCATTGGCCACGGCGTGGCCGAGATCGCCGACGCGGCCGCGTCTCAGGCGGAACAGATCGCCTACTTCTACAACCATCACTTCACCAGCCAACCGCAGGAGCGGCTGGCTGACCGCGTGATCGAGCTGATCCCGGAGATGGCCCGCATCAAGTTCGCCTCCGGAGGCTCAGAAGCCAACGAGACCGCGGTGCGGCTCGCGCGCACGTACCACGTCGATCGGGGCCAGCGTGACCGGTGGCGCATCATCTCGCCCGCCCAGTCCTATCACGGGTCCACGCTCGGCACGCTTGCGTTGAGCGGCCGGCGCCGATCGCTGCAGGACCCGTACGCCGAATACATGCCGGCTTACCTGCACATCTCGCCTTCGACTCCACGCTTCGATCCCACCGGCGAGGCCGCGCTCGAGGAGCTGGATCGGGCGCTGAAAGAGGCCGGCCCCAACACCGTTTCCGCCTTTTTCTGCGAGCCCGTGAGCGCCGCGGCACTGCCCGGTTACTCGCCTCCGGACCGGTTCTGGCACGGGTTGGCAGAACGGCGCGAGAAGCACGGCTTCGTTGTCTGCTTCGACGAGATCGTTACCGGCATGGGACGCGCCGGCACCTGGCTCGCGGCGCATCAGCTGCCCATCGAGCCGGACATAGTCACCATCGGAAAGGGGCTCGGAGCGGGCTACACGCCGCTGGCGGCGATCCTGTGCCGCGAGCACATCTATGACGCGCTGGCGGAAGGCTCAGCAGAGTTCGACCTCGGTCACACCTGGGACGGGGCGCCGCTGCCCTGCGCAGTGGGCCTGGCCGTCCTCGATTACATCGTGCGGCACAGGTTGGTCGACCGAGTACACGAGCGCGGCCCGCGCTTGCTCGAGCAGCTGCGAGAAGCATTGAAGGGATCACGAATCGTGGGCGAGGTGCGCGGTCGTGGGTTCCTGCTCGGGGTGGAGCTCGTCGATCCTCGCGACGGCAAGTCGTTTCTGCCCCACGAGCTCGATGTCGCTTCGCTAGTCGACGACACGGCGTTCGAGCTCGGACTGCTCGTCAGCTCCACGAACTCGACTCAGGACGGCTTTGCCGGCGATGAGGTTCTCCTCGCGCCGGCGTTCAACAGCACCGATGCGGAGCTGGACGAGATGATCGAACGATTCAAGGCCACCATCGAAGCTGTCGAGAAGGCGGTCGAGAAGAGGCTTTGAGCACAATCGACACCACGTTCAAGCCCGCAATGAGCGCCGACTCAGACGCTGCCTCCGGCGCACAGGGCGGCGAGTTCGTTCTCCTCGGCATCCCCGACATCAACGGATCGATTCGCGGGAAGGCGTTGCGACCGGCCGCGTTCGAGTCCGCGCTTCGCCACGGCACCGTGATGACCGACCTCCTGCTGGCTCTCGACCCGACCGACACCCCGATCAGCGACTACACCAGGTTTGGGATCCGCTCCGGCGCGGGTGACCTGATCGTCCGGCCCGACCCGAGCACCCTTCACGAGCTGACCTGGAGGCCGGGCTGGAAGGTCTGCCTCGCCACCCCCAGCTGGCCCGACGGCAGCGAGTGCGAGCTCGCATCACGCGAAGTTCTCCGCAGGGTGCTGGCGGCACTGGCGGAGCTCGGCTATGAGGCCGTCGCGGCGGTCGAGTACGAGCTGCGGCTTTGGGATCGCGAGTCGAAACCTCTCTCGAGCGGGCTCAGCTACAGCCTCGGCGAGCTTGGCGGATTCGACGGATTCCTCCGCGCTCTCGTGCCCGCCCTCGAAGCCCTGGGCGTCGATCTGTCCGCCGTGCACACGGAAGCCGGCCCTGGCCTGCTCGAGCTCAATCTCGGGGCTCGAACCGCGCTGCGCGCCGCTGATGACGCGGCGCTCACCAAGCTGGCGGTCAAGGACATCGCCGCCACGATGGGTTTGCGCGCCAGCTTCCTCGCCAAGTCGGCACCAGGCGAAGAAGGCTCCAGCGGGCATGTTCACCTGTCGTGCTGGAGCGATGGCGCCAACGCGTTCCGCGCTTCGGAAGGAAGTGCGCTGCCCGCCGTCCTTCGCTCGGCGATCGCGGGAGTCCTTGAGCACCTGCCGGCGGCTTCGCTGCTGCTGAACCCGACCATCAACTCTTACAAGCGGCTCGTGCCCGGCTGGTTTGCGCCGGTCAACGCGAGCTGGGGCGTGGAGAACCGTTCCTGCGCGGTGCGCGCGATCGTGAGCAAGGACCATCCCGAGCTGTGTCGCCTCGAGTGTCGCCGGCCTGGTGCGGACGCGAACCCATACCTCGCAATCGCGGCCGTCGCTGCGTCCGCCATGGATGGAATCAAGCGGAAGCTGACTCCGCCGGCCCCGATCGAAGGCGACGCCTACTCGCGCGGCGAGCTGCCAGAGCTGCCGGGCTCGCTGGAGAGCGCGATCCGCGCTTTCGAGTCCGACCAGGTCTTGCGGCAGGCGTTGGACGAGCGGTTCAGCGACTACTTCGCGACCTCACGTGCATGGGAAGTCAAGGCGTTCCGCGAGACCGTGACCGACTGGGAGCGCGACCGCTACATGAGGACGGTCTAGCCGGTGGAAGCGAAAGTCCTCGCGGCCCTTGATGAGAGCTCCGGCGAGCAGCAGAAAGACAACCTTTGTGGCCCGTTTTGGGCTGCGCGCGTCCTCAATGAGAGCGGGTACTCCACCTGGGATGGAGAACCGATCGACCAGGACCTGATCGCGTTGCGAGTGCGAACCTTACTGCCGGAAGCGCACGCCGGATCGGACGTGCCACCCGGCGCGGTCAGCCAGACGCACTATCGATACGAGCTCGCGACGGCACCTGTCGCACAATCGGGCACATCGGCCGCGAATCTCGCGCAGGCCATCGAGGCGGCATCATCCGGCCGGCTGAGTTGCGTGTCGCTGCGCGGCCAGTGGAACGCGCAACGCGTCGAGCGCCTGGTCGACGAAGCTCAGGAGCTGGGCGCGCGGCTCATCGCGAACCTGCGCACCGGGAAACTTTGGGCCAGCCGGCCTTCGATCGAGATCCTGCTCGCCGAGCTTATTGGACGCCCGGTGCAGGGGCCGGCGGCCGATTGGGACGTGGGTCATTTCGTCGAGCTCGAGATGCTCATCCGGGGCCCCAAGGGATCTCTGGTCGTCGTCCACGACTCCTATCCGTCACTTGGATGGGGCGGGCGCCACGTGCAGCCACCTCGAGCTATCGCGGATGCCCTCCTGCGCGGCGACGGGCGCGAGGGCGGCGTGCTGGCGATCGCCACGAAGGCGCAAGAGGAATCGGTGAAGGCGCTGGCCTCGAGGTGCGGCCTCGAGATCGGCGCCTGGGACAACGGAACCCGGAGTTGAGCCATTGTGATCGCAGAGGATAAGTCCGTTTCCATCGAGCGGCAGCTCGCGCTTTGGAAGGAGCGAGGCGTCCGCAACGTTCGTTTCGAGCTGCCGGACATGCACGGAACCAGCCGATCGAAGATCGTCCCAATCGATCACGCCGCGAGCTATGCAGAGGACGGTCTGAATATGTACGGCGGTGCGGCGGTGCTCGACACCAGGTCCGACGTCGTGCCCGGCACTCTCTACAACGAGGAGGTCGGGTACGCCGACCAGCTGCTTCGCCCAGATCCAACCACGGGGGCCGTCGTGCCGTGGGCGGAGGGCACAGCGAGGTTCATCTGCGAAGCGTCATGGGCCGACGGCCGGCCGCTCGCCGCATCGCCGCGCCACGTCTTCCGGAGGGTGCTTGATAGCTGCCGTGAGCTGGGCTACGAGCCGGTGATCGGGACGGAGTGCGAGTTCTACCTACTCGACCCCGAGACCCACAAACCGCTCTTCACTGGCTACCACATCTTCAACTCGGTTCGGAACACCTGGGTCCCGGCCATCGAGAGGATCGTCGACCAGATGCGGGAGTTCGGCATCGACATCATCACCGCCAATTGCGAGTACGCGGGCTCGCAGTGGGAGATCGCCTACGCGCCGGGCAGCGGCATGGCGGGTCCCGACCTGGCCTTCAGCTTCAAGAACGGCGTCAAGGAGATTGCGCGGCGCGAGGGACTGCTCGCGTCGTTCATGTCCAAGCCATTCGCGGACTCGGCCGGCTGCGGCGCGCACACGCACATTAGCCTGCTGCGAATCGATGGCGGCAAGAACGCGATGTCAGATGACGGCGCGGAGCACGGGCTGTCGAAGGTGGGGCGGCAGTTCATCGCCGGCCAGCTGCAGCACGCTCCTTCGACATACGCGCTGCTGGCTCCCACGTTGAACTGCCTCAAGCGGCGCCGCCGGCACACGTTCAGCCCGACCAACGTCTCGTGGGGTCCCGAGGACCGCTCCGCGTTGGTGCGGATCAAGGGCGGTTCGGCGGAAAGCCGCCACATCGAGAACCGTGGGCCATCGGGTCTTTCGAATCCCTACCTGGTCGGGGCCGCTCTGCTCGCGAGCGGACTGCTCGGAATCGTCGACAAGCTCGAGCTCGAGCCGGCCGCTCATCCGCCTGCCGAGGAGGACGAGTCGAAGCCGAAGCTTCCGACCGCGCTCGAGGAATCGCTCAGCCTGCTCGAGGGCGACAACAGGATCACAGAATTGCTCGGAGAGGAGTTCGTGAAGGCGTACACCGTCATGCGCCGGTATGAGCTGCAGAGATTCGCGGACCACGTGACGGACTGGGAGCTCCAGGAGTACCTGGAGATTTATTGACGGCGGGCGTGATTCAGGAACTCAAGGAGGGGACGCAACATGGCTGACAAAACGGACGTAGCCGTCGAGCCGCTCGCACAGGCGGAGGCGGACATATTCGACGTCTCGCAGAGGGCGGATGTACCGCAACTTCGAAAGCACGCGGTCGGTATTTGGGGCGTCCTTTTCCTCACGGTGACAGGCTCGGCTCCGATCTCAGCGATGCTCTTCAACACTCCGCTTGCCGTCGGTTTCGGCAACGGCCTCGGGGCTCCGGCCGCTTTCCTGTTCGCAACCATCATCCTCACCATCTTCTCGGTCGGATACGTGGCGATGTCGCGCAAGGTGACGACAGCCGGTGGCTTCTACTCGTACATCAGCCACGGCCTAGGACGCGAGCTGGGCCTAGGCACCGGCTTTGGCGCCGTGGTCGCCTATTCTGTGTTTGAAGCTTCGCTCGCCGGAGGCTTCGCATTCTTCCTCAACCTGAAGTTGAGTCAGATCGGGACAGCGACCGGGGCGGGGTGGCTCAACGGAATTCAGTGGCCATACCTCGCGCTGCTGATGGTCGTGCTCATCTCGGTGATCACCTACTTCGATATCCGCATCACGGCGCGGGTGCTTGGTGTCCTCCTGGTCGGCGAGATTCTCTTCCTCCTGATCTTCGACGTGGCGATGATCGTGCGCGGCGCCACCACCTCGACCGCATTCACGCTCGAGGCCCTCAACCCGGTCAAAGCCTTCCAGGGTTTCCCGGCGGTGGGATCTCTCGCCGCCGGCATCCCGGCCATCGGTCTGTTCTTCGCGTTCTGGTCCTGGGTCGGCTTCGAGATGGCACCCAACTACGGCGAAGAATCAAAGAACCCCAAACGAGTCGTGCCGCAGGCGATGTACATCTCGGTCGTCGGCCTCGGCATCTTCTACATCCTCACGAGCTGGGCTCCGTTCGCGGGCTACGCCACCCTCAAGGATGTGATTGCACAGGCGCAAGGGAACGCCGCTCAGTTCTACCTTGGCCCCGCACAGCAGTACATCGGACTCGGTGTCGACCAGGCGCTCAGCATCCTGATCATCACGGGATCGTTTGCCTGCGGCATGGCGTTCCATAACACCGCGAGCCGCTACTTCTACTCACTCGGCCGTGAAAGGATCCTGCCCGCGGCGCTGGGCCGCACTCACCCACGGTGGAAGAGCCCGCACATCGCGTCGATCACGCAGTCGGTGATCGCGGCGGTAATCGTGATCCTGTTCGCGATCTTCGCGGGCGTCCACAACCCGACGCAGCAGGCGTACGTAGACCTCTACGGGCTGATGGCAATCATGGGCGTGATCGTGATCCTCGCGGTCCAGGCCCTCGTCTCGGTCGCGATCCTGCGTTACTTCTTGCAGCACCACGGGACCGAGGTCCACTGGTGGAGCACGATCGTCGCGCCGATCATCTCGTTTATCGGCCAGGCATTTGTGCTGTACCTGCTGTTCACCAACATCGACTTCGTCAGCGGAGGGCTCGGGTTCGCGCGCTGGCTCGGCCCGATCGACCTCATCATCATCGCGGCCGGCATCGGTCTCGCGTTCTATCTCAAGAGCAGCCAGCCCGAGAAGTACCAGACACTCGGACGCCTCATCCACGAGAACCTCTAGTTCGCACAGCGCTGCCGGCAGGCCGCCTGCCGGCAGCGG
>JBGPEO010000019.1:0-25864 GCA_041482895.1 Candidatus Dormibacteraceae bacterium | reverse complement strand
GAGGCCAGCAGCGTCGCCGTCTTGGCGCGAATGCGTCCCATGTATTCCGTGACGTCCGTGCTGTAGCGGTAACGGATCGCCTGCTGGCGGACCTCGCCCGCGCAGATCTCCATAACCGCCCGGGCCAGGATGCCCACGACCTCCGGCGAATCTGTGCGCGCCGCGAACTCGTAAGCCTTGGCGAAATAGAAGTCTCCGATCACGATGGCGGGCTCATCGCCCAGCGCTGCCGCCACGGTCGGCCGTCCGCGCCGGACCGCCGAGCGATCGATGACGTCGTCGTGCACGAGCGTCGCCGCGTGCGTGAGCTCGACCGCCATCGCCGCGGGCCTCAGCCGCTCGAGGTCGTAGCGCCCGCACATCGCGGCCAGCAATACGAGGGCCGGGCGAAGACGTTTGCCTCCGGCGGCAAACAGGTCGGCCATCGGCGTGGAGACGACGTAGGGATCGCGGCCTATCTCTTCGCGCAGGGCCGTCTCGACGATTGCGAGGTCGGCGACCGCGGGACCGAAGATCTCTACGTCTTCTGCGGCTCCCAGAGCTGGACCTCCTCAGCCTCGATCGCCTCGCCGAAAAGGTTGGCAGCGATCTCGTCGAATCGCCGCGGCACGTCAGTGACCAGAACTTCGTGCCGCGGTTTGGCTTCGGTAGCTCGCAGGCGGGAGTGCTCGAGGTGGCGCTCCACTTTGGAGGCCGTGGTCGTGGCCGAATCGATTAGCTCGAAGCTCCCCGGATAGACGCGGTTGATCGCCGGCTTCAACAGCGGGTAATGCGTGCATCCGAGAACCAGCGTGTCAGCGCCGAGACGGACGATGTCGGCCAGGTTATCGCTCAAGACTTTCTCCGCCCGTGGCGAATCGGCCTCGCCGGCTTCGACGATCTCGACGAGCTCTGGGCACGCCTTCTGATAGACGCCGACCATCGGGTCGATCTCCTTGATCGCGTGCAGATACTCCTGGCTGCGCATCGTTCCCTCCGTGGAGATCACGCCGATGCGGTTGTTCTTCGTGGCCTCCACCGCTGCCTGCGCGCCCGGGCTGATGACTCCGATGATGGGCAGCTCGAAGAGCTCGCGCGACTGGTTGAGCGCCGCCGCGGTGGCCGTGTTGCACGCGATGACGACCAGCTTCACATCGCGCGATTCGAGGTAGCGAATGATGTCGATGGCGAATCCCCGCACCTCGTCCTGGTAGCGGGGGCCGTAGGGAAAGTGCAGCAGGTCGGCCACGTAGATCGTCGGCTCGAGCGGAAGCCGCTCACGGATTGCCTTGAGCACAGTGAGCCCGCCCACCCCGGAGTCGAAGATGCCTATCGGTCGCTGGTCGCCCATGTTAGAGGTGCAGCCAGGGATGCCGACCGGATCTTTGGAGCCCAGGCGGCCCATCTGCGTCGTTGCGGACCTCCGCTTCTCGCTCACGCATCAACGGATGCGCTCGCTGCGATGCTCGGCCGCGCCTAGCATCTGGGCCACCTGGATCTCCAAATCTCTCGATCGGCCCCCTGTCTGCACCTCTTGGATGTAACGCACCGATCGGTTCAAACGGATTTGACCGACAGACGGTAACCAAGCCCCGGCACGGCCTCGAGGCTCACGCCCGAGTTGGTCTGGTCGGAGAGCTTGCGGCGGAGGCGCTGCACGTGGGGATCGACCGAGTGGTCGTCCAGGTCGTGTGGGTAGCCCCACACCTTATCGCGAAGCTGCGCCCGTGTGAGCACCCGCTCCGGGTTCGCGGCCAGCACCGCCAGGAGGTTGAACTCGGTCATCGTGAGCGGGATCTCCTCCTCGGCGATCTTCACCCTGCGCGAGGCATTGTCGATCTGGAGCGCACCGATGCTGAGAACTCCCTCACGCCCTCCGCCGGACTCGGCCAGGGCCGCGCGCCTCAGGTGGGCGTTGATCCGGGCGGCAAGGATGCGCGAGTCGAACGGCTTTGTGATGTAGTCGTCGGCGCCGACCTCGAGCCCGACCACCTCGTCCATCTTGGTCGTGCGGCCGGTCAGCATGACCATCGGGCTCAACAGGCCCTGCCGGCGAAGCTCCCGTATGACCTCCGTTCCGCTGATGTCAGGCAGCACCCAGTCGACGAGAACGAGGTCGGGCTGGCTGCCCGTGGCCACCTCGATCGCCTGCGCTCCCGTGGCTGCCTCGAGCACCTCATGGCCCTGGGTCCGGCAGACCTCGGCGACGAGCATGCGAATCGGAGCGTCGTCCTCGACGACCAGGATGCGCCGCTTACGGCGGGCGGGCGCGGTGGTCAGCTCGGCTTCGGAGGCGCGAAACCCACCCGTCGCGATTCACGGGCTGAGCGCTTGGGTCTTCGCATCAGGAGCACGCGCTTCTCCCCCCCGTCGATGACGTCGGTGAGATCCCAGCCGTCCTCGCCTGACTCCTTCAGGATCTTGACCAACGTGACTCCGTCGACCAGCTGAGCCACCGTGAGAACCTGGGTCGAGAATTCCCACTCGCGCACAGGAAGGCCCACCGAGGGCACCAGCTGCGTCGCCGGCGCCGCGCCGTCGTTCGGCTGATTGGGCTCGTCAGGTTCCTCGTCGGGATCTTCCTCAGATCGGAGGGCCATTCCCGTCGATTGTAGGAGGCCTATACCCCCGGCGGGGGTTGAACCCGCACTGGACCGGGTTTAAGCCGGTTGCCTCTGCCAATTGGGCTACGGGGGCAAATCAATTCTCGCCCCACGAGGTCCTACTTCGGGTAGTCGAAGAATCCCTTGCCTGATTTGCGGCCGAGATGACCCGCCTCAACCAGGTTGCGGAGAAGCTCCGGCGCGTCGCCACCTTCGCCTTGACGGTGGCGGTCCTTCATCGCGCCATAGAAGATGTCGAGACCGCTGAAGTCGAGCAGGTGAAAAGGACCCATGGGCCAGTTCAGGCCCTTCTGGACCGCGATGTCGATGTCCTCGGCGCTTGCATATCCGCCCTCGAGCAAGCGCATCGCCTCTTCCGAGGCCGCGAACAGGATCCGGTTGACGATGAAGCCCCAGATCTCCTTCTGAAGCAGCACGGGCGTGCGATCGATGCTGCGCACGAACTCCATCGCCGTGCTGAGCGTCTCTTCTGCAGTCTTGGGGCCCCGGACCACCTCGCACAGCTGCATCACCGTCACCGGGTGGAAGAAGTGCATGTTGCAGCACTGCTCGGGGCGCCCAGTGAAGCCCGCGAGCCGGCTGATCGCGATAGTGCTCGAGTTGCTGGCGAGGATCGCGTCCTTCTTTGCGTGCTTGCCGAGCGATTCGAACACGCTCTTCTTCGCGTCGAAGTCCTCGATTACGGCCTCGATCACGAGATCTGCGCTGGGCGCTGCCGAGGCGAGATCGTCCGAGTCGCGGATCCGAGCGAGAGCCTCGGCCGCGCCGGCCGCGGTGAGGCGCCCTTTCTCAACCGAGCGGTCGAGCAGGCGGCCGTTCTGCGCGCGCGCCCGCTCGAGCTGGCCAGGCGCCGAGTCGACCAGGGTCACCTCGTAGCGGCCCGACAGCGCGGTCTGCAGGGCGATCTGCGAGCCCATAGTCCCAGCACCGACTACCAGCACACGCTTCAATTCATGCATGCGCGTGAGCATGAAGCAATTCGAGGCGGCGGCGCAGGCCGCGGTGGACTCGATCCCGGACGAGTTCAGGCCCTATCTCGAGAACACCGTGTTCATCATCGAGGAGAGCTCACCCGAGGGGTTGATGGGGCTTTACGAAGGGGCGACGGCTCTTTCCGACCTCGGCATGCCGGAGCGAATCACCCTCTACAAGCGCGCGCACGAGGACGCCTCGGACTCCCTCGACGAGCTGGTGGCGGAAGTCCAGCGCACGATCCTGCACGAGGTCGGCCATCACTTCGGTATGGAAGAGGACGACCTTCCTTATTAGCGGAGGGTCCAGAACGCTCGATCCCAAAGGATCAGGGGATCGCCGGAACCGGCGGTCGCTGCCGTCACCTCCCCCACGCAGATGTCGTGATCCCCTGCGGGATGGATTTCCACGAGACGGCATTCGAGCCAGGCGGCGCATCCGTCGATCAGCGGGATGCCGTTGGATCCGAGCCTGTGCGGCACTCCCTGCCACATGGCGTCGATGGCCGGCGCGCGCCCGGCGAACCTATCCGCGATGAACTCCTGGGAACGGGTAAGGACGTTGACGTTGAACGCTTTTCCCTCAGCGACCGCCGAGCGTGTGGCCGCCTCGCGTTCCAGTCCGACCAGCACCATGGGCGGGTCGACCGAGATCGAAACGAGGCTGCTCGCGGTAAGCCCGCGGTAGCCGCTCCCGGTGCGGGCGCTGATGACGACGACCCCCGCCGGCACGCGCGCCATGACGTCTCGAAAGTCGTGCTGTGGCAAGTGCTCCACAGCCTAACCGCGAGATTGGCGTCACCAGCGTCGAAGGTAGAATCGACTCCGAGGCGGCGACGTAGCCAAGTGGCAAGGCAGAGGTCTGCAAAACCTCCATCCCCAGTTCGATTCTGGGCGTCGCCTCCAATTTTCCGGCCAGATGACTCGGCCCTTTGTTACGGGTTCTGTGGGCTCTCAGCCAGCCGACGATTGCCGCCCCAGCTCGACCCCTGCATTACCGCAGCTTCGCGTCCCTTCCTTACTGCCCATTCTCTACAGCGGTCACAGCACCAGGTCATGTCAATCGGGCGCACCGCGCCGACGAACTGGCCGAGAAAGCCCACGCCATCTCAACGAGAAGGGCTGGGGGTTTGGTCGGTGAAGCGCGAGACGGGCTAGTGCGACCCGCCCGAAACGACCAGCGGTGGGCTCCCGCCGGCAGTCTGGAAGGTCCCGCCGTCCGGCGGCTGGAGCTGCCCGTCGTCGGAGAACACACCCGAGGCCGCATTCGAGTTATCAGAGCTGGCCGAGTTGGAGGCACCACTCGCGGTCGCCCCGGGAACCGTGGCCGCTGCGATCACCGCGAACACGGCCACCATGCCGGCCGCCCACAGGAAACAGGCCCATGTCAGATCCCGCAGCTTCTGCATGGCTCGGTCGCGCTGCTCGATGGCTTCGATCGGTGCCTTGACCATTGACGAGAACTTACCAGGCAATCCTTGGAATCGGCTTGGGACCGCGCCGGTCGCTTACACTCGATTCAGGAGCGCGCTCGCGCCTCCATCTGAGATTTTGCGAGGAGTAGGCGGGATGGGCCTGGCCCAGATCAAGATGCCGCAGCTCGGCGAATCGGTCACCGAGGGCACAGTCGACAAATGGCTGAAGCACGAAGGCGACTTCGTCAAGCGCGACGAGCCGCTGGTCGAGGTGGTCACGGACAAGGTCAACGCCGAGATCCCGTCTCCTTTTGAAGGCACGCTGGTCAAGATCTCAGCCGGCGAGGGCGAGACCGTGCATGTCGGAGCGGTGATCGGTCAGATCGAGGTCGCGGGAGCCGGGACGCCTGCAGCCGCGACACCCGAAACAGGAGCGGCGCACACCGAGGTCCCGCCTGAACCAGCCGGCGAACGGGCGCCGGCGCCAGTGGCCGCGGCCGCGATCGGGGATGACGGCAACGGGGAGCGGGCCAAGCTTTCGCCCGCCGTGCGCAAGCTGGCAGCCGAGCACGGGATCGATGCCGCCGCGCTGCGTGGCTCGGGCATGGGCGGGCGCGTGACACGCGATGACGTGCTGGCGGCCGTCGGATCGGGCGCCGCGGCCACCGAAGCCCCGCCTACCGGCGCGCCCCGGCCCTCGGCTCCGGCAGCGCCTAAACCGGCCCGGGTGGACGGCACCCGCGAAGAGCTCGTGAAGCTCAGTGTGATGCGCCGCTCGATCGCCGAGCACATGGTGCGCAGCCTCGCGACCTCTCCTCATGCGTGGACTTTGCAGGAGGTCGACGTCACCAACCTCGTCCGCTACCGCGCCGCCGAGAAGGAGAGCTTCAAAGCGCGACATGGCGCGGCGCTGACCTACCTGCCCTTCGTGATTCAGATCGTCTGCGACGTCATCAAGCAGTACCCGTGGCTGAACTCGACGTGGACCGACGAAGGAGTCGTTCTGAAGCGGTACATCAACATGGGCGTCGCAGTCTCCATCCCCGACGGTCTCATCGTGCCGGTGCTTAAGGATGCCGACCAGCGCGGATTCACAGACCTGGTGCGGGACTTGAACGACTTGATCGAGCGAGCCCGGACGAAGCGGCTCAAGCCGGAGGACGTGCAGGGCGGCACGTTCACGCTGAACAACACAGGCGCGACAGGTTCGGTGGCGAGCCAGCCGATCATCAACCAGCCACAGGCGGCGATCCTGACGACGGAATCGATCGTCAAGCGGCCCGTCGTGATCAACGACGCGATCGCAGTGCGGCACATGATGAACCTGTGCCTGAGCTTCGACCATCGAATCATCGACGGGATGACGGCCGGACAATTCCTCAGTGCGATCAAGGCCCGCCTCGAAGATTGGACGCCCGGTAGCATCCAGCTGTGAGCACGACGACTCCGCTGACGCCGGCGGCGATCCCGGAATGGATCCGCATCCGCGTCACGGAAGGCGAGAACTTCAAAGACCTGAAGCAGATGGTCCGCAGCGGGCGGCTGCACACGGTGTGCGAAGAGGCTCGCTGCCCCAACATCTTCGACTGCTGGAACCGCCGGACCGCCACCTTCATGATCCTCGGCGATGTCTGTACGCGTGCGTGCCGGTTCTGTGCGGTGACGTCGGGCCGGCCGACCGAGCTCGACCTCGGGGAACCTTTGCGCGTCGCCGATTCGGTCGCCGAGCTCGGCCTGAAGCATGCCGTGATCACATCGGTCGACCGTGATGACCTCAAGGACGGAGGCGCCGGCATCTTCGCGAAGACGATCAGGGCGATCCGCCGCCGCAGCCCCGGGACGACCATCGAGGTCCTCACGCCGGACTTCCAGGGCAACCTCGAGTCGGTGGAGACCGTCGTGGAGGCGGGACCGGACATCTTCAACCACAACACTGAGACGGTGCCCCGGCTCTATTCACGAATCAGGCCGAAGGCCGTCTATGCCAACAGCCTCGCACTCCTGCGCCACGTGAAATCGCTGGCCCCAAACATGGTGACGAAGTCCGGCCTGATGGTCGGGTTGGGCGAAACCGATGACGAGCTCCTGGACGTCTTCCGCAACATGCGCGCACACAACATCGATGTGCTGACCGTGGGGCAGTACCTGCGGCCGTCGAAGCAACATGCCGAGGTCGTCCGCTACTACCGCCCCGAAGAGTTCGCGCGCTTCAAGGAGCAGGCGCTAGCGATGGGTTTTGGACACGTCGAAGCCGGCCCGCTGGTCCGCTCCTCATACCATGCCGATGAACAGGTCCCGGTCCGTAAGAGCCTGCTGGCTGGGTAGGACTCCCTACCGGGAGGCCTGGGACCTCCAGGCGGAGCTCGTCTCCGCCCTGCGCGACGGTATCGTGCCGGACACGCTGCTGTTGCTCGAGCACCCTCACGTGTTCACGATGGGCAAGGCAGCGAAGTCCGAACACATCTTGTGGGACGAAGGCGAGCAGGCTCGACGCGACGTCGACGTCGTGTGGTCCGACCGCGGCGGCGAGGCCACCTACCACGGGCCCGGCCAGCTGGTCGGTTACCCGATCCTGGACCTTGCTCATTTCGGGCTCTCGATCCCTCAGTACCTGGAAAAGCTCGAGCAGTCGTTGATCGACTACCTGCACGACCTGGGCGTACATGCCGAGCCGGGCGAGCCGGGGCTGACCGGCGTCTGGTCCGGAGGCGAGAAGGTCGTGGCGATCGGAATCAAGCTCAACCGTTCGATCGTGAGCCACGGGTTTGCGCTCAACCTCACGACCGACCTCGACTACTTCGAGGGCATCATCCCGTGCGGCCATGCCGACAAGCGCCCGACCTCGGTGGAGGCGATCACCGGCAGTAAGGTGGACACATCCGACGCGGGGCGAGCGTACGCCGAGCATTTTTCACGCGTTTTCAACACTGCGCTCGAGTGGGGCTCCGCCCAGAAGGTTCTGCCGACCCTGGCACGTTGAGGCCGGATGGCGCTGTGCCGGCGCTGAGGGCGTTTCTCGATATTCAAGCGCTGGGGACCCTGGGCGATCATCATCGGCCGGCAGATCCCGGGCATGCGGATCGTCCTCTCCTCTCTGTCTGGAATACTCGGTGTCCCCTATCGGGTATTCATACCGTGCGTTCTGATATCTGCGTCGATCTGGGCGGCGATCTTTCTCGAGATCGGGCGATTGGTCGGACCTTCAGTGGGAAACCTGTTTTCACTCTTCCCGGCACAGCTGATTCCCTGGCTGGCCCTGGGTTTGATCCTGCTCGCGATCGGGTATCTGGCTTATAGACATGGCTTCAAACCGAAAGCGAATCGAAACCCCGTTGAGCAGCCCCAGTGAGCTGGTGCGGTTGGACAGCGTCTCGATGGATGAGGACGACGAGATCCTCCCGGACTTCGAGGCCGAGGTCGATGGGCGCCGGGTCTGGGTGACCGCGGTGCTCGAGCGGACCGCCGTCGTCGAACCCGCCCCCGGCGAGCCCAAGGTGCTCGTGAACCGCCGGCGCCTCATGGTGAACCCTGGGCACCTGCGGGTACGTCACTTGGCGAGCAAGGAAGCGGCGCGCCGCGGGCGCGAGGCAGCGCGGCAGCTGCGCATGGCAGAGCACAGCTCAGCGGCTTAGGGTCTCACGCCCTCCGGCCGCGCGTTCTCTCGGTTGAGCAAACCTTAAGGTCTGGTAAAGTCGCTTTTGCCGAACTCAGTTCGGCATTTTCTATTTCCGCCCACCAGCCCGAGGGGTAGCCAACATATGAGCAAGATCGTTGATCTCGTGTCTCTAGCCAGCATCGTCCCACCCCTCAATCACGAGGTCAGCGGCGGCTTCAACGCGATGGTCGACGGCAAGCAGGTCCGAGTGCGTGCCGTGCTCGAGCGGACGGTCGTGATCGAACACCAAGAAGGCGGCGAGCGAAGCGTCGTGCGGAAGGACAACTGCATGGTGAAGCCCTCCGCCGTCGAGTTCGTTCCCGGCAACCCGAACAACGGCGTCGGCCCGCGCCAGTGGCGCCGGCTACCCGGCAAGCCACCCGCCACGCCGAGACCAGTCCCCTAGCCCACCGGGCGCCCCTCTGGCGGGCCCTCCCTCCTCCAGGCCGGCCCTGCGCGCAAAGCGGCGTTAAGGATGGGACCTATTGATCGCCCCACCGGCGCACCAGGGCCCACCTTAGAGTCGGAAAGAACCGAACGCAACCCAGCCCGTTAAGGCTGGATTCCTTTCAATCGAGCCGTCGCAGCGCCACCAGCGTCAGGAAGGCCGGGAACGTGCTGGAGAGGGCGACCTCCTCGAAAACCGCTCGGGCGTCCCCAAAGCGACTCTTGGCCCATCCATCCTCGCCCAAGCGCTCGCGGATCTTGGCGAGCTCGTCGTCCGCGATCTCACGCACCAGGTCCGCGTTCACGATCGACCCATCCGTCAGCCGCGACGAATGCCTGATCCACTGCCAGACCTGAGACCGCGAGATCTCGGCCGTGGCCACGTCCTCCATCAGATTGTTGATGGCCGCCGCACCAACACCCCTCAACCACGACTCGATGTACTGGATACCCACGCTCACGTTCATCCTCAGCCCGTTTTCGCTGATCGTCCCTCCGGGGACGCGAACGTCGATCAGCTGACCGGCTGTGACGGCCACCTCGGGCCTCTGGCGCTCGAGCTGGTTGGGCCGGCCGCCGAGCACCTTGTCGAACGCCTCCGTAGCGGTCGGCACCAGGTCCGGATGCGCAACCCACGTCCCGTCGAAACCGTCACCTGCCTCCCGATCCTTGTCTTCCTTGACCTTGGCCAGCGCGACGCGGTTGACCTCGGGGTCGCGGCGCGACGGAATGAAAGCGGCCATACCGCCCATCGCAAACGCACCACGCCGGTGACACGTCTTGACGAGGAGCTCCGTGTACGCGCGCATGAAGGGGACCGTCATCGTCACCTGCACGCGGTCTGGGAGCACGAACTCGGGCCGGTTTCGAAATTTCTTGATGATGCTGAAGATGTAGTCCCACCGGCCCGCATTCAGGCCACCCGAATGGTCGCGGAGCTCGTAGAGGATCTCCTCCATCTCGAACGCCGCGAGGATCGTCTCGATCAGCACGGTCGCGCGGATTGTGCCGCGGGGGATTCCGAGGTCGTCCTGCGCGAAGTTGAAGACGTCGTTCCACAGGCGCGCCTCGACATGACTCTCTAGCTTGGGCAGGTAGAAGTACGGGCCGCTGCCCTTTCCGAGCAGCCGCCTGGCGTTGTGAAAAAAGTACAGGCCGAAGTCGAAGAGGCTGCCCGACACCGGTTTGTCGTCGACCTCGACGTGCCGCTCGTCCAGGTGCCACCCGCGCGGCCGCACAAGCAAGGTCGCGACCTTGTCGTTGAGTCGGTATTCCTTGCCCTCGGGGCTGGTGAAATCGATCCGCCTCTCGATGGCGTCGATCAGGTTGACCTGCCCTTCCACGAGGTTCGCCCAGGTGGGCGAGTTCGCGTCCTCGAAATCCGCCATGAACACGCGGGCACCCGAGTTGAGCGCGTTGATCAGCATCTTGCGGTCGGTTGGGCCGGTGATCTCAACGCGCCTGTCCTGCAAGTCCTTCGGAGCCGTGGCGACCTTCCATTCCGACTTGCGAATCGATTCGGTATCAGCCAGGAACTGCGGCGACTCGCCGGCGTCCAGCCGCGCCTGGCGCTCGTCCCGCATCCGGAGCAGCTCCATCCGCCGGTGGCCGAACTCTCGCTGGAGCCGGCCGACGAAGTCCAGAGCCTCTGAAGTCAGAACCTCGGTCGAGCGCCCCTCATTGGGACCTTTGAGAACGACCTGCTCGGTGGTGGCCATCGCCACCAAATCTACAGTAGGAGTTCAGGTCCCCGTCAGACGCTCGACGACGGGCGCGAGCGACTGAGCGGCCTCGTCGGGCACGATCACGTAGGAGATCCCGTAACGCTCGCGCCGGGTCTGAAGGTCTTCGATGATCTGCTCGACGGTTCCGATCAAGAAGTGCGGCGTCTGTAGGATCTCGCCAGGTTCCGACTGCAACCCCGCCGCCATCGCCTCCGCAACGCTGATCCGATCGTCCGTCACGTTCGCGACGAAGACGGTGACACTCAGCTCGATCGCTGGGAACCGCTCGCCCGCACCCTCCTTGATCCAGGCCACCTTCTCGTCGGTCGCATCGGCCATGCCGGTACGGACCAGGCTTCGGTTGACCCGCCCCTCGCTCAAGTTGAAGTTGACGTTCACGATGTCCGCCTCCCGCCCGGCCAGGTGCAGCATTCGCTTGCCGCCTCCCCCGAGAACGATCGGAGGGTGCGGCTTCTGTACCGGCAACGGCGCGGCTTCAACGCCTTGAACCGTGTAGTGCTTGCCTGCAAAGGAGACGGCGCCACCTGAGAAGAAGCTCTTGATGATCTGCAGCGCCTCGGCCATGCGCTCGATCCGGATGCCTGGCGGGTCCAGTGGGATACCCGTCTGCTCGTAGTCGGAGGCCAACCAGCCGGCCCCGAGACCGAAGTCGAGGCGACCGTCAGAGAGCAGGTCCAGGGTCGCCGCCTCTTTGGCGAGCACGATCGGATGCCGGCAGTCTTTGTCGAACACAAGCGACCCGACCCGCAGTGTGGTGGTCGCATCGGCTGCGGACATGAGCGCCGCAATCGGCGAGAGCTGGTCACCAAAATGGTCGGGGAGATACACGGTCGTATAGCCGAGGGTTTCGACCTGTCGCGCCTTCTCACGCCACGCTTTGGCACTGGGAGCACGGTGCTCCTGCACCCCAAACCGGAACGGTCGGGGCTTGCTCACGGCGCGTTAGTATGCGGCGTCCACGGCGCGGCGGTCATCTGAGTCGACTAACATCGGCGCGTTGTGGCCGCTGTCGTTCGATTGGCCCGCGATGGTGCCTGGGTGCCCGCTTTGCCGGCGGCGGTCAGCTGGCTCTTGTTGTTCGGATACCAGTGGGCCTTCTTCCTCGTCTATCGAGGACACCTGCACACGGTCTTCGCCTACTACTCAGGAGTGCTGGGCGATGGAATTCTGATCCCCGCCGTCAACGTATCGGCATTCGTGCTTCTGCGCCAGCTGGCGCCGGGAATCCCATGGAACCGCCTGCCGATCTACCTGCTCCTCGGCTTTGCGACGGCCACCGCCGCATTCCTGATGCAGGCCAGGCTCGGCCTCGTCAACTGGTCGATGCCAATGGCGTTTCACTGGAGCGACATCGGGCAATTTCACTTTTTCGTAATGGCGACCGAGGTCGCCTACCTCTACCTCGTCCTGGCGAGCGCGATCAGCAACTGGTCCCAGGTGCGCCAAGACTCGGTCGCACTGAAAGCGTTTGCGGCCGGGTGGCTAGGCCTGGCAATGTTCGCCGCTTCGCTGGCGGCCGATTACCTCCGCTGAAGCCGCTTATTGCGGCCATCCCGAATGCACCACTAGTCACCCTTCCTCGGTCGTCAGAAAAGGAATGGCTCCTGTGAGAGGAAAAACCCAGCAGCCACATCGCTGACGAGGAGCGCGATCGTAAGGGTGACCGCTGCCGGCCGCCTTCGCTTCGTTGCGAAAAATGCGACCGCAGCCGCTCCCACGCTGAGAGCCAACAATGCCGCCGGAAGCGCGACATAGATCCAGAAACCACCCGAACTCCAACTCAGAGAGGCGAAACTCCAGAGCTCGAGTACAAAGCCTGCGGCCGCCACGGGCAGGAGCACGCCTAGAACCAACCAACGGATCATAGTCGGACTTCGAACCGCCAAGCGATGTGGTGCCGAGGGGCGGACTTGAACCGCCGACACCTTGATTTTCAGTCAAGTGCTCTACCAAGCTGAGCTACCTCGGCACGGCGGATGATTCTATCGGCCGTTCGAACTGGACGTGAACCGTCCTGGGCTAATGGACTGCTAGACGCAAGATGAAGAACCCGACGCCGAGGATGGCGAGTGCAACCCCCGTCCACGCCTGCCAGGCGCGGTCTAGCGACCGGCGTCCTTGTTGCGCCGACGCAAAAGCGAACAGCGTGGCGAGGATCGATACACCGCCGAGAAGGATTCCCACGGCCGCACTGATGGCACCTAGAACCAGGGCAGAAGTTGCCATGTAGTTCGCCCGATCCCTTTCTGCCTGCTTGGCGGCGACGATCGCCTGGTCGGATGTGCCGCCGGAGGCGAGTGACTGTAAGGCCGCTTTCAGCGCCCGCTTTCGAAACGGCGGAGCGACGCTCGTTTGCACCCATCCCATCCATTGCTGCCGAGTTTCGTTGGGGACTTGTATTGCCACCGTGCCAGTCTAATGGGGCTGTTAACGGGACTTGCCGGGTTCGCGGCCGAGCGCGAAATTGCCTATGGTGGGCGGTGAGAGCCTCGAACTCCCGACCTCCTCGGTGTAAGCGAGGCGCTCTAGCCAACTGAGCTAACCGCCCTCAGCGAAGTGCCAGTCTACCCAGCGAGCAGTGCCAGCGCGGCGTTGAGCTGCGTGTCTTTCGAGTAGTCCTGCGACGGCGAAGCGACGTCGTACGCGTCGGCTGGATTGGGCAGAGTGACCGGGACGTCGGGTGTCAGGCCCTTGTGGTCGATCGTCAGGCCGTTGGGCAGGTACCACCGCTTGACCGTCAGGTGGATGTCCGCCCCGTCCGCCAGCTCGAAGTCCTGCTGCACCGAGCCCTTGCCGTAGGTCACGGTCCCGACCAGCTTCGCGCGGTGGTGGACCTGCAGCGAGCCGGCCACGATCTCGGAGGCTGACGCGCTGTTGGCGTCGACCAGCACCACGAGCGGAATCGTCGGCGCTTTGGGGTGCCCGGTTACCTGATTCCGCTCGACCGTTCCGCTGCGGTCGCGGAGCTCATATGTCTCTCCGCTCGCAACGAACTCGCTGATCACGTCAGTCGCGGTCGCTATGAAACCGCCCGGGTCTCCGCGCAGGTCGAGCACAATGCCCGTCTTGCCTGGCAGCCCGGTGGACAGCGCTGACGCGAATGCGGTCGAGGTCTCCGTCTGGGTTCCGAACTGGTAGATCCGGACGTACAACACCTGGTTGCCGATCTCCGCGGAGCGCACGGTCGGCACGTGAATTTCGGCGCGGGTGAGGGTCACCGAGAACGAGCTCCCGCTACGCGAGATCTCCATCGTCACCTTGGTTCCATCCGGACCCTGGATGAGGGTCGTGGCCTGGTCCGAGGTCACGCCCTTCATGTCCTTGTCCCCCACCTTGACGATCTGGTCGCCGGCGGTCAGCCCGGCGCTCGCCGCCGGCGATCCCGGCACGGTGCCGGTGATGACCGGATAACCCGTCGTGAAGCTGAGATATATGCCGATCCCCGAGTAGACGCCCTGGTAGCTCTGCTGGAGCCGCTTGTACTGAGTAGGGTCGAAGTAGGCCGAGAACGGATCGCCCAGGCCGCTGATGAGGCCCTGAACGGTGCTGTGCGACAGCTTGGACGAGTCGACCTTGCTGGCGTCGACATAGTCGGCCTGGACCAACCGGATCGCCTGCTGCAGCTCGGTGAGGTCGACCTTGCCGACCGAACGGTGACCGAAGTACGGCACGTATTCCGGCAACGCCTGGTCGACATAGACACCCGAGGCAAAGGTGACGATGAGGAGGGCAAGGACGGCGCCACCCCTCAGGGCGGCGCGGCGATTCATGTCAGCAGACTAGCGAAATCGCGAACCTCAACACCCGAGCCAGATGCACGGGTCCTTGTAGACCCCGTTTATGCGGATCTCGAAATGAATGTGTGGTCCGGTGGACCATCCCGTCGAGCCTTCGAACGCGATGGTCGTGCCGCGCGCTACGACGTCGCCGCTCCTCAGTCCTGGGGCGTAGCCGGCCGTGTGTCCGTAGTACGTCGAATATCCGTTGCCATGGAACATCACAAGCAGGTTTCCGTAGCCAATGCTGCCCGGGTACAGGTAAACGACACCTGTGTCTGCCGCCACGATGTTCGTTCCGTAAGGTCCCGCGATGTCGAGGCCGGTATGGATCTTGTGGGGCCATGGGCAGTTGTCGTCCGGCACTTCGAGGTAGAACGTCGAGCATCCGAAGCGCTGGCTGATGCAGGCCGGTCCGCACGCGGGTTCTGGCCATTCGAAGACGCCTGAGCCACCGCCGGCCTTCGCCGCGGCGGCCTGGTACTGGACGGCGAGCTGGGCGACCTGGGCGTCGATCGCGGCGCGCTCGGCCTGAACCGCCGCGTACTGCGCCGAGAGCTGCACCTCGAGCTGCTGCTCGGCTGCGAGAGCCGCGGCCTGCGCCTTCAGGTTGTTCTGCATGTCCGCCTCAGTGGCCTTCTGCTGCTGCAGCAGCGCCTGAACCTGGCTTTTCTGGTCGTCGAGAGCGCTGTTCGCGAGGGCGACCTGCGAGTGCTGCAGTGCAAGGTCGTTCAGCAGCTTTCGATCGGAGGCGGCCACCTGCTGGGCGGCGATCATGCGGTCCATCAACTGGTTGAAGTTGCTCGAGGTCAGCACGAGCTGCACGTAATTGAGCGCTCCGTGGCTGTCGATGTAGCGAAGCCTCTGGTTCAAGAGCTCGTCCCGCACGCTCGTGGTCGCCACAAGCCGGGTCACGTCGGCCTCGCCAAACCGGATCTGCCTGTTCAGGTCGTCGATCGCCGCCTGCGTCTGGGCGATCAAGGCCTGCTGGGCGGCGATCTGATTCTTCAAGTTTCCAATCAGTGTGTCGATCGCATTGATCTGACCCAGCACACCGTTGATCTTGCCCTGAATGTTCTGCAGCTGGTTCTGGTTGTTGACCTGCTGCCCGATGCCCCCGCTGTAGGCCAAGCAGGCCTGGTAGACGGCGGGGGGATCGCCCGGGTAGCAGTAGAGCGCGGTAGCCGGCTGCACCGACAGCGGGATCCACGACAGGGTCACGATCGTGAGGGCGGCAAGAAGTCGAGCCTTCATCTCAGATCTTCACGTAGCGGCGCACGCCGATGTAGCTGCCGAGAGCTCCCAGCAGCGCGCCCCCGATCAGAAGATCCTGCGCCAGGCTGACGACAAAGGCAGGATCGTACGAGAGCGGAATGAAGGCGACGTCCGCCCTGAACCGATCCACCGCCGGCTGATAGGCGATGACGAGCAACGCCAGCGCGAACGAGGCCGCGATCAGGCCGGTCATCACGCCCTCGATGACAAACGGCCCGCGCACGAACCATTCGGTCGCGCCGACGAGCTTCATCACCTCGATCTCCTTTCGGCGGTGATAGACGGCCGTGCGGATGGTGTTCATGACGATGACGATCGAGACCACCACCAGGATCGCGAGCAGCCCGATGCCCGCAATGCCCAACCACGCGGACAGCTGCAGCATGCGGTTGACGAAATCACCCTGGTAGTTCGTCGGATCGGTCGGGTCCACGCCCGACCAGCGGCGAGCGAGCGTGTCGATGGCGGCCACGTCGTCGAGCTTGGCGACGCGCACCTCGAGCTTGGCGTCGAGCGGGTTGCCGTCAATCTGCTGCGCAAGCACCACGTTGTTGGGGTCGGCCTTGAACTGGGCCAGCGCCTCGTCCTTGGTGACGAACTTGACGCCGGTCACCCGCGGATCGGAGGCGAGCTGCTGCTGGAAGTCGTACACGGTCTGCAGCGGCGTGCCGTCGGCGACGTTGACCGAGATCTCGCTGACCTTGGCCCTGAACCCGTCCAGCACCTGCGAGAAGGCGTGGCCGACCAGCAGGTTGACGCCGGCGAGAATCAGGATGAGCGTGATCGACAACACCGCGGCCGTGCTGACCGCGAGGTTGCGCCAGAAGCTCTGCCAGGCGCTATTGAGCGCGAATCTGAGGTTTCGATAAATCATCGTGGTACCGGCCTGAACGATCGTCCCTGGCCACCTGCCCGGCGTCGATGGCGATGACGCGCCGGCGCAGCAGGTCGACGATCTCGCGGTTGTGGGTCGCCATCACTACGGTCGCTCCACGCGCGTTGATGCGCAGAAAGAGCTGCATGATCTCCCAGGCGGTGGCCGGGTCGAGGTTCCCGGTCGGTTCGTCGGCGATGATGAAGCGCGGCCCGTGGACGAGCGCGCGGGCGATCGCCACGCGCTGCTGCTCGCCACCTGAGAGGTTCGCGGGATACGTGCTCTCCTTCGCCGAGAGCCCGACGGTGTCCAGCGCCTCCGCCACCCGCGAATGGATCGTATGCTCGGGCTCGCCGTGGACCCGCAGCGCAAAGGCCACGTTTTCGTAGATCGTTAGGTTGGGCAGCAGCTTGAAGTCCTGGAACACCAGGCCGACCTTCCGCCGGTAGCGCGGAAGCTGCCGCCGCTTCATGCGGCCGAGCTCGACCCCGTCGACGAAGATCTTGCCCTTGGTGGGCTTCTCTTCACGGATCAGGAGTCGTACGAGCGTGGATTTGCCCGCGCCCGAAGGGCCGACGAGGAATACGAAATCGCCTTCCGGGACGACGAGATTGACGTCGCGGAGAGCTTCAGTCCCAGTTGGATACGTCTTGAAGACGTGCTGGAAGCTGATTACCGGCCGTGTATCGAAATCTGGTGTTAGAACCATAAGGTGCGACTCTTGCTGTGACGTTCCGCGCCAGAGGGCGCGTGTGGCTAGGTCGCGGGCAGTATACCGCATGCCCCCCGAGGCTCCAACCCCTTGGGAAAGTGCCAACCAAGGGGGATTAACGGGGCTGTTTCGAGTTGCTTGCGACCGGTGCGTTCTGGCTTAGGCGCCACCTCAGCCAGCTCTCGATGAATGGGTCGATGTCCCCATCGAGCACCGCCTGCGCGTTGCCCACCTCGAGCCCCGTTCGCACGTCCTTGACGAGCGTGTACGGCTGCAGCACGTAGTTGCGGATCTGGGAGCCGAACTCGGCCGGCATGATCTGGCCCCGGATCTGATCGAGCTGCGCCGCGGCCTCCTGCTGCTGGCGCTGGAACAGGCGGGCCTTGAGCACCTTCATCGCCATCTCGCGGTTCTTCATCTGCGAACGCTCGTTCTGGCAGGTCACGACTATGCCTGTAGGCAGGTGCGTGATGCGAACGGCCGAGTCCGTCTTGTTGACGTGCTGGCCGCCGGCGCCGGTTGACCGGTAAGTATCGATGCGCAGGTCCTGTTGGTTCAGCACGACCGCGCTCTCGTCTGAGCTCTCGAGCTCGGGCATCACCTCGACCAGGGCGAACGATGTATGCCGCCTGTGGTTCTGGTCGAACGGCGAGATCCGGACCAGCCGGTGCACTCCGTGCTCCGAGCGCAGCAGGCCGTAGGCGCGAGGTCCTCTCACGATGAACGTCACGCTCTTGAGCCCCGCCTCTTCGCCGGGAGACGTATCGATTATCTCGGTCTCGAAGCCCTTGCGCTCGGCCCACTTGAGGTACATGCGCATGAGCATCTCGACCCAATCCTGTGCCTCTACGCCACCTTGACCGACGGACAGCGTGACCACGGCGTTGTGGTTCGCAAACGGATCGGTGAACAGCAGGTCAAGCTCTCGCGCTCGTAGATCGTTGGAGATCGCGGCTCGTTCCTCGTCCAGCTGCAGTTCCAGTTCCGGATCGCCGCGCCCGAGCTCCGCGAGCTCGATCAGGTCGCGGGCGCGCTTCTCCAGCCGGTCCCAGGACCCGACCACCTGGCGGAGCTCGGCAGCCTCGCGCGCCATCTGGCCCGCGCGTGCAGGGTCATCCCACACGCCCGGCTGAACCAGCTGGGCGTCGAGCTCGTCGGCGCGCTTGCGTTTGGCTGGAAGGTCAAAGGTGCTCCTTCAGCTGCACGATCCGCTCCAACAGCTCCTTGGGATTGAGGTCAGCGTCCATTACTTCTCCAGGAATTTACTCGCGTGGCAGGGTTGGCCCGGCTCCGCCGGGCCATGACTTCGCATCTCCACAACAAACCAAAACGTGGCATGGAGAGGGGGTTTCCCGTAAGGGGGACGTAGTCCCCCTTGCGACTATCGTCCATGGCACCTCTTGTATTTCTTACCGGACCCGCACCAGCACGGGTCGTTGCGGCCGATCTTACCTTGAGGGCCCGCCGCTGCCCCCGCGCCGCTCATCGCCGGCGCCGCACGCCGCTGCTTCGGCGCCCCGTTCCGGCCCGCCCCGTCCGCGCCGTCGACCTCGCCGGGACCGCTCTCCATGACCTGCCTCACGAGCGGTGACGGCGGCGGCGGCGGCACGTTGCGCTGGACCTGGACCCGGAAGATGCGCGCCACGATCGACGCCTGGATCCGTTCACGCAGCTCGTTGAACATCTCGAACGCTTCGTTCTTGTACTCCACGAGTGGGTCGCGCTGGCCGTAGGCTCGCAGTCCGATCCCTTCCCGGAAATGCTCCATCTGGGTCAGGTACTCCATCCACTGCCAGTCGATGGTCTGCAGCATCACGTCGCGCTCGACCAACGGCATCAGGTCGGCGCCGACCTCTTCGACCTTCTTGTCATACGTGTCCGAAGCGGCGGCGTAGAGGTGCTCGACCAGCCCTTCGGGGCCGTGGGCGAGGGCCTCGTCCGGGATCTGTGAGTCCGGCGCGATCGGCAGGTAGGCGTTGAGGTACTTGATCAGCCCCTCCAGGTCCCAGTTCTCCGGGTGCCGGCTCTGGCAGTGCTGCTCGACGCCCTGGTTGATGATGTCCTTCGCGTAGCCGAGGATGTTCCCGCGAGCATCCGCGCCCTCCAGCACCTTTCGGCGCTCCTCGTACACGATCTGACGCTGCTTGTTCATCACGTCGTCGTACTCGACCACGTGCTTGCGGGCATCGAAGTGCATGCCCTCGACCTTCTTCTGGGCCCCCGCGATCGACCGCGCAACCCAAGGATGCTCGATGGGCTCGACCTCGAGGCTGTCCATCAGCCGTCCGATGCGATCGGCGGCGGGGCCGAAGATCTTCATCAAGTCGTCTTCCAGCGAGATAAAGAAGCGGCTCGATCCGGGATCGCCCTGGCGCCCGGCTCGGCCGCGGAGCTGGTTGTCGATGCGCCGGCTCTCGTGTCGCTCGGTGCCGATGATGTGCAGGCCGCCCACGTCGGTCACGCCGGGGCCGAGGACGATGTCGGTGCCTCGTCCGGCCATGTTGGTGGCGATCGTCACGGCGCCGGGCTGACCGGCCTCCGCGACGATGGCCGCCTCACGTTCGTGCTGCTTCGCGTTGAGCACGTTGTGTTTGACGCCTCGCTTCTCGAGCATGTGCGCAAGGCGTTCGGATTTCTCGACCGACACCGTGCCCACGAGCACCGGTCGCCGATCCTTGTTCATCTCGACGATCTCGTCGATGACCGCCTCGAACTTCGACTGTTCGGTCTTGTAGATCACGTCGGGGCTGTCCGCCCGGATCATCGTCTTGTTGGTCGGTATGACGACCACGTCAAGCCCGTAGATCTTATGAAACTCCTCCGACTCGGTCAGCGCCGTGCCCGTCATTCCGGCGAGCTTGTCGTACTGCCGGAAATAGTTCTGCACGGTGATCGTCGCGATGGTCTTCTGCTCCTGCTGGACCTTGACGCCCTCTTTCGCCTCGACCGCCTGGTGCAGCCCGTCCGACCAGCGGCGTCCCGGCATCGTGCGGCCGGTGAACTCGTCGACGATGATCACCTCGCCGTCTTTCACCAGGTACTCCTGGTCTCGCCGGAACAGCGCCTTGGCCTTGAGTGCCTGGTTGATCTGATGCGCCTCGATCACGTTTTCCAGGTCGTAGATGTTGCGAATGCCGGTCCAACGCTCCATCTTCGCGATGCCCGCTTCGGTCAGCGACGCCGACTTGTGCTTGAGGTCGACCTCGTAGTCCTCGCCCTCCGCAAGACGGCCCGCCCACCGGGCGAACTCGTAGTACTTCTCGGTGGATTCGTCCGACTGGCCCGAGATGATGTGCGGCGTGCGTGCCTCGTCGATGAGGATGGAGTCCACCTCGTCGACGATCGCGTAGTTCAGCGGGCGCTGGCTGCACTGCGCCAGGTCGCGGGCCATGTTGTCACGCAGGTAGTCGAACGCGAGCTCTGAGTTGGTCGCGTACGTGATGTCCGCCATGTAAGCCTCGCGTTTCGTCGCGAGCCGCATGTGCTTGAGGCGCGGGTCGGTGTGCGCCTCGTCAACATATTCGGGGTCGTAGATGTATGTGCCGGCGGTGCCTACGTTGATTCCCACACTCAGGCCGAGGAGGCTGTAGATCGGGCCCATCCAGCCCGCGTCACGCCGTGCGAGGTAGTCGTTGACCGTGACGAGGTGCACGCCCTTGCCGGCCAGCGCGTTGAGGTAGAGGGCCAGGCTCGCCACCAGCGTCTTGCCCTCGCCGGTCTTCATCTCCGCGATCTTTCCCTGGTGCAGTACCAGGCCGCCCACCAGCTGGACGTCGAAGTGGCGAAGCCCGATGGTGCGGCGGCTCGCCTCGCGACAGAGCGCAAATGCCTCGATCAGGAGGTCGTCGGGATCATGTCCTTGCTTCGCGCGGTCTCGAAGCTCGTCAGAGCGGGCGCGCAGGGCGGCATCGTCCAGCGCCTTGAGCTCGGGCTCCAGGGCGGTGATGGCGGTGGCCACAGCGAGATGGCGTTTGACCTCGCGCTCGTTCGGGTCGAGCAGCTTGGTGAGAGGGGAAAGCACAAATCTAGGGTACCCGGACAAGCGTCTTTCGAATCCGGATCAGGCTTTGTGTCGCCCCCCAACCCGGCTGTGCCTTCGGGCAGAGCCACCTTGCGCGCAAAGCGGCGATCAGGATGGGACTTACTGATTGCCCCCTGCGGGGGAGGGGATTAGGTGACGATCGGCTCGATGACAGACACGGTGCCGTCCGCCCGCCGGGCGACAATCTGGATTGCCCCGGAATTCTCGTCCATGTAAACATGGAACGCCTGGCCGTCGGCTTCCAACTCGGCGACCGCTTCCGCGACGGTCATCGGCCGCAGCTTCAGGCGGATTCTCTCGGGCTCAGGCGATCGAGCCTCCTCCCCGTCCTGGGAAGGCACACGGACCGCTGAGAGCGGCTTCTTGCGGTGGGTGACCTTCTCCTTGTACTTGACGACCTGGCGGTCGATCTTGTCCAGGGCGAGGTCGAGCGCCGAAAGGGCGTCGGCACCGCGCTCGTGAGCGGAGAGCAGCGGCGTGCGACGGCCGTCCAGGTGGATGTTGATCCGGCACACGATCGTGGCCAGGCCGCTTCGCTTGCGCTCCTCCGAGAAATCCACGTCGGCCTCTGCGACCTTGCCGAAATGGCGCGCGAGCCTGGCCAGCTTGCGCTCAGCGTTCTCCCGCACCTCCTGTCCCACACCGTCGGTGCGGTCGTGCAGGACGACCTTCACAACCCGAGTATATGACCGGCAGGGCCGCCCTGCGCGAAGCTGTCTAGTGGGCTGAGGGCTTGTACCCGGGCGGTGGCGGGAACAGCATCGTGATCTCCTTCGGCAGAGGAATTCCCTGCGCGAAGATCCGGTCCAGGATCTTCGGCCTGAGGCCGCTCGGCTTGAACTCGGCGATCACCTTTCCTTCGGCTGTCGCGCCCTTCTGCTCGAGGACGAAGATGTCCTGCATCGTGATGATGTCCTGCTCCATGCCCACGATCTCGGTGATCGCGGTCACCTTGCGAGACCCGTCGCGAAGGCGGTTCAGCTGGCAGATGAGGTTGATGCCGCTGCCCACCTGCTGGCGGATCGCGCGCACCGGAAGGTCAACCCCGGCCATCAGGACCAGCGTCTCGAGCCGGGCGAGAGCGTCGCGCGGTGTGTTGGCGTGAAGCGTGGTCATCGAGCCGTCGTGACCCGTGTTCATGGCCTGCAGCATGTCGAGCGCTTCCCCGCCGCGGCACTCACCAACCACGATGCGCTCGGGGCGCATGCGCAGCGCGTTGATGACGAGGCGCTGGATCGTAACCTCGCCCTCGCCGTTGATGTCCTTGGGCCGCGTCTCGAGCCGGCACACGTGCTCCTGGTGAAGCTGCAGCTCGGCCGCGTCCTCGATGGTCACGATGCGGTCCTCAACCGGGATGAACCCGGACAGCACGTTGAGGAACGTGGTTTTTCCGGTGCCGGTGCCGCCCGAGATGATGATGTTGGCCTTGGCCAGCACAGCGGCCTTGAGGAAGCCGAAGCCGGCCTCGTTGCAGCTGCCGAAGCGGATGAGGTCCTCGACCTGGAACGGGTCGCGCGAAAACTTGCGAATCGTGAGCAGCGGCCCGTTCAACGCGAGCGGGCGGATCACGGCGTTGACACGCGAGCCATCGGCGAGACGGGCGTCGCAGAGCGGCGAGCGCTCGTCGATGCGGCGGCCGACGGTGCGCACGATAAACTGGATGACATTGAGGAGCTGGTCCTCGTCGACGAACTTGATGTTCGTGAGCACGACCTTGCCGGCCATTTCAACGTAGACGTGGTCGCTTCCGTTGACCATGATCTCTGTCACGCGGTCGTCGCGGATCAGGGGCTCGATCGGCCCTAGCTGCTGGTAGTACTCATCGATGTTGATGCCTGGGATCCGAACTGCCATTGGCTAGCCTCCGCTTCGGAATTGAACCGGCTGCCAACTATACGTTAACCCTCGCCACTGAGACCCCCATTACGGGCCCCGATCCGGCTGCCCTCAATGCGGCGGCGCACGCTTCGAGTGTCGCCCCGGTCGTGGCCACGTCGTCGATCAGCAAGATCGAACGGGCGTCCAGGGGCGCTCCACGCCACTCAAACGCGTCGCGCACGTTCTCGAGGCGCCACCGGCGGTCGTGTCCCACCTGGGGCGGCGTGGCGCGCGTGCGGACGAGCTCGCCAGGCGGCATCGAGAGCGAAAGGCGGCGCCGGAGCTGACGAACCAGGAGCTCGGATTGGTTGAATCCTCGCTGTCGCAGCCGAGAGCTGTGGAGCGGCACGGCGACCGCCCAGGGGGCCGCGAGGCCTTCTATGACGAGGCGCTCCGCCATGAGCAACGCCAGGGGCCCAGCAAGGCGCCTCCAGCCCTGGTACTTGAAGCGCTGGATTGCCATCTCGAGCGGGCCCTCGTAGGCCGCTGCGGAGCGCAGCCTCGTGAGGGATCTCAGGCGGGCCCGGCAGCCGCAATCGTTGCGCGCCGATTCCACCTCGGCTCCGCAGCGGCGGCACAGCGGTTCCTCGAGTCGCCGGATGCGCGAACGGCACCGGCCACACAGCCACGAGCCGACCATGCGGCAGCCGCCGCACCGCGGCGGGAGAACGATGTCGACCAGCCGGCTGCGCACGCCCTGAGCCTACGGGCGGCTGTCAACGGTTCCTTAACGGGGGTTCAGGAGATGACGATTTGATCGCCGCGCTGCAGGTCGAGGTCCGCGGTTGAGCCGGCCGGCAGCTCGAGTACGCTGCGGGCGCCCCACACGAACCAGACCGCCCCCCACCACTGCGGCAGCCTGCGATAGACCTTTCTCACGCGCTCCCCGCTGTCGAGGAACACAGCGTCGATGGGGAATCTCATGAACAGCATGTGGATGCCGTTGCAAGGATTGAGCCATAGTCCGCGGCCTGGTTCGAGCGTGCGGCGGAACATCAGGCCCGCTGTGAGAGCGACCAGCGAGGTGGCCCGCTCCAGGTCTTCAGCCAGCACCTTCCCTGTCCGTTCGTGCACAGCGCGTCTTCCCGCCACTGCGATGGACACTAACCTAATGGAGCCTCATGGATTTCGAAAGCGACGGCGTCCGCCTGCACTATGAGGTTCACGGACCGGAGCGGGGCGCGCCGCTCGTGATGGTGCACGGTTTCGCGTCCGACTACCGGCTCAACTGGGTCGGCACCAGGTGGCAGGAAGCGCTCACCGCGGCGGGGTTTCGAATCTTCGGGCTCGACTGCCGCGGCCACGGACACAGCGACAAGCCTCACGATCGGGCCGCTTACGCGATCGACATCATGGCGCGCGACGTCGTCCGTCTCCTCGACCACGTGGACGTTCCCGCGGCGCGCTACCTCGGCTATTCGATGGGGGCGCGGATTGGGCTGCAGGTCGTGATCGACTTTCCCGAAAGCATCCAGCGCGCGGTGCTGGGCGGCATCGGCACGGCGGGAGCGATCGCCAGCGCAGAAGCTATCGCCGATTCGTTCCTCCGCGGCGAGCCGACGGACGACCCCATCGCGCAGTCGTTCTATCGGTTCGCGTCGGCGCGCCCGACCAACGACATGAAGGCGTTGGCGGCATGCATCACGGGGTTGCGGCCGGTGACGGATCCGCGGAAGCTGGCGTCGATCCGGACGCCGATCCTGATCGCGGTTGGGGACCGGGACGAGCTTGCGCCCGGCGCACCGGAGCTGGTCGAGCTGATCCCTTCGTCGCGCCTGTTCACGATTCCGGGGCGCGACCACATGGGTGCGGTTCCGGCGCGCGAGTTCAAGCGGGCGGCGATCGACTTTCTGTCGGCGGAATAGACGCCATCGGCTCGAAACGCGTCATCGCGAGCTCGGAATCGCGGCCAACTGTGCCCGAACTGCGCTAGACATCGCCTGGAATGCGACCATCTGTGCCCCAATGGCGGCGGGCACGGCCAGGCATGCGCCTGCGCCCGAGCCCGAGTGGACACCCCTCTCCGAGGGCCCTCCCTCCTCCACCGGTCCGGAGCCCCTCCCCCGCTCCTTGCACACCAACTGCTCGCGAATCTAAGGCGCGCAGTGGAGCGTCACAACCCAGGGTGTTAAGAGGTTGGGCTCTACCCCGCTCGGTGGTGGTAGCGGACCCGGTGCTTGGTCCGCGTCATCGCGGCCCCGGTAGGCACGATGGAGATCGTGCCGTCGGGTTCCAGCACCGCCAGCTGCACGTCCTTCATGTCGACGATCCCGTGCTCCCGCATCTGGACCATCGAGATGCAGTCGGTCAAGCTGAAGCCCTTGTCCGCCCTCCGCTCGTAGAGGTCAAGTCCCGCGAGGAAAGAGTCTCGCGTCTGGGGCAGGACCATCACGTTCGGGTTGGCATTCAGCGATCGCACCATCCTGGCCGCGGCCTTGCGGAGCGAAGGGCCCTTCTCGCTGTAGAAGTTG
>JBGPEO010000018.1:0-27556 GCA_041482895.1 Candidatus Dormibacteraceae bacterium | reverse complement strand
GGCGTACAGGGACGCTTTGGCGGCCGAGTACTGCTGCTGCATCGAAGCCACCTGGGCCGCGGCCTGGTCGTTGCTCTGCTGAGCCTTGGCGGTCGCGGCTGCGAGGGTGCTTTGGGCGGTGGCGAGCGAGGCCTGGTCGGCCACGATCGGCACGTTGTCAGCCGTCAGTTTGTTCTGGTCCGTGGTGACGGCAGTGGTGTCGGTCGTGCAGGTGGACGAAGGCGGGGCAGGTGGACTTCCTGCGCAGTCGGCGGTCATGGCCGCCTTGTCGGCCGCCAACTGGGCCGCGTCCGCGTCCAGCAAGGATTTCAAGCTAGCCTGGTCGGCCGTCAGCTTGCTCTGCGCAGCCGTCACCGGTGCCTGGGCCGCCGCCACCGCCTGCGCATTGATCGCTTGCGTGTCGGCCAGGCTGGTCTGGGCGTTGTTCATGGAAACCTGGGCAGAGCCCACGGAGTTCTCGGCCGAGGTCAGGCTCTGGGTGGTCGGTCCGGCCCTGTCCTGGGACAACTTCGCGTTTGCGCCGTCCAGAGTCGCCTGCGCCTGTTGAAGCTGGGCGGAAAGAAGCGACGTGTCCAGGGTGGCGAGAGTCGTCCCCGCGGCCACAGTCTGTCCCACCTGCACGTACAGGTTCTGCACGGTGCCGGCGGAGGCGAAGTTCAGGTCGGCCTCGTTGGCGGGAGTCAGGTTGCCCGCCATGCCGATGCTCTGGGTGATCGTTCCGTAAGTGACTAGGGCGGTGCGATAGGTGGTCGTGACCTTCGACGCCTGGGCGTAGACGATGGTGCCGCCGAGGATCGCGGTCACCAATACGAGAGAGGCGAGCACTCTCCTTCGGAGGAGGTTCCTCAATGACAGGCTTCTCAACCGTGACAAGGCTCAGCCAGCGTGCTGCCGGATGCTTAGAGATCGCTGTGGGAGCTCTCACAAATTGCTGGGCTCCGCAGGAGCCTCAGGTCATCGCCGCCTGGACAGCGCCACGCCGATTGCGATGGCCGCGCAGAGCAGGGCGCAAAAAATGGCGAGTCCCGCCGCTACCAGACCGCCTAGGGCCATCCGCCCCAATGATGCGCGCCTTGCTTGCTGCTTGGCCGCACGTCTTACACCGAAAACAGAATTAGCAACCAAGGTTGACATTTCCAAAATAGGCAACTACAGTTGCTTCAATGCCTTCCCCTTCGCCGCTTGAAGGCCCGGCCGACGGCCTCGCGGCCGCCTCGGCACTGCGAGCGATCGCAGATCGGATCGAGGACTCCGAGGTGGAGAGGGCGATGCGCGCGGGCTGGTCATGGTCACAGGTGGCCGAAGCCCTTGGAGTTACACGCCAGGCCGTACACAAGAAGCATTTGAGGCGCCTCTTGCTTGCCAAGATCGAGCTCCGGAGGAGGAGCGGTGACTAGGTTGTTTGCCGGCCAAGGAACGGCTCCCATGCTGATTTCGTGGGAAATCGGTTCGCATGTCGCTCACCAATTTGGGATCGAGGCAAAGCAGAACGGGGCGAAGTTCATAGAGGCCGAGCACATGCTCCTCGCCCTGGCGAGCGACCCCGAGAGCGATGCGGCCAAACTGCTGAGCGAGTTCGGCCTCGATCGCGACCGACTGAATTCTGCCCTCGATGACGAGCGCCGCCGTACTCTGGCGTTTGCCGGCATGAAAGCACCCGATCTGAAGTTGGTGGAAGCGACAGAGCTCGAGAGCTCGCAGTCCCTGGGAACTTCGGCCAAGGCGGCGGTGAGACGCGCGTTGATCGGGTCGCACAGGGATCACCGGCGCCGCCCGCGTCTACGCAGCACCGATCTCCTGGCGGGCATCCTCGAAGCAGAGCTGGGCACTGTGCCACGCGCGCTGGCGATCGCCGGGATCGATCGCGACGCGTTGATCGCACGCGCAAGGGGCTCTGAATGAAGAGGCGGCGATGGCGCGCAAGCGGCGATAAGGATGGGACTTACTGATTGCTGATCAACCTGCTGCGGACGTATCTGAGGCCCTACTCGACCGCGCTGATCATCGTGGTCGGGCTGCAGCTGGTCGCCACAATGGCCAACCTCTACCTGCCCAGCCTGAACGCCGACATCATCGACAACGGCGTCGCCAAGGGCGACACCGGCTACATCCTATCCACCGGCGGCTGGATGCTCGGAGTGACACTCGTGCAGATCGTCTGCTCGATCGCCGCCGTCTACTTCGGAGCGCGGGCTGCGATGGCATTCGGCCGGGATGTGCGTTCGGCGATCTTCCACAAGGTGGGTACGTTCTCGGGCCGCGAGGTAGCCCAGTTCGGCGCGCCGTCGCTGATCACGCGCAACACCAACGACGTGCAGCAGGTGCAGATGCTGGTCCTGCTGACGTGCACCCTGATGATCTCGGCTCCGATCATGTGCGTCGGCGGCATCATCATGGCCCTGCGACAGGACGTCGGCCTGTCCTGGCTCATGCTCGTCTCCATCCCGGTGCTCGTTGTGGCGATCGGGCTGATCGTCGTAAGGATGGTGCCCCAGTTTCGGCTCATGCAAGCTCGGATCGACACCGTCAACCGCGTGCTGCGCGAGCAGCTCTCAGGCATCCGCGTCGTGCGCGCTTTCGTTCGGGAGCGCGACGAGGCCCGACGGTTCGCTGAGGCCAATGCGGCGCTGACCCTGACGGCCCTGCGCGTAGGACGGCTGATGGTCCTGATCTTCCCGACGGTGATGCTGATCCTGAACGCGTCCAGCGTCGCGGTGCTCTGGTTTGGCTCCGCGCGCGTCAACAGCGGGGAGATGCAGATCGGCGCGCTCACCGCGTTTCTGATGTACCTGATGCTGATCCTGACGTCGGTGATGATGGCCACCTTCATGGCGATCATGATTCCGCGAGCCGCGGTCTGCGCTGACCGGATCGGAGAGGTGCTCGCCACCGAGTCGTCGGTCGTGCCGCCGAGCTCCCCTGTGCGCGAGGTGCACGCTCGGGCTGAGCTCGAGCTGCGCGGCGTCGAGTTCCGCTACCCGGGAGCGGCAGCGCCTGTGCTGCGCAATATCTCCTTTCGAGCCACGGCAGGCCAGACCACCGCCATCATCGGAAGCACCGGAGCGGGCAAAACGACGCTGGTGTCACTGGTCGCCCGATTGTTCGACGCTACCTCCGGAACGGTGTTGATCGATGGTGTCAGCGTTCGCGACCTGGATCCCGAGATGTTGTGGAACCGAATCGGCCTTGTTCCTCAGAAGCCGTACCTCTTCACCGGCACGGTGGCGAGCAATCTCCGCTACGGCAACCCCCAGGCCACCGACGCCGAACTGCGGGAGGCGCTGGAGGTGGCTCAGGCCGCCGACTTTGTGCGGGCCATGCCCGATGGGCTCGAAAGTCCTATCACGCAGGGGGGCACCAACGTTTCCGGCGGACAGCGCCAGCGTCTCGCAATCGCGCGTGCGCTGGTTCGCAAACCCGAGATCTTTCTATTCGACGACTCTTTCTCGGCTCTTGACCTGGCAACCGATGCCCGGCTGCGCGCGGCGCTGCGCCCGCACACCTCACAGGCGACCGTGGTGATCGTGAGCCAGCGCGTCTCGACGATCACGGATGCGGACCAGATCGTCGTGCTCGACGACGGAGAGATCGTCGGACTGGGCCGCCACGACGAGCTGCTGGAGACCTGCCCCACCTACCTCGAGATCGTCCAGTCGCAGCTGGCGGCAGAGCCTGCGGCATGAGCGACCGCTCCACCACCAACGGCCAGGCCACCCCGGCTGCGCCCCGCCCGCGCCCAACTATGCGTGGCGGCGGTTTCGGCCCCTTTGGCGGCAGCGGCATGCCGGCCGAAAAGCCGATGAAGTTCGGTCCATCGGTGCGACGGCTGATGAACCGGCTCAGGCCGGAAGGGCTGAAGCTCGTCGCCGTGATCGGGTTGGGCGTGACGAGTGTCGCCTTCATGGTCATCGGTCCGAAGATCCTTGGGCGCGCGACCGACCTCATATTCGCCGGCGCTATCGGCAAGCGGCTCCCGCCGGGGCTCACGGAAGCCCAGGTCATCGCGATGGCGCGGGCATCGGGCAACACAAACCTCGCCGACCTGCTCGCGCGGATGCATATCGTGCCGGGCCAGGGCATCGACTTCAACGCGTTGGGCAGCGTCCTGATGCTGGCCCTCGGGCTCTACGTCGCGGCGGCTTTCTTCGGCTGGGTCCAGGGCTACCTGCTCAACGACGTCGTGCAGCAGACGGTGTTCGGGCTGCGTGCCGACGTCGAGGAAAAGCTGAGCCGCCTTCCCCTCCAGTTCTTCGACGGGCAACCGCGTGGAGAGCTCCTGAGCAGGGTCACCAACGACATCGACAACGTGTCGTTGTCGCTGCAGCAGACCATCAGCCAGCTGCTGAGCTCGTTGCTGACCGTCGTTGGGGTGATGGTGATGATGTTCGTGGTGTCGCCGCTGTTGGCGGTCGTCATGCTGGTCACCGTCCCGATGTCGGTCGGCATCGCCACGCAGGTCGCGAAGCGATCCCAAAAGATGTTTGTCGCGCAGTGGGCGAACACCGGGAAGCTGAACGGCCACATCGAAGAAGCGTTCACCGGCCACGAGCTCGTCAAAGTGTTCGGGCGTCAGCGCGAGGTCGAGGAGGTGTTCCGAAATAGGAACGAGGAGCTGTTCAAGGCCAGCTTCGGAGCTCAGTTCATCTCCGGCCTGATCCTGCCGTCGATGATGTTCATCGGGAACCTCAGCTACGTCGCCATCGCGGTCATAGGCGGTTATCGCGTGGCGACCGGGGCGATGAGCCTGGGCGACGTCCAGGCCTTCATCCAGTACTCGAGGCAGTTCACCCAGCCCCTGACGCAGGTCGCATCGATGGCCAACCTGCTCCAGTCCGGCGTCGCCTCGGCCGAGCGCGTCTTCGAGCTCCTGGACGCGGAGGAGCAGGAGGCGGATCCCGTCAGCCCTGCCCTGCCCGCCGCCGGGCGCGCGCAGGGCGCACTTTCAGACAGAAGCGGTCGGGTCGAGTTCGAGAACGTCTCGTTCCGCTACAAGGCGGACCAGCCGCTCATCGACGATCTATCCCTGGTGGCCGAGCCCGGGCACACGATCGCGATCGTCGGGCCGACTGGCGCGGGCAAGACGACGCTGGTGAACCTCATCATGCGGTTCTACGAGCTCGACGCCGGGCGGATCACGCTCGACGGCGTCGACATCAAGACCATGCGGCGCGACGACCTTCGTTCGCAGATCGGCATGGTGCTGCAGGACACATGGCTGTTCGGTGGAACCATTCGCGACAACATCGCCTACGGGAACCCGAGCGCGACCGAGGAGCAGATCCACGCGGCAGCCGAGGCGACGTTTGTCGATCGTTTCGTGAAGAGCCTGCCGCTTGGTTACAACACCGTCATCGACGAAGAGGGGAGCAACGTCAGCGCGGGCGAGAAACAGCTCCTGACCATTGCCCGAGCCTTCCTTGCCGACCCGTCGCTCTTGATCCTGGACGAAGCGACGAGCTCTGTCGACACCCGCACAGAGCTGCTCGTGCAGCACGCCATGGCGGCGCTGCGCTCTGACCGGACGAGCTTCGTGATCGCTCACCGGCTGTCCACCATCCGCGACGCCGACCTCATCCTCGTGATGGAGTCCGGCCGCATCGTCGAGCGCGGCACGCACGAGCAGCTGCTTGCCGCCCGAGGCGCCTACCACCGGCTTTACGCGGCCCAGTTCCGCGGCTCAGCCGAGAATGCCGAGGACGATCCTCAGCTCGTTCGCGCTTCGGTGGTGTAACCGGGGAGGGCACTGGACCCGGCTCGCGACCTGACCGTCCGGCACTAACTACTCAAGACTCTGGAGAACCGCAATCGAGCGGCCCGAGGTCGTGATGCGCCCCGCCACATCCGTCGGGCCGACTTCAGCCTGCGGCCGCCTCGTATCCAGGATGAGTCGCCACGTCCCGGCGTACTCGGCCGGAATGGTCCAGCGGACGCCTCCGCCGTGGGCGTTGAACAGGAGGATGAACGAGTCGTCGGTGACGGGGCGGCCGTGCTCGTCGTGGCCCGGAATCCCGCTGCCGTTTAAGAACATCCCCAGCGAACGCGCGTAGCCGACATCCCAATCCTCGTCGGTCATCGATTGCCCGTCGGGTTTGAACCAGCCGATGTCCAGGGTGCCGCGAATCGGCCGCCCCTGGAAAAACCTCCGGCGCCGAAACACCGGGTGATCGCGTCGAAAGGCGATGATCCAGCGGGTGAACTCGAGGAGGGACCCATCGATTGCGGCCCAGTCGACCCACGACAGCTCGTTGTCCTGACAGTAGGCGTTGTTGTTGCCTTTTTGAGTCCGGCCCAGCTCGTCGCCGGCGAGCAGCATCGGGACGCCCTGGGCTGTGAAGAGCGTGGTGAGAAAGTTGCGCTGCTGCCGGGCCCGGCACCTCCGGACCTCTGGGTCCTCCGACTCACCTTCCGCACCACAGTTCCACGAGCGGTTGTGGGAGTCACCGTCTGCGTTGCTCTCCCCGTTCGCTTCGTTGTGCTTCTCGTTGTACGAGACGAGATCGCGCAGCGTGAAGCCGTCGTGGGCGGTGACGAAGTTCACGCTCGCGAAAGGTCGCCGCGTGTCGTTCTGGTACAGGTCGGAGCTGCCGGTGAGGCGTGACGCGAGCTCTGCGACCGTGGATGGCTCGCCGCGCCAGAAGTCACGCACGCTGTCCCGGTAGCGGCCATTCCATTCCGACCACAACGGAGGGAAGTTGCCGACCTGGTATCCACCTTCACCGATGTCCCAGGGTTCCGCGATCAGCTTGACCCGGCTGATGACCGGGTCCTGCTGGATGATGTCGAAAAAGGTGGCCAGCCGGTCGACCTCGAGGAACTCGCGCGCGAGGGTCGCGGCGAGGTCGAAACGGAACCCGTCGACGTGCATCTCGGTGATCCAGTACCGAAGCGAGTCCATGATCAGCTGCAGCGGGTGCGGGTGCCTGACGTTGAGGCTGTTGCCCGTTCCCGTCGTGTCGTAGTAGAACTCCGGCTCGTCCTCCACCAGCCGGTAGTAGGCGCGGTTGTCGATGCCCTTGAAGCAGAGCGTCGGGCCCAGGTGGTTGCCTTCGGCGGTGTGGTTGTAGACGACATCGAGGATGACCTCGATGCCTGCCTGGTGGAGCGTGCGCACCATCGCCTTGAACTCGTTGACCTGCTCCCCGCGCTGGCCGGTGCTGGAGTATTCGTTGTGGGGCGCGAAGAACCCGATCGTGTTGTAGCCCCAGTAGTTTCTCAAGCCTCGATCCACCAGGCGCTGGTCGTGGACGAACTGATGAATGGGCATCAGCTCCACCGCGGTCACGCCGAGAGAGGTCAGGTGGTTGATCACCGCGGGATGGGCGAAGCCCTGGTACGTGCCTCGAAGATGCTCGGGCACGTCCGGGTGAAGGCGCGTCAAGCCTTTGAGGTGGGCCTCGTAGATGACGGTCTCGTGAAGCGGCCGGTCGGGCGGCTTGTCGCCGAACCAGTCGAAATGTGGGTGATGAACGACCGACTTGAGCACATGCGGCGCGCTGTCTTCGATGTTCACTGCGTTTGGGTTCTTCAAATCGTAGGAATAGCAGGAGGAGTTCCAATCGATTTGACCTTCGATCGCGCGTGCGTACGGATCTAGCAGCAGCTTCCGCGGGTTGCAGCGGACGCCTTCGTCGGGCGCATACGGGCCGTGGACGCGATAGCCGTAGCGCTGTCCTGGTCCCACGGTCGGCAGGTAGGCATGCCACGAGAAGGCGTCGACCTCCTCCAGGCGGACCCTGCGCTCCGCTCCCGCATCGTCGAAGAGGCAGAGGTCTACCGCCTCCGCCACCTCCGAGAACAGTGCGAAGTTCGTGCCGCTCCCGTCGTAGCTCGGGCCGAACGGATAGGGGCGGCCGGGCCAGGCCTCGACCCTGTCTTCAGCCACCTGCGACGCCGCTTTCGAGAATCACGACGCTCGATGGTGGCACGCACAGGCTTCCGGCGTCGGGCCTGATCGCCGGGTTGGATGTCATCAGCATCCGTTCGCCGCCGGGGATGGGGGAGACCCAATCGGTATCGCCCAGGTTCGCCCGCACGACGATTCCGCCTCGCTCGTACACGATCCGACGCGCCTCCGCATCCAATTCCACCGTGGGCTCCGGCCCAGGGTCGCTTTTCGGCACCGCCATGCGACGGCGCAACCGGATCAGCGCCCTGTACCAATCCAGCATCCGGCTGTGGAATGGCTCGTCGAGCTCGTGCCACAGGAGCTTCGAATGAATGAATGTCGTCGGATCCTGTGGGTCCGGGAAGAGGTCCGGGGCCCAACCAAACGCGGCGAATTCGCGACGGCGTCCCTCGCGCACCGCATTGCCGAGCTTCGGGTCCGCGTGGTCCGTGAAGTATTGAAACGGGCTGCTCGCCGCCCACTCCTCACCCTGGAATAGAAGGGCCGTGAACGGCGCCGTCAGCAGGAGGGCGGACGCTGCTTTGAGAGCGCCCTCGTCGATCGAGGCGCCCAGCCGATCGCCGGTCGCCCTGTTGCCGATCTGGTCGTGGTTCTGGATAGCGATGACGAACGCGTGGGCGGGAAGGCCTGCCGCCTTTCCGCCGCGGGTCTTCTTTCGGTGAGCTGACCACTCGCCGTCATAAACCCACGCTTGCCGCAGGGCTTTGGCCAGCATCTCCGGCGAGCCGAAGTCCTCGTAATAACCGGTCCGCTCCCCAGTCAGCATCGCATGCAGCGCATGGTGCCAGTCATCAGCCCAGGCGGCATCGAGACCATAGCCGCCGGCTTCGCGACTGCGCACGAATCGTGGATCGTTCAGGTCCGACTCGGCGATCACAAAGGTATTGCGGTGCAGCTCGGCAGCAAGCGTTTCCACCTCGCGCGCGAGCTGCTCGAGAACGTGCAGTGGCGTCTGGTCGACGATCGCGTGTACAGCATCGAGGCGAAGCCCGTCGACGTGGTACTCGCGGATCCACATCAGGGCGTTGTCGATTACGAATCGCCTCACCTCTTCGCTGGCAGGCCCATCGAAGTTGATTGCGGAGCCCCACCCGGTGTGATGAGTGTCGCTGAAGTACGGCCCGAACTCGGACAGGAAGTTGCCGACCGGCCCGAGGTGGTTGTAAACCACGTCCAGCAAGACGCCGAGCCCGGCCGAGTGACATGCGTCCACGAGCCGCTTCAGCGCTGCCGGTCCGCCGTAGGAGTGATGCGGCGCGAACAGATCGACTCCGTCATAACCCCAACCGCGATCACCCGAAAACTCCGCCACCGGCATGAGCTCGATCGCATCGACCCCAAGCGCGACGAGGTGGGGGAGATGCTCGATGATCCCGTCAAAGGTTCCCTGTGGCGAAAACGTGCCGGTATGCAGCTCGTAAATCACCGCCCCGTCCAACCGCATGCCCTGCCAGCCGCCATCGCTCCATGAGTGCGCGGCTTGATTGACCACCTCAGACAGGCCGAGGACACCACCTGGTTGCGACGCCGAACGCGGGTCGGGTCGGACCTCGCCCCCGTCGAGCGAGTAGCCGTAACGGGTGCCAGCGCCAGCGTCGTTGTCCGAGAGTTCCCACCAGCCTTGATCAGCCGGTGACATGGCAAGCGTGCGACCGTCCGCGACGAGCTTGACCGCGCGGCGCCCGGGCGCCCAGACCCTGAACCTGTGCATCAGTCCGAATCTCGAGCCAGGACCGCAACCGGAAACGCTTGCAGGAGCGGGCCCAGGTCGATCGGAGCCCCGCCGTCTTGCTCGTCGCCGTCGAGAACGCTCTTCCACCGACCTCGAGGAAGCTCGAGCGTGGTGCCGGCCCAATCGCCGCCCAGTCCGATGAGGAGGCGCGGCACGATCACCACCAGCCTGTCGCGAACGAATGACACAACGTGAGGCGCCTTGGCTCCAACGGCCGCAAGCGGTGCGTAGCTGGTGCTTTCAAAGAGGTCTGGCCGGCGCCGTCGCTCATCGAGCAGCCGGGCGATCAACCAGAGCTTTGGCGTCCCATCATCGGAGCGCACCATCGCCTGCGCGGCACCCATTTCCCGCACTTCAGACAGCAGGCTCTCGCGCCGGTCGTAGTCGACCTGCCGGCGGTTGTCCGGGTCGACGAGGCTCAAATCCCAGACCTCGGTTCCCTGGTACAGGTCGGGTACGCCCGGACATGTGAGGAGCAACGTGGCCTGGGCCAGCGAGACCGCCCTCCCAAGCGCGACGATGTGATGGCCGCCGATAAACGCCTCCAGGTCGCTCACGAACTCCGGGTCGGCGATGACCTGGCTTGCGAACTGCGCCAGCGCGTCTTCGTAGCCGCTGTCCGGATTGAGCCAGGATGTGTGCGCCTTGGCTTCACGAGCGGCCTTTCGAAGGAATCCTGATAGGCGCGAGATCTCGATGGGCCAGGCCCCGACAAGCGTCTGATACATCAGGTACTCGATGTTCCGGTCGGGGTACCCCTGTGATCGGAAGCGCTGGTTGTGATCGGCCCACCGCTTGACCGCCTCGCCCCACTCGAGTGGAATCTCCGACAGCAGGTCCAGCCTGGCGCGGACGTCTGCGCTCCGCTTCGTGTCGTGGGTTGAAAGCGTCAGCATCGTCGCGGGCCACTCGGCGGCGATGCGCTCGCAGCTCGCATGAAATTCTTCCACCGGGCGGCCGAACCGCGCGGGGTCAGCACCGACCTCGTTTAGCGACACCAGACGGTTGTATCGATAGAAGGCGGTGTCCTCGACACCTTTTGCCATGACTGCAGGCGTGAACTGCTGAAATCGCGCCGCGAACTCTCGTTCCAGGTGGCCGTCGTGCCCGATGAGAAGGAGCTCGCCGATGAATCGGAGCAGCCCGGGATCCATTTCGGAACGGCGGTGGCCGGCCTTTTCGACCGCAGTGGCCACCCGACGCCGATCCTCGTCGCCCACAGAGCGCGGCGCCGCGTAGGTCCGGTACACCGTGAGGTCGGCTGCGACCTCGCGAATCGCCTCCTGAAGCTCGTGGCGCGTCCGATCGCGCTGGCCGCGGTAGCGCTCGCAGATCTCGACCAGCAGGCTGGTCAAGCGTTCGAGGTCAGGGGCCAGGTCGCTCACCATGACCTCCTGCTTGCAGGTTCGAACGACCTCGGCGTAGGTCAGGGACTCACCGCTGAACGCGTGGTAGAGCGTGGTCATCATCTCCTCGTTTCGGGAGTCGACGAACAGACCGTCTACGCGACCGATGAAGTCGTAGCCGGTGGTGCCGTGGACGGGAAACTGGCGCGGCAGCCGCTCGCCGTCTTCGAGCACCTTCTCAACCACGAGGTACGCGTTCGGTGCTTCAGCACGAAGAGTTGAAAGATAGGTTTGGGGATCCAGCAGCCCGTCGACGTGGTCGACGCGAAGCCCGTCCACGTCGCCGCGATTGAGCAGCTCGAAAACCAGCCGGTGGCTGTCCCTCAAGACCTGTTCGAGCTCAACGCGAAGGCCGATCAGGCTGTCGACGGTGAAAAAGCGCCGGTAGTTGAGCTCTTCCTGGGCGGTTCGCCAGTAGGCGAGTCGGTAGTGCTGGCGCTGCAGCAGCGCGTCGAGGGCATCGAGGTCGCCGCTCACGGCATCGACCTGCTGCCCGTCGAGGCTCTCGCGCGAGATCGGAAACTCATCGTTGTGATAGCGGACGATCAGCTCGTCGCCTTTATGGTCCAGCGCCAGCCGGCCCGCCTCCAGCTCGTTTCCGTAACGGTCGCCAAGCACGCCCAGCAGCACCTTGCCCTTCAGATGCGACATCTGCGGGTCCCAGTCGATGTCGAAGTAACCCGCGTACGGGCTCGACTTCCCATTCAGGAGCAGGTCCCACCACCACGGATTGGCCCGTCCGGCCGTGGCCATGTGGTTGGGCACCACGTCCATGAGCAGCTTCAGGCCGTGCTCTGCGAGCACTCCGGTGAAGCGGCGAAACCCCGCCTCGCCGCCCAGTTCCCCGTTGATCCGGTGCGGATCGACCACGTCGTATCCGTGGCTGCTTCCGGCCGCGGCCTGAAGCAGCGGCGAAGAGTAAACGTGGCTGATCCCGAGGGATGCCAGGTACCTGGCCCGTGATGCCGCTGCCTCGAACGTGAAGTCTTTGGAAAGCTGCAGCCGGTAGGTGCAGCGTGGCGCCCGGTCAGACACGCCGGTCGATTGCGTCCGAGACGATTGCGGCCATGGCTTCGATGAACTCGGGCCTCGCGTTGAACGAGGCGGTGCGCCGAAGCTTGATGTCGCGCGCGCGCGCGAAGGCCTGTGCCTCGACGTCGAGGTCGTAGAGGATCTCGAGGTGGTCCGCGACGAATCCGATCGGGCAGACGAGCACGTCCTGGGCGCCGGACAGCTCGATTGCGGCGAGCAGGTCCGGACCAAGCCACGGCTCGCCGGTCGTGCTCGCGGACTGGAACGCAAACTCCCAGGGAGGCAGCTTCATGCCTTCCTCAACTAAGCGGCAGCTCTCGAGCAGGCGGTCCATGTAGCCGTCTCCCTCGGCGACGATCCGCGCCGGAAGGCTGTGCGCCGTGAAAAAAAGGCGCTCAGGCCATCCTTCTTCGAGGCTTTCCGAGAGCAGTCGCCGCACCGCAATGATGAAAGCCGGATGGTCGTGAAATCCGCGTATGAATGTCAGCTCGCCGCGCCACGACTTCTCTAGCGAGCGCTCGTACGCGCCAAGGCTCATGTCGGCGAAATGCGGCGCGAGGGGCAGGCCGACCAACCTGCTTACGCCTGCGCGCTCTGCGTCGGCGGCGCCGTCGGCGACAAAAGGTGGCGCGTGCTTCATGCCTACAAACACCGGCAGCCCGAGGCGGACGCCGATCGCGGCCGCCTGCTCTCGAGTGATTGCCGTCAGCGGCGAGCCGCCGATAGCCCGATACCGCGCCCTCAGCTCGTCGAGGGCTTCCGGCGAAGGCTTGCGCCCGCCCCGGATATGCGTGTAGTAAGCCTCGATGCCCTCTTCGTTCGGTGGGCTGCCGTACGCCATGCACAAGACACCCAGCCCCGCGAACTCAGAGGCTACGCCGTGACTTCGCGGGGACCCCTCCACGGTCGACTCACGCGACACGCGCGACCTGCCACTCGTGCACCGTCTCGACCAGGACCTGGAGATTCTCCAGCGGCGTCGACGGTAGGACCCCGTGCCCGAGGTTGAAGATGTGGCCCGGCCTGCCGCCGGCACGGCGGAGAATGTCGCGGGCGCGCTCGCGCACCAGCTCCGCCGGCCCGAGGAGCACCGCCGGATCGAGGTTGCCCTGGATCCCGCGGTCGTGGCCCACCCGCTTCCAGCCCGCGTCGAGGGGCACCCGCCAGTCGAGCGACACGATGTCGGGTCCCGTGGACGCGATCGATTCGAGCATCCCGGCGGTGTCGGTGCCGAAGTGGATCCGGGGCACGCCCGAAGAGCTGAGCGCCTCGAAGATGGCGCGGGTGTGGGGGAGAACCCGAGCTTCGTAGTCGTCGACCGCGAGGGCGCCTGCCCACGAGTCGAAAAGCTGGATCGCGCTCGCGCCCGCGGCGACCTGGGCCTGGAGGTAGCCCGCCATCGTCGCCGCAAGCTTCGCGAGAAGGCGGTCGAACGCGCCCGGTTCCGAATACATGAATGCCTTCACGCGCGTGAAGTCGCGGCTCGGCCGCCCTTCGATGAGATAGCTGGCCAGAGTGAACGGAGCGCCCGAGAACGCGATCACCGGCACCGGGGATTGCGCGACGACCTGCCGCACCGCCGTGATCACCTGAGGCGCGGCCTCTTCGCCGGGCGGAACTACCAGCGCCTCAATGTCGCTTGCCGATGAGACGGGCCTGGCGATGACCGGGCCGACGTTCTCCACGAGCTCGAACTCGACGCCCATGCCCCTCAGTGGAAGCATGATGTCCGCGAACATCACGGCGGCGTCGACGCCCAGGCGGCGGACTGGCTGCAGGGTCACCTCGGCGCAAAGCTCCGGCTGAGCGACGATGTCGACAAGGGTCCAGCGTTCGCGGAGCTTTCGATATTCGGGCAGCGATCGCCCCGCCTGGCGCATGAGCCACACCGGCGTGACGTCGACCGGCCGGCGCCTCGCGGCGTTGAGGAAGCGGCTCACCTGGCGTCGTTCACGGCGCCGAGCAGCGCGGTTATCTCTTGGATCGGACGGTGGATTCCTGTGAGGATCGGCGTGTCGCGGACGGTGGACTTCCGGCTGTCGGTGCCCCGCAGCGCGCGGACGAGCTCGCCGAACTTCGGGAGGTCGTCTGTCTCGTACGCGACCAGGAAATCCATGTCGTCCACCCCGAAGCTGTTCGCCAGAAGCTGGCGAACTTCCGGGTATTCATGGCCGACGCGCATGTGCTCGTTCATGATCCCTTGGCGCGCTTCCTTTCCAAGCAGGTACCAATCGGTGCTCTTGGTGAACGGGTACACGATGAGGTAGCGCGACCGCTCTCCGCTGAAAAGCGACTGCTCCTGCGGCGTCGGCTTCTTGACGTACTGCGAAGGTTGGATCACGCCGAGGAAGCTCTCCTTCACGCTGAGCCATGTCCCCATGCCGGAGCGCAGGACCATCGCCGCTCGCTCCTCGACCGATTCGAGACTCGGTCCTAGGCTCCACAACAGCAGGTCCGCTCCGGGCTGCAGCCCCACCATCGAATAGCTGTGAGTCAGCACCTCCGATTCGCTGGTGACCGCCGCGGCGAGCTCCTCTGCGGTGTCGCAGCGTTGGGCGGCCGGCAGGCGCCGCCACTCCGCATCCAGGCCCAGCGCCAGTGCGTGCACGAACCTTGCATCGCTCACTGGTTCAACCACCCGGCCGCATCGGCCGCGAAGTAGGTGACGACGATGTTCGCGCCGGCGCGAACGATCGCTGTCAGCGATTCGAGCACGGCTCCACGCCGGTCGATCCAGCCCCGCTCCGCGGCGGCCTCGATCATCGCGGCCTCGCCGCTCACCTGGTAGGCGGCGAGGGGCAAGTCGAAACGAGTGCGCGCCATCGCAAGCAGGTCGAGCGAGGTGATCGCCGGCTTCACCATCAGGATGTCGGCCCCTTCTCGCGCATCCAGGTCGAGCTCACGCATCGCCTCGCGGCCGTTGGAGGGGTCCATCTGGTAGGACTTCCGATCGCCGAAACCTGGCGTCGAGCCGGCAGCTTCGCGGAACGGTCCATATAGCACCGAGGCGTGCTTCGACGCATACGCGACGATCGCCGTGCTGTGGAAACCACCGGCGTCAAGGCCGGCGCGCAGCGCGGCGACCTGGCCGTCCATCATCGCGCTGGGGGCCACGATGTCGGCCCCCGCCTCGGCATAGGCGATGGCCGCGTCCGCCAGCAGAGGCAGGGTCGCGTCGTTGTCGATCCGGTCGCCGTCGAGCACCCCGCAGTGGCCATGCGTCGTGTATTCGCACAGGCAGACGTCGGCCGCCAGGGCAAGCGCCAGCTTCTCTGCTTTCAGCCTGCGCAGCGTTTCCGGCACCGGGCCTCTTTCGTCCGCCGCACCGTCGCCCCTCGCGTCCTTCGAGTCCGGTATGCCGAAAAGCAGAACGCCGCCAACCCCAAGCGCGGCCAGGCGGGCGGCCTCGGCCACGGCGAGATCGGGGCTCAGCCGGGCATGGCCCTTGAGGGACGAAATCTCTTCGCGACGTCCGCGGCCCGAGACCACAAAGATCGGCGCAACGAGCTGCGAGGGGTGAAGCCGCGTCTCGCGAACCAGCTCTCTGAGCTGAGGATTGGCCCTCAGGCGCCGCGGCCGGTCGGCTGCGGGAGTCGGAACCGTCCTGGTTCGAAGGAGCTCACGCACCTTTCTTGATCTCCATTGGTAAAGCGTGGACGACCGCGTCGGCAAGGCCCGATACGCTCTGCGCGTCCGCCTGGGCGATGACCACGAAGCCTCGCCCGCGCGCGCTGCTGGTGGTTCGCGGCCCGATCGTGATGGCGGGCACTCGATTGCTTCCGCCCAGCCGAAGAAATCCTCGCACAGCCGAACCTGAGGCGAAAACGACGGCGCCGAGCTCTGGATCGGCGAGCGCGGACCGAAGCAACTCGGCCGACGCGGCCGGACCCTCCACGGTGCGGTAGGCGGTTACTTCCTCGACGGCCGCGCCGCGGCGGCGCAGGCGGTCGGGCAGATCTTCGCCTGCGGCCGACGCCCGCACCAGCGCGATTCGCTTCCCGTCGACGTCCGGGAGAGTGTCGCCAAGGTCTGCGCCGTCGGCGCGTCCAGGCACATGAGAGGGCTCAACGCCTCGGGCTCGGAGAGCGCGCGCCGTTTCCGGTCCCACGGCTGCGAATTTCGGCCCGCTCGGGAGGTCGGTCAGCGCCTTCACGCCGCGCGCGCTCGTGAGCACGATCCAGTCGCATCCCGCAAGCGCGCCGGCGTTGAAGTCCACCGGCTCCGTTTGCACCATCGGCACGGCATGCACGCGGTAGCCGCGCTTTCGCAGCGCGTGCACCAGAGGATCGGATTCACCGTCGGGCCGGGTCACGAGGACCGCGATCATCGCAGCGCCACCTCTGCCAGCAGGCGCTGCCCGAGCCTGGTCGCCATGTCCGTGGCGTCGCCGCGGCGACCTGTCAAGCGCTCGACGAGCTTGCCTGAGCCGTCGCTGTTCACGCCTCCTGCGAGCAATGCGAGCTCGTCTCCGCTGAGCGAGGCGAGCGCGCCCACGGGCGCTCTGCACGTTCCTCCGGTCGCCCTCAGCACCTCGCGTTCGGCCTCGACCGCTAGGCGGATGTCGTCGTCGTCGATCGCGGAAACGAGCTCCATCAGCCGGATGTTCGATCGCTTCACCTGCACGGCGAGCGCTCCCTGGCCGGGCGCCGGCGAGAAGACGTCAGGCTCGAATCTCTGGTCGATTCGCGCCTGCTTTCCCAACCGATCCATTCCGGCCGCAGCCAGCACGAGCGCGTCGGCGCCGCCGTCATCCAGGCGCCGGAGACGCGTCTCCACGTTGCCATGCAGGGGAATCACCTTCAGGTCCGGCCGCGCCGAGAGCAGGAATCCGGCGCGGCGAGGGCTGTCCGTGCCGACGATCGCGCCGTGAGGCAGCGATGTGAGAGAACCACCGCCGCCTCTTGTGACGAGCGCGTCACGCGGATCGGCGCGTTCAGGGTAGGCGGCGATTGCCAGGCCTGGATCCTCCTCGAGAGGGACGTCCTTCGCGCTGTGAACGGCGATGTCGATCTGACCCGCGAGGAGGGCGCGCGCGATCGCGGCGACAAAGACGCCCTCGCCGGGCGACATGTCGATCGCCCGCACGTCGCCTTCGGTCACGATCGGCAGTAGGTCGACCTCATGGCCCGCCCCACGCAGTCTCTCGGCGATGAGCTCGCTCTGGACGAGCGCCAGCTTCGACCCTCGAGTCCCGAGCCGTATGGCAGTCATGACCGCACCGCGGTGTACGCGTTCGTAAGCGCCACCAGAAGGCGGTCGACCGAGCTTTCCCCTTCGACCAGCAGCGCGGTGGCCTCGCGCGTGTCAAGCCTTCGCCGCCGGGCGATCGACGCCAGCTCCGCGATGAACGCTCCGCGAAACCTGACGAAGGCCTCGAGCGTGGCGGACAGCGACGCCCCAAGGGCTGCAGCCCGTCGCCCGTATTGCGTCGCCTCCTCCTCGGCTTCGGCGAGCTTGAGCGAAGACCGTCGGGGCTCTTCGTTCAGGTGATCGAGGAGCAGCAGAAGGAGCTTCCGGCCGCGGTTCTTCATGTCGGCGCGCTCGGCCTCGGTCAAGGCGGCGATTCCAGGGTCGCCTGCGGAACGACCGGGTCGCTGGGTCCGGAGGTATGCGCGCGTGACTCGCGAGGCGCTGGCGGTCAGGCCTGTCAGCACGGGACGCCGGCTCCTCGCCTGGGGCACCAGCGATTCGATCGCGCTACGGGGGAAGCGACGGTGACCGCCTGGGGTTACGAATGCGGCGACATCACCATGGTCCGCCCACCGGCGCAAGGTCCCTGGCGTAATGCCCAGAAGCCGGCTGGCCTCGCCGAGGCTGAGCCAGGGCGAGCGGGCGTGCGAAGCAAGCGATCCCACCTCGGCAAATTATGGCGAAATCTGCCGAAACCTATACATGCCTCTGGCGGGAAAGCGCCGTCGGTTTCACTCATGATGGATCGATGCCCGCGCAGATCTCCCCGGATGGCCGTTGGTGGTGGGACGGCACGAAATGGCGTTCGCGATCCGTCGAGGGCCCGCTCGACCTGTTCTGGTTCACAACCACGCCGGATTGGTTCCAGCGCGTGATCGTGACGGGATTGATCGGTCTGATCCCGATCGTCGGAGGGATCAACATCATCGGCTGGGCGCTCAACGCCACTGACATGGTCCGCAGCGGCTGGAAAGAGCTTCCGCCGGCAGGGTTCCAGCACCTGGAGCGCGGCGTCGCTCCATTCGTAGTCAGCCTCGTCTACGGATTGGTGGTCTCGTTCGTCCTGATCGTCCTGGTCGCATTCGCCGTGCTGTTGGGGATGTCCGGTCGAACCCAGCTAGTGATCGCGATCGGCATCGGGCTGGTGATCCTGGTGTTGCTCGTCGCGTGGTGGCTGGCCGCGCTCTATCTGTTCGCCGCATTGCTCATCGGCTCAGACAAGCTGGGCATCGGCAGGGCGCTCGATCCCAGGCAGCTGTACGCGCTGGCCAGGGCCAACCACGACGCGTCCATCCGCGTGGCACTTCTCTACGCCGGGTCGACCATCGCCGTCGGCGTTATGAGCAGCGCGGTGAGCGTTTTCTTTCCGTTTGCGATCTTTCTGGTCGCGCTCGTGCTGCCGGCGATCTACGCCCTCCTCGTTCCGAGCCTCTCGGTCTTCCGGGTCGAGGCTCCCACTGAGCTGAAGACGACCTGAATCTCAGCGGCTCAAAGTGCAGACTTTGGTGCATAAGGCGAGGAACATCGTTGCCCGGGGTAGCGGCTAGGAAGGGACGGGCACGGTGGCGGTTAGCGGCTTGCTGACCGCCACCGGTTGACTCCTTGTTGAAGGCCCGGGGCGTCCCGGTTCAGGCCTGGCGCGACCCCTGACCGTTGAGCGACTCGACTCGCTCGCGCCAATGCGCCCTCCGGTACTTGAACGTCTGCAGGTCTTCGACGATGGTTGCGAAGAGAGCGCTTTCAGCTCCGCGACCCGACGCTCTAGGTCCTGGAGGTCTCGTCCCACTCGGGGTGCTTGCGGAAAAGACCACCCCAACCGAGATGGAACCAGTGCTCTTCTCGGTAGGCCGGCAGCGCCTCGACCTCCGCTTCGGAGAGGTCGGTCACGACGTGCTTCGTGGTGATCTTCTTGATCCGCACCGCCGGAATCTCGACCGGACCGCCGCCCTGCTTGCGCTTGACGACGATGCCGTGAAAGATGTCCTCCGCCTCATCGCCCAGAAGCGATTCCGCGCTCCCGATCTCGCTGCCGCCGTCCGCCACCACCGGCGCCCGATACGGCATCGCGCGCCAGGCGACCACAGTTTCGTCATCGAACATGACGACAACGATACGCACGCTCTTTACTAGTTGCACCAGGCGGCGTAAAACAAGTTCTGAGATGAAGGACGAAGGCATCCTGAAGGCCATCTACACCTTTAATCCCAAACTTCGTCTCGCGTCGGACCGGGCTTTGAGCGTCTACCTTCCCGCGCGGGCAGAGGGTTTCGACCTGCGGCATTACGACATCGAGCTCGGGCAGTTGAGGCGGCGCTACAAGGACCGTCTCGACGATGACGAGCGACGAATCATGGAGCGCGAGCTGGCCCGCTTGCGCGAGCACATCGAGATCGTCAAGCCGGCCGGGAGTCCCGCGCTGGCAGGTTTCGGAGACGAGGCGGTGGGACTGCTCGAGTTGGTCAAGCTGCCGATGGAGACGGAGGTGAGACTGGAGGTGGGCGCGTTGCTGCTCGCCCCCATCGAGCGCCAGCTGGAGCGGTTTCCGCCCGCCCTGATCGCGGTCGTCGACAAAGAGCACGCGAAGCTGTTCGCCGCGATCCTTGACGACGTCTATCCGCTCGAGCAGGTGCATGGGGAAGAGGTCAAACGAAACAGGGCCGGCGGCACGTCAGCGCCAAGCAATCAGCGCAAGGCGGACAACCGCACGAAGGCCAACCTCGAGCGAGTCATCGACGTCATCGGCCACGAGGTGCAGTCAGGCGTTTACAAGCGGATCTTCGTAGCGGGGCCGGAGGAGGCTCGTGCGGAGCTTGAGAGACTGATGCCTCCACCTCTGAAACGCTTGCTGGCACGACACCTTTCGGCTGAGATCGACTCGCCTCGACTTCAACACGAGCTGCGGGAGCAGCTCGTCCTGGCCAGGTCCCGCTAAGGGGGATCTAACCGCGCGGCCGGAGCACCATCTGTGTCTGGGTCACTTTTGCGACGAGCCGTCCCGACGCATCGCGCACCGATGTCTCGACGCCTCGACGTCGAGACCGCAAGACGCGTACTAGGCGCATGAGACACCAGCTCACCGATTGGCTACGAGGAGCTCCAGGGAGTCGACGAGCCTAGGTCCCGGGCGGTTGAAATAAGCAGAGCCGTCCAGGACGACCACTCGCTCCGCCCCGACCGAGTCGATCATGGCGCGGGCGGCGCCGGTCTCGGCCTGCGCGCGGGCGAGGTCGAACCCGCACGGCGCCAGGATCAGGAGCTCCGGCCGCGCGGCCACCACGTCGCTCCACTCCATCGCCACCGATGGAATCCCAGGCCGCGCCAGCGGGTCCTCGATGCCGGCCAGGTCGAGCAGGTCCGGCGTCCAGTGACCGGCGCGATAGGGTGGGTCGATCCACTCGAGAAAAACACCACGAACGGCAGGCAGCGACCGCGCCTTTTGAGCCGCAGACTCGATGCGGCGCCGCAAATCCTTCATCAGCGGAGCGGGATCCACGCCACAAGCCCTGGCCAGCTCCTCGATGTCGCTCAACACGTCCTCGAAGGAGTGGGGGTGCTGGCGGATCATGCGGATTCCCGCCAGGTCTTCGGCGACCTCGTCGGCCGGGATCGCGCACACGTCGCAGATATCCTGGGCCACCACAAGGTCGGGTTCCAGCGCGAGGATGGCGCCGGTGTCCACCGAATAGAGAGAGCGCCCTTCCAGCGCGGCGAGGGATACCGCCGCGTCGATCTCCCCGCTTTCTTTCCCAGAGAGCTGCAGCGTCGATCGCGTGACGATTGGCAGCAGCGCCGCCTCAGGAGGGTAGTCGCACTCGTGGGTGACCGCGACCACCTGGTCTCCCACCCCGAGTGCGAAGAGCGCTTCGGTTGCACTCGGCAGCAGCGAAACTATCCTCATCCGGTGGCGGCCTCTTCGCGCAAGCGGTCGAGCACCTGCTTGAAAGCTTCATACGGCTGGGCTCCGAGCACGAGGTAGCGCCGGCCGAAGATGTGCGCGGGGATGGCGTTGATTCCGAGCGATTCCGCCTCGATGCGGTTGTCGTCGATCACCGCCGCATAGCGGTCGTCGTCGATCGCCGCCCGGAGCTCTGTCGCATCCAGGCCAACCTCAGTCCCGAGCCGCACAAGGTCGTCCACGTTTTCGAGCCGGCCGGTTCCCTCCCAGTGCGCCTTGAGCAGTGCGAGGTGCATCGCGTCGAACTTGCCGTGCTCGCGAGCGAACTCCGCGGCGCCGAGGGCGCGGCGCGAGTTGATGATGACGTCGCGCTGTTTCATCGTGAGGCCGACCTCGGCCGCGATCGTTTCGAGATGACTACGCATCTGCTCGAAGCGGGCGCCGCGGAAATAAGTTTCGCGGGGAATGCCCTCGACCGGAGCTTCGGGATGCAGCTCATAGGGCAGCCAGGTCACCTTGACCAGATTCTCACGCTCGAGCTGCTCGACTCGGACCGAGTCGATGTAGCACCAGGGTCAAACGTAGTCCGAGAAGACGATCAGCTCGACGGGTGAGTTCACTGCCACCTGGAAACTATGGGCCTGTCGCCGAATTCCCTGCGTAGAGTCAGGCGTAGGCCGCGGCCACCTGCGCAGCGACTCGCGCGTTGTTCACCACCAGCTCGACGTTGACGTCGAGTGATCGACCGCCCGACAGCTCTGCCATCCGGGCGAGCAGCCTCGGGGTGACCTCAGATCCCATGACCCCGGCGAGCTCGCGTACGGCGCGCTGCGCCATCTCTTCAGCCCCGTCGAGCTCCGCCGGCGGCGGCACCGCCACGACGATTCCGCGCGTACCGGTATCCCAGGCGGCACGCAGGACGCGGGCCGCTTCCTGCGGCCCGTCGACCCGCGCGCTGACCCTGCAGCCGCTGTGCCTGGAGTAGAAGGCGGGGAACTCGTCGGAGCCGTAGCCGAGGACCGGAACTGAGAGGCTGTCGAGGCGCTCGAGCGTGAGGGGCAGGTCGAGGATGATCTTGGCGCCCGCGCAGAAGACGGCCACCGAAGTGCGACCAAGTTCCACGAGATCGGCTGACTGATCTTCCGGGTGGCCCCGGTGAACGCCCCCGATTCCGCCCGTGGCGATAAAGCGGATCCCGGCCATGGCGGCCGCCCGCATCGTGGCCGCCACCGTGGTCGCTCCGACCTCCCCCCTGACGATGGCCGGCCCGAGATCTCTCGAGCTCACCTTGACGGCTCCTGCGGCTATCCGCTCGAGGTCACCGGCGCTCAGGCCGACCCGCAGCTTCCCGTCGAGCACCGCCACGCTGGCCGGAACGCCCCCTTCCTTTCTGATCGCGGCCTCGCTTTCGAAAGCTGCGCGCAGGTTGTGCGGCGCGGGAAGGCCCTGCCCGACGATCGACGTCTCCAGCGCGACCACCGGACGCCCATCCGCGACGGCGTCCGCGACCTCTCGCGATACCTGGAGCGGCACGCTCAGCTGGGTCGCCCTCCCGTTCGAGTGACAGCTTCCGAGGCTACCATCACCGCGCGTTCCGCCGCCTCGAACGGAGTGGAGCCGTGTATCCAGGCAGCGCAGAAAGCCGCGGCGAAGGCATCGCCGGCGCCCGTGCCGTCGACGTGCTGGACAGCCGGAGCCGGAATGAGGCGCCCGAACACGCTGCATCCGGCGGCGCCCAGCTTGATCACGGGCACCTGCGCAAGGTGCTCGGCGGGCACCCCGATGGTGGCCACCTCGGCGGCCGTGCCAAAGAGCAGCTCGGGTTTGAGGCGGGCGAGGTCGTAAGCCATCCTCGTCGGGCCGTATTCCTCCAGACCTGCCACCGACGAGAGGTCGATCGACAGCATCCCGCCGCTGTCGCGCATGCGGCTGATCGCGGCGCGAGCTGCTTTGCCGAGGGGATCCAGGAACAGCGAATAGGCGGGGACGTGGATCAGCTGCACGTCTTCAAACCACGATTGGACCAGGTCGTCTGGACTCAATCCGACGCTGGCGCCACGCTCCGTGGCCATTGACCGCTTACCGTCAGGGCCGACGAGCACGGCGATCGCGCCGGTCGGCTCGTCCGCCCAGACGGGGCAGACCTCGACTCCTTTTGCCTCCAGGTCGGCCACGAGGCGCCTGCCGCGGTCGTCGTCGCCGACCCTTGTGACCAGGCGGACCGGCTCTCCCAGGGCCGCGGTCCAGGCGCAAAAGTTGGCGGCCTGGCCTCCACCCCCGACGGCGATCCTCGACTTGCGGTCGTCGTCTGGCCGCAGCGGACCGTCGGGGATGATCGTGATGTCGAGCAGCAGATCTCCGATGGAGAGGACCACGCGTGAAAGGAGGATAGCTGCCGTCGAGATTCAGGTTGGAGCCGCGCGCCTCCGGCCGGTCCGACACTCCGGCTCTATGCCGGGTGAACCTTGAATATGAGCGCGTATCCCTTGCGCGATTTGTTCACAACCTGGGCCCCGGCATCGAGCTCTTTCAACTTCTTTCGCACCCGGCTGATGTACGTGCGGAGGGATTCCTCAGGCAGCCGGTCGTCATGCCACGCTTCAACCAGCAGCTGTTGAGCCGTGAAGTATTTCTCCGGTCGGCTCATCAACATCGCCAGGATCTGAAACTCGCGCTTGGTCAGCGTGACTGAGCTGTCGCGGTAGGTGACGGTTCTCGTCTTGGCGTCGATCGCGATCTCTTCGAGCTCGAGCTGGCGCTGGACCCAGTAATCGAGGCGTCTTCGATATCGCTTGAGCTGCGAGTCGATCAGCTGGATGTCATCGTTCAGGTCCAACTTGGCCGGTGCAGAGACGTGAATGAGGTCGCCGGTCACGCGCTCCAGCAGGTCGTCCTTGAATGCGATCATCTCGCGGTAGACGCTGATCCAGTGCCTCGTGTCCTGGGGCCTCAGAGACTCCGGATCTTCGCCTTCGAGCAGGCGGTCGCGCTTGGACCGCGCTTGCGTCACCGTCGGATCTTACGCGCTCCGATTGGTGCTGACTTTGGTGCGACTCCGTGGGTTCTGGCCGGGGATGGAACCGACTTCGAAGCCCCTCCTCAGACTTAACGCCGCTTGGCGGGAGTCAGCAGGCCCCAGGCCTCCAACCGGTTCCTCAGCTCCGCATCGGCCTGTTCGTCGAGCGGCGCCACCGGCGGAGCGCACCACGGCTCGCAGATTCCCTGGGCGTGACAGGCGGCTTTGATCGCGGCCGGAAAGACGCCACCGCGAAGCACCGTCACCAGCTCGTAGAGCCTTTCCTGGTTGGCCCGCGCCGCGGCCATGTCCGATCGTTGAAAGTCCTCGTAGATGCGGACGACCCAGCCGGGCGCCACGTTGGCAGCGCCGCAGATCGTTCCTGCGCCGCCCATCGCGAGGGCGGGCAGCAGCATCGTGTCGCTGCCGGTGAATATGCGAAACCCCGGCAGCTCCCGAGTCGCGATGCAGACGCCCTCGAAGTATTCGAAATCGCGACTCGAATCCTTGATGCCGGCGATGGTTCCCTCGCGTGCCAGCGTCGCGACTGTGGCCGGCTCGGCGACGACCTTCGTGTACTGCGGGATGTTGTAGAGCAAGATCGGGAGCGGGCTGTCCTTGGCCAGGGCTCGGTAGAAGGCGAGCAGCGTCGCCTGGTCGATCAGGTAGTAGAAGGGAGGGGCGACCAGCGCCGCCGCCGCGCCCAGGCGCGCCGCCGCCTCGACCTCGATGCGCGCTGCCGGCAGGTGGCTCTGGGCCACGCCACAGATCACGGGCACACGGCCTGCCGCGGCAGCGACCACGCTCGCGAGAATCGTGCGGCGCGCGGTTTCGTCCAGCGAGGCCGTCTCTCCGGTTGATCCGAGCGCCAGGAGACCATGCACCCCTTGGTCGATCACGTGCTCGACCAGGCGGCCCACGCCGTCCTCATCCACCTTCCCGTCGGTGTGCAGCGGCGAGATCAGCGCCGGCAGCACGCCTGTCAGCTCGTCGATCTTGAACATGGACCTCAAAGGCTAAAGGGAGCGTGTCAGCTGCGTTCGGCGATTCTCACGACGAGGTCTCGCTGCTCTGATGTGAAGAAGGGCGGATCACCCGCGGCGGCGTTCTCGCGGACGTGTCCCGGCTGCTGCGTCGCCGTGAGGACGGTGCTCACGCGCGGGTCGCCGGCAACCCACTTCAGGATCGCCTGTGCCCACGTGTTCACACCGAGCTCATGGAGCTCTGCCTTCGAGGGCAACCGGTCGAGGATGCCGTTCTGGAGGGGGCTCATGACGAGCACGCCAAGGCCCATCGACGCCGCCAGCGGCAGCAGCTCGCGCTCCGCGGTCCGCCGAAGCGGGTTGTAGGGGATCTGCACCATGTCCAGCCGCCCGGTTTTCATCAAGGCCGCCAAATCTGGGAAAGCAGACTCCTGGTAGTGCGTGGCGCCCACCGCCCGCACCTTGCCCTCAGCCTTCAAGCGCTCGACGAGGCTGAGCTGCGCGGGAACGTTGAGGAGGTTGTGGACCTGGTAGATGTCGACATGACCGAACAGGCGCAGGGCGTGATCGGTCTGCCGCAGACCCTCCTCTGCATCCGCCGTCCAGATCTTGGTCGCCACAACAGCCCGCTCGCGAATGCCGTCGAGGGCGCGAGCCAGTGCCGCCTCGGCGCGTCCATACATCGGCGACGAGTCGAACAGGTCGATGCCGGAAGACAGCGCCAGCTCGACTAGCGGCCGCCTGTCCTCGTCGGTGTCGAACGTGCGCCACGTGCCCATGCCGATGGCCGGAACGCCGATAGAGGTCCGGCCAAGGACGCGGCGATCCATATGCCTGGCCTGCGGTTAGTGGGCGACTATCCGGCTGCCGAGACGAACCGGTTGCGCAGCAGCCCGATGCCTTCCACCTCCGTCTCCATCACATCGCCCGGCCTGAGGAACTCGGGCGGAGTGCGGGCGAAGCCCACGCCATCAGGCGTTCCGGTCGCGATCAGCGAGCCCGGCAGCAGCGTCATTCCCTTGGAGACCCACTCGATGATCGCGTCGACGGGATAGATCATGTCGCGGGTGTCGCCCTCCTGCTTCACGATGCCGTTGACCCGCAGAAGCAGCTTGAGCGATTGAGGGTCTTCGACCTCATCCTTGGTCACTACCCACGGGCCGGTGGGGCTGGAACGGTCGAGGCTCTTGCCCTTGAAGTACTGGCCGCCCCAACCGCTCTGGATGTCGCGCGCAGTGACATCGTTCAGCACCGTGTAGCCGAAGACATGATCCAGCGCTCGGCCGCGCTTGATGTTCGCGCCGCGCTTGCCGATGACGACGGCGAGCTCGACCTCCCAGTCGATCTTGTCGCTGATGGTCGGGTCGATCGCGATGTCGGCGAAAGGCTCTGTCAGCGACGTGATCGCCTTGGTGAAGATGGTCGGAGGGGCAGGCTCCCTGCCATCCATGAACGCGGTTTCCTCGGCGTGCTTCTGGTAGTTGCGACCGATCGCGATCACGTTGCCGCGCGGCTCTTCGATCGGGGCCAGGAGCTCCAGGTCCGACATGCGTCGCGACTTCGAGCGGGACGAGGACAGCGCAGCCCGGGCGTGGGCCAGGCCCTCGTCGCCCGCGTCGATGAGCGCGCGCAGGTCTGCATAGTCAGAGATCTCCACGACCTCGTCGTTCTGATCATTACCACCCTGCCGCAACGCGCCAAGCTTGCGACCACCGTCTGCTTTGAACATCAGGAATCTCATCTCTTGTCGTCGTCCTCCTCAGGCGAAACCGGGGTGCTGGTCCCTGCTCCTAAAAACAGCTCCTCAAAGTCCGCACGCTTGAGGAGCTCGTCCGGGCGTCCTTCCAGCCTGGTCTGTCCGGAGACCAGGACGCTTGTCCAGTCGGCGATCTTCAGCGCTGCACGCGCCCTCTGTTCGACGAGCAGCACGGCCTTGCCAACGCCCGCGAGCCGCTTCACGTGCTCGCTCAAGAGGCTGTCGGCCAGCTTTGGCGAAAGGTTCGCGGTCGGCTCGTCGAGGATCAGGACCTTGGGATCCAGCATCAGCACACGAGCGATCGCGAGCATCTTGCGCTCGCCGCCGCTCAGCTTGTCTGCGCGCCGCTTGAGCAGAGGCGGCAGTTGCGGGAACACGTCTCCTACCTCCGCGACTCGAGATCGGATCTTTGCGTTGCTGAGCAGGTAGCCACCCATCTCCAGGTTCTCGAGCACCGTGAGGGGCTCGAAGATGTCGTTGACCTGGGGCACGTATCCGACTCCGCGCTTGGCGAGCTCTTCGGGTGGGTGATTCGTGACGTCATCGTCACCCAGCAAGATCCTGCCCTCGGTCACGCGCAGGATGCCGACGAGGCTCTTGAGCAGAGTGCTCTTGCCGGCCCCGTTGTGGCCGATGATCG
>JBGPEO010000017.1:0-28836 GCA_041482895.1 Candidatus Dormibacteraceae bacterium | reverse complement strand
CTCTTCATCTCGCCGTGGGTCTTCGGTGAGACTTCGCACCACCTCTCCACAATCACCGCCTACGTGTTGGGAGTCTTGCTGTTCGTTTCGGGGATCGTCGCCGCGGCGACGCGTGAAGCCCGTCGGTCGCTCATCGTCAACGCGCCGGGGATTGCGGCTGTGATCACTTTCATCGCGGCCGTCGTGATGGCGTTCGGTGGGCTGCTGGAGGAACCCGGCTGGCCTCAGCCTGCGCCCGGGATCATCTGGAGCGCCGGGGTGCTGGCAATCCTGACCGTGCTGGTCGGGGCCACCCTGCGCATGGGCCATACGTCCGAAATGAAGACAGCCTCCAAGGGCCAATAGCAATGGAGGCGAAGACGGCGCGCGTTCTGTATACGGCGGAGGCAACGGTCATCGGCGGCCGGGCCAATGGCCACGGGCGCACGAGCGACGGAGTCCTGGACGTGCAGCTCAGGCGCCCGAAAGAGATGGGCGGGGAGGGCGACGGCACCAACCCGGAGCAGCTCTTCGCAGTGGGTTACGCGGCCTGCTTCGAGGGCGCACTCGGCGTCGTTGGTTGACGCGTGCATGTCGAGGTTGGCGATGTTTCGATCCTGAGCCGCGTGAGCCTGATTCCGACGGAGGAGCGCACCTACACGATTGCGGTCGAGCTGGACGTCACTCTGCCGTAGGTCGACGATCCTGAGCACGCGGCGCGGATCGTCGACGCGGCGCACAACGTGTGCCCGCACTCGTGCGCCACGCGCGGGAACATCGAGGTCAGGCTGATCGCAAACGGTCGCGAGCTGTAACGGCGCTACCGCCTGCGCCGACCTGCGAAGAGATCGCGCTCGAAGCCATCCAGCGCACCGTCGACAGAGCTCAGCTCGAACCCGACGTCGCGCAGTAGGCGCCGCCATCTGGCGCGCGTGAAGAGACCGTAGACGTGACGGTCGTGCACCGACCGCATCTGGCCTTGCATATCTCGAATCAGGATCGCGAAGTCGACCAGGTAGGTCGTGTCGCGCGGATCGGGGTCGGTGGTCCATTGCAAGAAGCGCACGCTGCCCCGGTCGGTGTCGTTGCCTCCATGATCGGTGTTCTCGACAAACGTCTCGCGCACGAAGTCGGGGACGAACAGCGCCACGCCACCCGGCCGGAGATGCTCGAATGAGGTCTGCATCGCGGCGCGCAGGTCCGCCTCGGTCGTCATGTGGCAGATCGCGTCGTACACGAACACCGCGTCGAAGGTCCGGCCCAGCCGCACGGTGCGGATGTCGCCCTCGATGTGCTCGCACTCGGGGTTGAGCGCGCGGCTCACCGCAAGCATGTGAGGGGAGAGGTCGACGAGCGTCATCGCGAACCGCTTCTTGAGGTGAAATGCGCTGTTCCCGCCGCCCGACCCGAGCTCCAGCACGCTTCGCGGCGCGGGATCGCCTGACTCGGTCAGGGCGCGGACGAAGAACGTCGCTTCTTCCCGATAGTCGTCTGGAGACGAGAAGGTCGACCACCACTCGGACAGTTCGCCATAAAGCTTCATCCCGCGTAAATGGTGGGCCCTCGACGCACGAGACCGCAGGTCAGGCCAGGGCGCCGCGTCCGCCGACCAGGGACATCCGGTAGATCTCGAGGGTGCCTGTGCGGCCGCGGACGGCGGACTGGTTGGTGAGCTCGCTCTGCAGCATCGCGGACACCTCGCGATAGACCGTGCCTGTCATCAACACCTCGCCCGGGCCGGCATGCGTCACCAGCCTGGCAGCGACGTTGACTGCATCGCCGAGGACGCCGAGCTCGGAGCGTTCGGGAGACCCGACTGCGCCGATGACGACTGGTCCCGACGCGATGCCCACTCCGACATCGAGTCGAAATCCCCAGGTCCCGGCGTGGTGTCGGTTCAAGGCCTCGTTGGCTCCGACCAGCCCGATCGCAGCGGCCATGGCTCGATGCACGTGGTCGGGCTGCTCCTCTCTCGCACCGAACGTGGCCATGACCCCGTCACCTACGAATTTCTCGATCAGACCTCCGCAGATCGTGATCGAGCGGACGACCTTCTTCAGATGCGCGTTGAGCACATCGAGCAGTCCGGCCGGGTCATCGCCGAACCGCTCTGTGAGACGGCTGAATCCGCGGATGTCGGTGAACAGGATCGAAACCGTGCGCACGACAGGTGTCGGGATGTCGGGCCCGACGACAAGATTCGGGCCGATCTGCTCGTATGTCTGCCGCAGGCGGATCAGCCGGGCGCTGTCGGCGACGCGATCGAGAATCATCGGGGCCTCGTCCCGCTGACTGTTCAAATCGCCACCAGCTCGGAAGCCAGGCCTTGCGCGATCAGGTTGGCGGCCAGCGCGGCGGAACCGGGTCCCTTGCGCAACACGGCCGTCACTCCTGCCTTCTGCAAGACCAGGTTCTCTGCCGGGGCCAGGTCTTTCAGAGTCACGACCACGACGGGGATGCCGATCCCGCGAGTCGCTCGCAGATGGAGCAGAAAGTCTTCTCCCGACAGTCCCGGGAGCATCAGATCGAGGACGACGGCGCGTGCTTTTGTCACCAGGCGTCCCGCCGTCTCTGCGTCCGCCGCCCAGATCGCGCTCAAGCCCCGCGCCCCAAGCTCGGCCTCGACCAATGTTGCGAAGCCCGAGTCGTCCTCGACCACCAGAACGTCACCGCTTTGCGCTTGCTCCCGGACAACCGGCACTGTGAACGAGAAGACGGCGCCCTTGCCGAGGCCGCCCGAGCGCGCCACGATCTTGCCGCCATGGCTCTCGACGATGTTCTTGCAGATCGCGAGGCCGAGCCCCGTTCCACCGATCGCAAGGCGATCAGACGACTCGACGCGAAAGAACTTGGCGAAAAGTTGGGAGAGAGCCTCGGCCGGAATGCCCAGCCCGTGGTCCTGGACACGGACCTCGACCATGCCATCGACGGCGGCCGCGCCGACGACGATCGGCCCGCCCGAGGGTGAGTACTTGCGGGCGTTGGAAAGCAGGTTCGTCACCACGCGGAACATGGAATCGCCGTCCACTCGAACGAGCGGTAGGTCGTCGGGCACGCGAATCTCGATCGGTGAGGCGCCGGGGTCGCTGAACAGCTCGACCGCGCGTGTGATCAGCGCCTTGATGTCGGCAGGCGCGAAGCGCATCGAAAGATGTCCACCCTCGAGGCTGCGCAGATCGAGGAAATCGTTGACGAGCCCAGTCAGGCGCCGGCCCTCCTGGAGCATCACCGCGAGGTATTCCTTTCGCTGAGCAACTGTCACGTCACGCGTCGCCAGCAGCTCGGCGAAGCCGACGATGCTGGCGAGAGGAGTGCGCAGCTCATGGCTCACGATCGTCACCATCTCGTCCTTGGCGTGACCGAGCTCCGCGGTGTGCGCGGCCCGGGTGTGCGATTCGGCCAGCTCGAGCTCGAGGCGCTGGATTTCGGTGAGATCTTCGGCGAGCACGAAACGAGCCCGGCGGTCGCCGAAGGGCACCGTGTGCGAAGTGATCAGCACCTGGATGATCGAACCGTCTTTCAGGAGGTGCCGCCACGGGCCGGTCCGGTCGGAGAGAGGCAGGACTGTCGCCTGGAGCTCAAGGAACTTGGGGACGTCCTGGGGTGGACGGATGTCTGTGATCTTCATCGTCAGGAATTCGTCGCGTGAGTAGCCGTAGTGCGCACAGGCGCTGTCGTTCACCTGGAGAAACGAGAGCGTGTCAACGTCGTACAGCCACATCGGCTGGGGATGGCCTTCGAAAAGCATGCGGTAGTTGCGCTCGGACACCATGGCTTCTTGATCGCTGTTGAGCCGCTCCACGAGCTCGGCTTTCACCGTCGCCATGAGCTTGGCGAAGTCCTCCACCAGGCCCGTGAACAGGACCATGTAGCGCCTGACCGACCATCCTGTGCGTCGAGCTCGGTCTCCCGACGATGAGTCATCGACCCGCCGGCTCATCGGAGCTCGAGCGCTTCCTCGACCCGGGTCAGGAGATCCAGCGGCGAGAAAGGCTTTGTGAGGTAGAAGTCCGCGCCGGCGATGAGGCCGACCTCGATGTCGCGCTCTTGTGCCTTGGACGTGAGAAGGATCACGCGTGTTTCCGCGAGCCCGGGATCCGCCTTGATCGAGCGCAGTACGTCGAGGCCGCTCTGCCCCGGCATCTGCACGTCGAGCAGCACGAGCGAAGGCTTCAGCTCCTTGGTCAGCGCCCAGGCCTGCGCCCCGTCCGCGGCCTCGACCACCGCGTAGTCGTCGGACTCGATCGTGGCGTGAACGAGAAGCCGGATGCTCGATTCGTCATCCGCGATGAGGACTGTGCGCAGGCGTTCGAGCTGGGGCGGAGTTTGGTGGTGGAGCATCATCCCGACGCCGTTGGGATGACGGCCAGGACACCGGCGATCAAGGCTACGGCGGCTTGCGGGGCGCCGGCCTCTTTCGGGAGCACCGCCGTGACGCCCTTCGTTTCCAGAGCCGATATCTCGCCTGGCACCAGGTTCTTCATCGTCAGAACGACAGTCGGCAGCGCGCTGCCTCGCGCCCACATTCGCGCGAGGAACTCCTCGCCCTGCAAGCCGGGCAGCGCCAGGTCGAGGATGATCGCGCGCGGCCTCAGGTATGTGAGCAGGAGCTCCGCTGTTTCTGCGTCGGCGGCTCGTACGGTGCTGAATCCCTCCGTCTCGAGCTCAGCCTTCATCAAGCGCGCGTATCCGGCGTCGTCTTCGACGATCAGGACGTCAGCTGATGCGGCGCCCGGCTGGGAGATCGGAAGCGTGAACAGGAATCGAGCGCCCTGGCCGAGACCGTTCGAGCTGGCGACGACCTGGCCGCCATGTGCTTCGACGATCCGGTGATTGATGGCGAGACCCAGGCCGGCACCTGGGGTGAGGCGGCCCACCCCCGTGTCGCCGCGATAGAACTTCCGAAAGAGCTTTGGCAGCGTCTCGGCATCGATTCCGATGCCGTTGTCCGCGACCACGATCTCGACCATGTCGCCGACCTGGCGCGCGGTGATGGCAATGTCCCCGCCCTCGGGTGAGAACCTGCGGGCATTGGTCAGGAAGTTGTCGAGCACCTCGAGAATGGCCTCGGCCTCCGCACGGACCAGAGGTAGGTTGTCAGGCGCGACGACTGCGATCGGACGCAGGTCGTCCTCTCCTGCGGCAAACACCGCGCGCCGGATCAGAGACCGGATGTCGACCGGCGCCAGGTCCAGCTCGCGGTCACCCTGCTCGAGGTGCTGGAGCGCCACCGCGCTGTCGATCAGCGCACTCAGGCGGCGGCTCTCGCGCAGGATAATTCGCGAGTACAGGCGGACTCGTTCGTCGATCAAGGCGTCGGAGTCGAGAAGCTCTGCGCTGCCGATGATGCTGGCGACCGCATGGCGCAGCTCGCGCGCTCCCAGAGAGACCAGGTCGTCTGCAGGATCGTCGGAGCTGTCGAGGTCATGACGGGTAGCCGGGCCGAGCACCCTGAGCCGGGTTGAGCTGGAATTGGCGCGACTCATCGCCGTCCACTAAGTACGCGCTGCGCATCGCGCAACGGCGCGCTCGATGGGATCGCGTGGACGGGGTCCTCGTAGGACGACTGCGGCTGCTTCAAAACGAGAAGTGCGGTCCACACTCCGAGGATGTATCCGAGAGTGAACAGCGCCAGGACAAGGCCCGTATACCCCATGGTTCAGGTCTACGCCGAGGGGGTCCGGAAGTCGCCATGAGCTGACACGGCATGGCTGCCCTCTATGCGCAGGGTGCTGTGTTCGCGGCTTTCAGGCGAACGGTCAAACGCCCATTGATTTGGATGGGCGGAAGACCTGATTTCGTAGGGAGACATAACGTTCGGGCGCGCGTATTACTTGCGCGTGGCGACCACGGAGGCTCGTAGTGCCGCACCGGTCGGACCGCTCGCCTGGGGTCGGAAGTTCAGGACATCTCGCCTGCCAACTCTGGTGGTCGATCCGGCTCAGGTTCGACTTGGTCATGCGCTTGCGGCGCGTGTCACCGAGGTCACGCGGTTGACCTTCGCCGCTGCGGTGGCCGGAGGTTTGATCGAGCTGACCTCGCCGCGATTTGTGAAGCAGCTCCGCGATGTGCACACGCTGACCAGCCGAGCCATCGCGCGGTTCCTGATCACGGGCGAGGGCACGACCGAGATCGAGCGGAACTTCATCAGCCGGGTCGGCGCCTTCGCGGCGCGTTGCGGCCTTTCACTCGCGATCCTGTCGCGGTCCTACGTCGTTTGGCGCGACACCAATTTGCGGATCCTGAATGAAGAGGCCGGCCGCCTCAGCATCGGACCGGCGGTTTCAAGCGTCGCGCGCAACATCATCAAGTCGAGCGCTGAAAGCGGGCTCCGGCGCATGACTCGGGCTTACGACTATCAGCTGCAGCATGCGGGGCGCCCCGAGCCATCGATGGAAGGGTCAATGCCCCGGTAAGGGCGGCGTCAGTCGGGCGAATCGAGAATCGCGGGAACGCTCGCGAGGATCGAGTCCGCCAGTTTTCGCAGATCCACAATCAGCGGGTCCGCCGGGGCAGTGACCAGCGGCCGGCCGTTGCTCGCGGCGTTGTCGAGGCTCTTAGAGTTCTGGATCACGATGTCTGGACGGCGTCCCAGCACAACGGCGACGGAGTCGAAGTCGATCGCGTGTGTCGTGCTGTGGTTGAGGATGAGAAGCACCCGCCCCGGCGACACGCCAAGCGTCTCGAGGAGCACCAGGCAGCGGCGGGTCGCCTTGAGCGACGGCAGCGACGCCGAGGTGACCAGGCAGACCAGGTCGCACGTGTCGAGGGCCGTCAGGGTGCGTTCGCTGAACGATGCCGGCGCGTCGACCAGCACGTACTGGCAGGTCGCGCTCAGGCGGTCGATGGCCAGCTGGATCGCAGGGAGTGTCACGAGCTCGGCCCGCTCCGGAAAGTCGGAGCCGACCACCAGCCGCACGCTCCCCGATTCGGTCACAAAACCTTCGAACAGAGTCTCGTCGACGAGGGCTCCCGGGGGTGCTTTGAGGTCGGCCAGCGTGCGGCTCGGGTGAAGGTTCAGATAGACCGCCGAGTCGCCGAACTCGACATCGAGGTCGAGCAGGCCGACGGGCTTTGAGGACTCCGCCGCGAGCAGCACGGCTGTGTTGACCGCGAGACAGGTGGTGCCAACACCTCCTTTCGCGTGAGCGAAGAGGATCACCTTGCCGCGGTTGCGCCTCGCCGTGGCGCCTGCCGAGCGCCGCAGCAGCGATTGAACCTTGGCCTCCAGGATTTCGAGCTCGAACGGCTTGGGTAGATAGTCATCGGCGCCTGCCGCATATCCGGCGAGTGCGTCGGGGGCGCCGCTCAGCTCCGAGAACATCAGGATCGGCACGCTGGCGGTGCGGTGATGTGCACGCAGCCGCGAGGTCAACTCGATGCCGTTCAGCTCCGGCATTCGAACATCAGTGATGACGAGGTCAGGGATTCGGTCGCGAACGTACTGGAGCGCTTCGATTCCGTAGTTCGCCTTGCGCACCTGATAGCCCCGCCGCTCCAGGAAGCTGCCGACCATCTTCTGGATCACGCGATCGTCGTCGACGAGCACGATGTCTTCGTCAGCCATCAACGCGTCTCCGCTGTGAGCTTGTATGCGATCGCGCTCGCCAGGTCACGGCGTGTGTAGCCCCCCAGCCCGGAGATGTCCTCGGTGCCGTCACCGCCCACCATCGCGAGGCCGGCGGCGCCATACGCACGCCGCGCCTCGCGTGGATCGCCCGCGAGCTCGAGCGCAGCACCCAGCTGAAAGTAGGCGATGGCCACGTTGGGGTCGAGATACGTCGCCTGCCGAAACGCGCGAACCGCCGCCCGAAGATCTCCACTGGCCGCCGCGCGATCGCCCTCCGTGAGCAGCCCGACCAGGTCGTGAACCGGGCTCGCGTCGTCGTGACGCTGCCCGACCACCGGCGCGGCCGGCGCGCCCGCGAGACGCTCGTAGCAGAGTGCGCCGGCAATCCGGACCGCGGCAAAGCATTCGGTCATCCGACCGGGCGAATCCGAGTGGCCAAGGAACAGGTGCCCGCCCGGCTCCATTCGGGACGCGATGCGCCGGATGCTCGCCTCCGTCTCTTCGCGCCCGAAGTACATCAGGACGTTGCGGCAGAGCACCGCCGCGGCTTCCGGCACGACTGATTTCGCGTCGTCGACCGCGAGGTTGTGGTGAGCGATGCGCACCTTGCGTCGAATCGAAGGAACGACCTCGTATCCGCCGCGGACCGGCGTGAGATAGCGCCGCCTGCGTTCGTTCGTCAGGCCCTGTACTTCGGCTTCCGAGTAGCGCGCTATCTCGGTTCGGGCGAGGGCGTGGAATGACACGTCGGTGGCGACGACCTGCCAGTTGGCGCGCCCTGTTTCGTCGAGCAGCATCGCGAGGCTGTATGGTTCCTGCCCGTTGCCGCACCCGGCGCTCCAGACGACGTGCTGCGAGGTGGTCTCCTTGCGCACGAGCATGGCCAGCGCATCGAATTGAGCCGGGTCTCGGAAAAAAGAGCTGTGCTGAACTGTGACCCGGTCCAGGAGCTCGTCAAACGCGGCCGGTTGCGTGTCCACGATGCTCACGTATGCCTCCACCGGGATGCCTGCGATGCTCGCGCTCTCTTGGAGCAACCGTTCGAGCCTCGCCTGGCTTGCAGGCTCGGCCTTCAGGCCGGCCCTCGTCCGCAGGAGCGACGTGGCGAGGGACAGCGAGGTCATGGGCGTGCCAACGGCAGCGCCGGAGCACGCGGCGAGGCGGGAGCGGGCGCGCGGCCGCGTGCACCGTTGCGGGTTGGGGGCGTGACGCTGCCTGACCGGCCCAGCAGGCGCGACACCGCGCTGAGCAACCCGGCCTCGTCAAATGAGGCCTTCACGATGTAGCCGTCCGCACCGGCGTCGAGGCCGCGCTGCCGATCCTCATCTGTGCCGTGCGAGGACACGATCAGCACCGGGACGTTGGCCAGGCGCGAATGGGCCCGCATGTTCCTGATGAGCTGCAAGCCGTCCAGGTTTGGCATCTCGACATCGGTCACCACCAGGTCTGCGGGCGCATCGCTGAGCATGGCCATCGCCTCCGCTCCGTCGCTGGCCGTGCGCACGGTATAGCCGCCTCGCTCCAGGATGGATCGCTGCAGCTCGCGCACCATCATCGTGTCGTCGACGACGACAACCGACAGTTGAGGCGGCGGACCGGCGGCTATCTCGGCTCCCTTGGAACCCACAGCGACGGCCGACATGCTGCGTTCGATGAGGGTCGAGACGTCGAGCACCAGGAGGATGCTCCCGTTCGGTTCGATACATGCTCCGCTCACGGCCTTGAGGTCGCGCAGCCTGCCGGTCAGGCCGCGCACGACCACATCCCGTTTCTGCAGCACGGTTTCGACCTGGAACGCATGCGGGCTGTCCGCGCTGCCGAGCAAGACCCACGGACCGACGCCGGCCGAAGGCAACCCCAACAGCGAGGCGAGATCGGAAACCGGAACGGCCTGACCGTCAACGACCGCGAGATTCTTGCCGCTCACGACCTGGACGTTCTGAGCCTCCAGCATGCGAATGATTCGATGTAGCGGCAGCCCGAACGCCTGGCCGCCAATCGATACGAGCAGGCACGGAACGACGGTCAGCGTGATGGGAACCACGATCCGGAACTCTGCCCCCGCGCCCGGGTGGTTAACGATCTGAACTTCGCCGTGGACGGCCGCCACGGCGGTGCGCACGACATCGAGCCCGACGCCGCGGCCCGAGGTTTCAGTCAGGGTTTTTGCAGTCGAGACGCCGGTGTGGAAGATGAGATGGAGGGACTCGTCTTCCGTGAGGCCGTCCACCTCGAGGCCCCGTTTGGCAGCCGCCGTCCGTACGGCGGCGACGTTGATCCCGGCGCCATCGTCGCTAATGGCGATCACGACCCTCGATCCGACCTGGGTCGCGTGCAGCTGGACGACGGCCTCCTCGGGCTTGCCCGCCGCCAGCCTCTCGGTTGGACTTTCGATACCGTGATCGATCGAGTTCCGTACGAGGTGAAGAAGTGGGGAGACGAGCTGCTCCAGGACCCCTCGGTCGACCTCGATGTCTTCGCCGATCAGCTCCCATCGGACCTTCTTTCCAAGGGAGCGCGCGGTGTCGCGGACAGTCCGGTGCAGGATCGCTCCGAGCGTTCCGACCGGCACCATCCTCGTGCGCTCGGTCACCTCCTGGAGCTGGTTGATCACCTTGGTGAGCTCGCGGTACTCGGTGACGGTGTCCGGGTCCGTCCGCAGCTCGGACCCGAAGACATGCCCGACCCTGAGCTGTGCCGCCGAGACCTCGCCGACCAGCCGGTTGAGCTCGTCGATGCGAGCCACGGTGACGTCTAGGGTGGCCGTTTCGACCTTCCTTCGCTCGATCGAAACGGGTGGTGACGCCGGAGGCTCGGCCGGGGCGGGCGGTGTGGGCGGGGAAGCGACGCCGGCGGGCGCGGGCGGTGGCGGCGCGGACGTGGCGGTCGCCGGCGCGGGTAGAGGAGGCGCGGGCGCCGGGGCGACCAACACCGGGCCTGGGGTCGGGGCTGCCGCCGGCGGGGTGGTGGTGACGGGGACGGCAACTCCAGGAGTGGGCAGAAGGCGCTCCATCGCCATCTCATCGCTCGCGTCCTGTTCCGTGCTCGACGGGTTGGAGATGAGCCTGCCCAGACCGTCGACGACCAGCAGCATCGAATCCGTCAGCTCGGGCGTCGAACGGCGGGTCCCCGAACGCAGCTCCACCAGGAGGTCCTCGAGCCGGTGGGCGAGCCGGCTCACCCGCATCATCCCGACCATCCCGGCCGCTCCCTTCATCGTGTGCGCTTCGCGCAGGATCCCGTCGATCGCCGCCTGGTCGTCAGGCGACGTCTCGAGGGTCATCAGCCCGGTCGCGATTCGCTCCAGGTGGCCCTTCGCCTCCTCGATGAAGAGCGGACGGAACTCGTCCTCTAGCTCGCCCGTTTCAGATCAAGCCGGTTCTTCACCAGCCCCTCCACATCGATCAGGACCACCAGGCGCCCGCCGTTGCTGTAGACCGCGACCTCGCCCGGCTGGCTGCCGGCGCCGACCGGCTCGTCCAGGTCCGAGGCGATCGGCAGCTCCTCCGCAGCCAGCGCGACCATGTCGTCTCCGTCGCTCACCAGGACGGCAAAAGGGGGTTCGTTCAGGCTGCCGGTCCCAGTCAAGATCGCCGTGTCGAGCAGAGGGACGATCTCTCCACGAACGTTGACGATCCCGATCAGACCGGCGGGCGAGAGGGGAATCCGGGTCACAAGCGGGTGGCGCAGGACCTGATGCACGGAAGTCATCGGGACTGCGAAGTGGGCGCCGCTTGCCGCCAGGATCAGGACCCGCATCACCGGATCACCCTCTGCGACGTGGCGTCTTCTCTGGAAGCGGCCCGCGAGCGGGCAAGGTCCTCCGCGGCCGCCGCCACAGCGTGACTCTTTTGGGCGACGACCTGCACGGCGAGCTCGACGCTCTCCGCGTGGGCACGATGCTGATCAATCGCCGGCTCGACCTTTGCCGTCAGCTCTGACATGGCGCGGGTCAAGCCCATCCACCGATCGAGCTGCTGACCGCGCCGCTCGATCGCGATCACCGCCTCTCCGCCGGTGGTCTGTGCGCCATGAGCCAGCGTCGCGATCTCGGCAGCGGCGGCTTTGGACCGCTCGGCCAGGCGCCGAACCTCGTCTGCGACCACCGCGAAGCCGCGTCCGGAATCGCCTGCACGAGCCGCTTCGATTGCGGCGTTGAGCGCGAGGAGCGCGGTCTGGTCGGCGATGTCGTTCAAGATCTCGATCACGCTCTGGATCTCGCCAACCCGCTTTGCGTTTGCCTGGGTGCGATCGCGTGATCCCTGCAGGTCGGTCTGGGCGCGCTGGATGCCGGTCAGAAGCTCCCCGGCCTGCGCGGCAACGGCGGCGACCGATTCCACGACCGCAGCCGAGTCGTGCGTCAGGACGTCGAGCCCGGCGGAGGCCAGGGCGGCGGCCTCGGATTGTCCGGCGATGGCAGCTTTCACGCGGCCGGTCGACGCCGAGATCGTGTCGGCGGTGCCGGCCTCCTCGCCGCGAAGCCCGGTGATATTTCCCTCGAGGCGCTCGAGAAGCATGTTGAAGGTCGCCGCCAGCAGGCGCGTGTCCTGACCTCCTGCGGGGAGGGCCCGGACGCCAAGGTCGCCTGACTCGACGGCCTCGGCCGCGCGCGACAGAGCGGCCACCGGCCGGGTGATCCACCAGGTGGTTCCAGCCAGGATGGCCACCATTACGACCGACGCGACAAGACTCAACCAGGCGCCCCACTGCGCCAGGTCGAAGAAGGCCGCGAGGACGAAGAACGGCGCAGTCACCACCAGGGAGCCCAGGAGCACGCGGACGAACAAACCATTCCAGGAATTGCGGCTCCCTAAGGCGCCTTGAGCAGGCCCGGGCGCCGGAGCTTCCGGCTTCAACACGCGAAGGGTGGTCGCGGACCGGCGGGGCACCGCTGAAGCAGGCGGCCTTCTATTCACCGCGGCCTCCATCCTCGACCTCCGCCGTTGAGCTCGCCAGTTCGGCCGCAATGTCGCCCTGCCGCGCGGCGGCTAGCGCGATCGATTGAGCGGTCTCCGACACCGACCGGCTGCTGATCGCGATCTGCTCGATCGCACCGACCGCCTGGTCGACCGCGGAACGCTGGTCCTGGGTGGCGAGCTGTACCAGGCCGCTCGCGTCAGTCATCTTGACCATCATCGAAAGCCACAGCTCCATCTGGCGGCCGCGTTCTTCGACTGCCTTGACTGTGGCTTGAGCCTGAGTCTGAGCGCCGCCAACCAGCGTCCCGATCTGTGCGGCGGCGGCCTTGGAGCGCTCGGCCAGGCGCCTGACCTCGTCCGCGACGACGGCGAAGCCGCGACCTGACTCCCCTGCGCGAGCGGCTTCGATTGCCGCATTGAGGGCTAGCAGGTTGGTCTCGTCGGCGATGTCGTTGATCAGAACCAGGATCCCTTCGATCTCGCCGACGCGTTGCGACAGCGCGTGCACCCGCTCGAGCGACGTCACCAGCTCGATTTGAGCGGAGGCGATCCGGGCGCGCATGTCCACGGCCTGGCCGGTGACGCCCGCGACGGTCTCCGCAATCGAAGCTGCGCTGCGCGACAGCTCCTCCATGCTGGCCGAGGTCTGGCTTGCGGCCGCGGTCTGCTCCTGCGTTGCGCCGGCCAGCTCCTGCGCGGCCTGCGCGAGCCGGGTCGCGGCGTCCACCACCTCGTCCCGAATCCGGACCTGCATGCCGGTGAGCCGCTCGAGCATCGAGTTGAACGCGTGGCCCAGCACGCGAACTTCGGTGCTGCCTGCGGGAATGACACGGACCGAGAGGTCGCCTGACTCGACGCGCGCCGCCGCTCGAGAGAGCGCCAGGACCGGGCGGATCATGAAACGGGCGGTCAGGCCGGTGATGCCGATCAGGACGGCGGTGGCGAGGATTTGCGGTCCGATTCCAAACGGGGCAAGAAGGTTGGGGACGAGGCCCGCGATGATGAAGAACGGCAGCGCGACGGCGAGCAGGCCGATCAGCATTCTGGCGAAGAAGCTGTTCCAGAGCCTCTCGTAAGGCACATGCGCAAGGCCGTCGGTTCGCTGGGGTGGTGCGATCATCAACACGCGGACGCTTGACGATCCGACAGGGTCGAAGATCTGCGGGGCGGGCTTCTTAAGCTCCACGATCGACCTCGACCGCAGTTGCCAAATCTGAGCCGGCAAGCTCGGCGGCGAGCACTCCCTGCTGAGCCGCCGCGGAGGCGATCTCCTGGGCGGTAACGGCCACCGACCGGCTGCCGGCGGCGATGTGCTCGATGGCGAGCACCACCTGCTCGGTGGAAGAGCGCTGCTGCTGAGTGGCGACCTGCACCTGGCCGCTCACCTCGGTCATGGCCTGCATCATCTTCAGGCCGCGCTCCATTTGCTTGACGCCCTTCTCCAGGGCCATGACGGTCTCGCTGCTCTGGGCCTGAGCCCCTTCGACGAGGTTGGCGATCTGGGCAGCCGCCGCCTTGGACCGCTCGGCGAGGCGTCGCACCTCGTCGGCGACGACGGCGAAGCCGCGGCCCGCGTCGCCGGCTCGCGCCGCCTCGATCGCGGCGTTGAGCGCCAGAAGGTTGGTCTGGTCGGCGATGTCGTTGATGAGCTCAAGGATGCCCTCGATCTCATTGACGCGGCCCGCCAGCGCAAGGGTGCGATCACCAGAGGCCTTGAGGTCGGTTTGGGCGAGCTCCAGGTTCATCTGCACCTCGCCCGCCTGAGTGGCCACGCGTGCGACGGTCTCCGCAACCGACACCGAGCTGCGCGCGACCTCTTCCATTCTCGCCGACGTCCGCGAAGCAGACGTATCTTGCTCGGCGGTCACCGACGCGAGTTGATCGGCGGCCGCGGAGAGCCGGCCGGCCGACTTGGCTACCTCGCCCCGCAGGCGCGAGACCATGATCTTGAGGCGCCAGAGTGCATTCTCCGCTCGTGCCCTCTGTCGCTCGTTCTCGTCGGCGACGACCGCGACGATCGCAGCCACACCGAGGATTTGCGCCGACTGCTGCAGGAAATGCAGCCACCCGTTGGTCAGGGTCAGCAGACCGCCCGCCACGCTTGACGCGCCGAGCGCCAAGACGATGAAAGGGCCGTACCACAACACGCCGCGCCATCCGTAAAGGGCTGCGGCTGCCGCGCCGGCCAGCATCAACGTCGCCCAGATGATTGCCGTGGGGTCGGCGGCGAGCTCCCACGTGATCACCGCGATCACGACTATGTCTCCCGCCATCGCTATCGCGATCATCGGCTGGACGAAGTCGTCCGGCAGGTGTCGGCGGAGCGTAAACGCGGTGTTGTAGGCGATGGCGAACAATACGATTCCGATAAAGATCGCCAGGTTCGCCGGTCTCGGCGTGTTCGTGAAGGCCGACAGCAGAGCCAGCGGCATGAACACCCACCGGATCCAGGAGATGATTGTTGCGGTTGCAAGCCGCCGACCCAGCGTGGCGCCGGACGTGCTCCGGGCGTCACGGTGCGACAGCGACGCGTCATCCGTCACGTCGGGCGCGGTCTTGACCAGACGGATGTCCGCCGGCCTAAGGATCGGGAGCCGGCTAGATTGCATGCGCGCGCCCGCCCCGGCCTTCGGGTCGCTCCGAGCCGGTGCTTGCCAGGTCGGCCGCGAGCGCGCCCTGCCGGGCGGCCGCCGACGCGATCTCCTGCGCCGTGATGGCGACGGAGCGGCTTCCCTCGGCGATGTGCTCGATCGCGAGCACGACCTCTTCAGTGGATGCGCGCTGCTGCTGGGTGGCGACCTGGACCTGGCTGCTGACCTCGGCCATGGCCTGCATCATTTTCAGCCCGCGCTCCATCTGTTTGACTCCCTTCTCGAGCGCCATCACGGTCTCGCTGCTCTGGGCCTGCGCGCCTTCGACCAGCTTGGCGATCTGGGCCGCCGCCGCCTTGGATCGCTCGGCGAGCCTGCGCACCTCGTCGGCGACGACGGCGAATCCGCGTCCTGCGTCGCCTGCTCGCGCTGCCTCGATCGCGGCGTTGAGGGCGAGGAGGTTGGTCTGATCGGCGATGTCGTTGATCAGTGCGAGGATGCCCTCGATCTCGTTGACGCGCCCGGCGAGAGCGAGCGTCCGGTCGCCTGAGGCCTTGAGGTCGGTCTGCGCAAGCTCGAGATTGGTCTGCGCCTCGCCGGCCTGGATGGCGACCCGGTCGACGGTATCGGCTATCGCCGCAGAGGTGCGGGCGACCTCCTCCATGCTCGCTGAGGTCGCGGTGGCGGCGGTCGTCTGCTCGAGCGTCGCTGCCGCGAGCTGCTCGGCGACCGCTGACAGCTTGGTCGCGGATTCGGTGACCTCGCCGCGTAGACGCAGCAGGACGCCACTGAGGCGCTCGACCATCGCGTTGAAGGTGTCGCCAAGGCGGCGAACTTCCGCGCCGCCTCTGAGATCTACCCGGGCTGTCAGGTCTCCTGACTCGACGCGTGCCGCGGCGCGAGAAAGGGCGGCGATCGGCCGCGTAGTCAAGACGGCCAGCACGATGGCGAACCCGATGAGGAGCAGCGTGCTCAGCCCCTGGAGGAGCGAGGTGCGCACCTCCTGCGCCGCCACCGGGGCCAGGGCCGTGGAGGTGTCCACCGAAGCGACGATCACCCAACTGAGGGTCGGGATGGCTTGATAGCCGGCGAGCACGTGATGACCCCGGTAGTCGACGATCTGGGCGGAGCCGGCGCCGCCCGTGATCGCCTGGTCGTAGATCGAGCTCTCGCCGGTCAGCTTGAGCGCTCCCTTGGCCAGCATCCCCGAGTCGTCATCGGCAGAGCCCCAGTCCGAGCTGAAAACGAGCAGGTGCGCCACGTTGAGGACATGCACCTCCTGGTCTTGCGAAGGCACGGCGTCGGTGCCGTAAGGGTTGAGCAGCCGTGCCAGGACCGCCAGGTCGAGGTCTCCCACGACTACGCCCTGCGCGCGCTCGTCGGGACCCAGAATTGGAGCCGTCATCAGCCATTGGATTCCTCCGTCGGCGATCACGACCGGTCCAATCGTCTCGACCTTCAGGCTGTTGTTGAACGTGGCCCCCGACGGCGTGGCCGACAGCTGAATGTCCGGGACCGACGAAGCGATCACCTTGCCGCTCGGATCGAAGACCTGGATCGCTTCGAACGACGGATGGGAGGCGACCGAAGCGACCAGGTCCGTATGGAGCTCCGGAGTCGTGGTGATGCCAACCTGGTCGTGAGCCAGGGTTCGCAGCTCGGCCTGGCGTTCTCCCACCCAGTCGAAGATCCGGACGGAGGCGCTCTCAGCGGTTGCTTGCGCTCGCGCCTTGGTCTGGTCGATGCTGGTCTGCGCGCTCCAGTTCGCCATCACAAAACCGAGGACTATGGTTAGGGGAATCGAAGCCAGCAGCATGCCCGCCACCACCCGGAGGGTGTAACTCTCGAGCGGTTTCCACGAGCGCCGGCCGCGACGCGCGCGTAGAGGCACCGCCGGCGCCTCCATCAGGCGAAGCGGTGCCACATTCGCGACAGCTAACCCGGTTGGCGGCGGCCCCCTCCTCAGCTGCATGCCCTCGTACTACGCGGGAGGTCCTGTTTTGTCGCCATGGGTGAGCACGGCGGGCCACCCCTCTAAGAGGATGGCTTCAGGGGCGTTGCGGGTCGACCAGGTGGATTGGGTCTAGCTAGCCGACAGATCTCCACACGAGTCACTCGGGGCGTAATCGGCATCCGTGAAGTCGGGCCCGTGATGGACGTTGACGTACCAGCCCGAGGCCGGAACTGTGTACTCCGCCGGCACGATGGTCGTGGCCGTGGCAACGCCCGATGAGTTGGCGATGACTTGCGACAGCGCATAGGCGATGCCACCGGGTTGTTCACACCTTCCCGCGTGAATGTGAGAGATGTGGCTCGAACCGGGCATCAAACCGGTGACTCTGATCGTGATCGTGAACGAACCGGTTGCGTTTTCGATGTGGCCGGTGCCGGATGCGCCGCTGGCGTTCTGAGGGGCCATCGTGAAAGTGATGCTCGGCGTGGCGGACGGCGAGGCAGCGGCGGCGCCACCGCACGCCGAGGCCGCAAGGAGGCCGACCAGGACGAGCAGGGCGCGCCTTGGGATCTGTCTGGACTCGGTCACCCTTCCTTACTACGTGGGCCGGCCATCTGTGTCGCCATGGTTAAACCCGGGCGCCCACCCCTGCAAGGGGATGGCCGCGGAAGGCACGTTTACAGCTCGATCAGGCCCTTGCGCGCCGCGGCGATCACCGCCTGCAGCTTGGAGTGAACCTGCAACTTCTCGATCACGTGGCGGACGTGCCACTCGACCGTGTGCGGTGCGATTCCGAGCCGGCGGGACATCGCCGTCGTGTCGAGCCCTTCAGCGAGAAGGTGGAGGATGTCGAGCTCTCTCGGTGTGAACTCGGCCAGGAGCTGCTCCCGCTCGCGCTTCTTGATCACGACTGCCCGCTGCCGGGCAATCGCCCGCGCGAAGAGCTCGACCGGAATCAGGACCTCCCCGGCGGACGCCCGGCGCACAGACTCGATGATCTCGTCCGCGGTCGCCTCCTTGGTCAGGTAGGCGATGGCGCCGGCGTCGATCGCGTCCAGCAACGCGGTCTCCGAGTCGTCGGCGCTGTGGAAGACGATCGCCGCGTCCGGGGAGGCGCTCTTGATCGTGCGCGCCGCCGCCGGCCCGGTCACGTCGGGGAGCCGGAAATCCATCAAGACCACGTCGGGTCTGGTCGCGGCGACCTGTTCGACGGCTCCGGCCCCGGTGGAGGAGACGCCGGACACCGCCATGTCGGGCTGTCCTTCCAGGACGCGCGCGATCGCCGACGCAAGCAAGGGATGGTCCTGGACGATCAGGACATGGATCCGCCTCGGGACAGGTTCGCCTTCGGACGAGGGGTCGGGGTTGCGCAGTGTTGTTACTAACTACCTTCCCAGGCAACATCCGCACGCTTCGTCGGGGGCCTGAATTCTGATCATGGTGGTGCAACTGTAAAGCGAATGTATATTCAACGGGCCGTTTTGAGCTGATTCGATACCGAGCAGACGGGTTCGACGGGCACAAGGACCGAGAGTAGAGAGCGAGAGTTAAAGTCGCCTGAAGGACCCACTTTAACCTTTGGCGCCGCTATCCGACCCTCTCTAACCGCCATTTGCTCGAATTCGTCATCGGGGACCCAGGATCCTCCGCGCCGCCTACCAGGCCTCCTGGTGCATGTTCAAGCGGCGGCCCGTGTTCTTCGCGGCACTGACCAACAACTTTGAGGAGGGTCCGAACCCCAACGGCACGCAGAGCGCCGACGGGTACTACCACCCGGAGGACGAGGCTCTCCTGCCGTGGTTCATGCGAACGTCCCCGAACACGACTTCGGAACCGACCCAGACCGCTTCGGCCAACGTCGGTCGCTACACGCTGATGGGCAGCTTGAACCCGTTCGACGGCTTCAAGGCGCCGGCCACCGGCTGCTGAGCCGGATCGCAACTCGATAGGCAAGAGAGAGGCGCGGGCAACCGGGCCTCTCTTTATTCTTGGCGAGCTATGGACCCCGCTGCGAACATCGTCTTCTTCGACAAGCCCGACGTCGCGTCGGTCAAATGGGACGAGGACGGGCAGTTCGTGCTGGTGGAGTGGCAGGGCTGGGCCAACCCGAGCGAGTTCGCCGCATTGCTCGAGGCCGAGATCGTTGCGCTGAGAAAACACAAGGGCTCCCTCATGCTCGCCGACTGCCGGAAGCAGAAAGGCCTGAGCGCGGCAGACCAGGTGCGAGCCAACGAAGTGTGGCTTCCCAGGGCCCTCGCTGCGGGCCTGAAGCGTTTCGCGGTGGTGCTTCCGTCCAGCGGCCTGGCGGCGGCAAACCTCAAGGAGAGGCTTGGTAGGGTTCGCGCTGGGACGCTCGAGGTTGCCTATTTCCCAACGCCCGAAGAAGGCCGGGCGTGGTTGTGCGGATGATCATCGAGAAGGACGTCGTCCTCGCGATCCTCGGCGCCTCCGCGGGCCTCGCTGGGTTCGTACTGGTCTTTCTCGGCATCATCATCGCCTCCTACCAGTCGTACACAGGAGGTGTGCCCGAGCAGGTTCTCGAGCCCTACCGAACCGTCGGTGGAATCCTGCTCGGCGCATTTGCCTTGTGCCTGTTCGCGGTGCTGGTGTGCGTGGGCTGGCTCGTCGGCAGCGGTCCGGACGAGGCTTACGGCGTGACGGTGGCGCTGTTCGTGGCGGAGGTCGTGGGCGTCTTCGCGGCGGCGGTCTGGGCGACTCGCATGGTTCTATGGAAGTGAGATGGCGCTGACCCAGAAGAAGCTGCAGGACCTCAAGGACGCGAGTCTGACCACGCTGCTGCAGGACGATATGGCCGCGTGGAAGGCGAAGGCGAAGCACGCGTACACCGCGACGCATGCTTATATCAAGGAGATAAGGCCGGACGACGTCACCGCGCTGCTGATCGCGGAGCTCGAGGTGACGCCGGAGTTCAGAAACTACCTGGCCAAAAAGAAGCTGAAGCAGAAATACTGGTCCGAGTGGTTCGCGGAGCTGATCGTCGATCGTGTCTGGTCTGAGTTGAATGGAGGATGAAGTTGGCCAAGGATCCGTCGGAGCAGGCGAAGAAGTTCATCGACCAATCATTACGGGGGCGGGCCAGGCGGCCGAGCAAAGCGGCTTACGCGAAAGCGATTCGGCTGGCGCGAGAGGCAATCGAGGAACTGAGCCTGGTCGCGCGGCGCGCGCGGCAGTCACCCTCCCGCTAGCTCACCCCGGACTCGCTCGGCTGCCTTCGCGAGCACTGACAGCTTTCCGAACGCCTTCTCGCGCGGCAGATACTTCATCCCGCAGTCGGGGGCGAGGATCAGCCTGTCAGCGTCGACGAACTCGAGGGCTTTGCGGATTCGTGCGGCGACGGTCTCGACATCCTCGACTGGGCTTTCGTCCGCGAGGCTGATGACCCCGACGATCAGCTGCTTGCCACGCAGCGACCTCAGCACCGACAGGTCGACGTTCTGCTGCGCCGACTCGAGCGAGATCTGTTTCGCTGAAACGTCCACGAGCTGCTCAAGGAACGGATAGCCGTTCGGCCGCGAGTGCACGATGTGCGCGTAGCCGAAGCATGTGTGCAGCGCTGTGGTCCCAGTGATGCCTTCGAGCGCGCGATTGATCGCCTTGATCGCGAATCGTTCTGCCTTCTCAGCCCGAGCCTGAAGATAGGGCTCGTCGAGCTGGACCACGTCGGCGCCCGCGGCGAACAGGTCGCGTACCTCGGCGTTGACCGCTTCCGCAAGAGCCATCGCGAACGCCTCCTCGTCGTGGTAGTGGTCGTCCTGCGCTTGCTGCGACATCGTGAACGGCCCGGGAAGCGTCGCCTTGATGCGACGGTCGGTGTTTGCCCGCAAGAACTTCATATCGCGCACCTCGACCGCGCGAACGCGCCGGATCGGGCCGACGACTCGCGGGACCGGGTTCGGATGGCCCGTGCGGTCCAGGGCAATGCCGGGATGGTCGAGATCCATCCCCTCCAGGGCGGTGGCAAAGCGGTTCGAGTAGCTCTCTCGCCGTACCTCTCCGTCGGTGATGATGTCGATGCCCGCCCGCTCCATGTCGCGGATCGCAACCACCGTGGCATCGTCCTGCGCCTGTTCGAGGACGGTCGGCGGAACGCGCCAGATCTCGAGCGCTCGCGTCCGTGGCGGGAGCCGGCTGCCCAGCATCGCGCGGTCGACGAGCCAATCGGGCTGGGGGTAGCTCCCGACCACCGTCGTGAGCAGGAGATCCGCCATCCCGTGAAGGGTATCGCTCATCATGGTTCCCGCATGGAATCCAGGGGCAACCGGCTGACCGGCGACAACTGCGACCGTGACTGGATTTGGGAACGGGAGATTGAGACCGCCGGCGCCGAGGATTCCTTCCGGCTCGCCGCCGGCGCGTGGGAAAGGCAGTACCGGCGCTTGCGCGAGGCCTCTCCTTTCTATGCGCGCAGGTTTCGTGAGGCCGGCATTGGATCGTCGTTCGTCGGCCTCGGCGACCTGAGCAAGCTGCCGTTTACGACCAAAGAGGATTTCAGGGCAGCCCTCGATGCGGACCCTCCGTTCGGAAGCAATCTCTGCGTCGAACCAAACCTTGTGAAGCGTATCTACCAGACCAGCGGCACCACAGGGTCCCCGAACATCCTTGCTCTGACGCGGGCCGACATGGAGACCTGGACCGTGATGGGCACCCGCACGTACTACGCCACCGGCATCCACGAGCACAGCAGCGTCCTGACCACGTTCGGAGCCGGCCCTTTCGTCGCAGGTCATACGCACTTCGCCGTGTTGCGAATCGGCTCGCGAACAATTCCAGTGGCGCCCGGCGACACCGAGCGCGTGCTCTTCTCCCTTCGCGCCGCGGTCGCCGACACCCTGCTGTCAACCGCCTCGTTCGCCCAGTACCTGGCCAACCGGCTGGAGAAGACGGACGAGCAGCCGAGCGCGACGCCGCTCACCCACATCGTCACGGGCGGCGAGCCCGGGGGCGGCATCCCGGCCATCCGCGACCACATCCAGAGAGTGCTCGGGGTCACGGTCACAGAGGTCATGGGGATCGGCGACGTCGCCCCGTCCTTGTTCGGCGAGTGCCCGCACCAGCAAGGCATGCACTTCTGCGGGATGGGACACGTCTGGCCCGAGTTGATCGACCCGGAGACCCTGGAGCCGATGGAGATCGAGACCGGCGCGGTCGGTGAGCTCGTCTACACGGCCCTGACGCGCGAGGCGATGCCGGTGGTGCGGTTCCGCGGGGCGGACATCGTGCGCATCGAGGGAACCTCGTGCGCATGCGAGCGGACGACATTCCGCATGCGCGTCCTTGGGCGCCGCGACGACATGTTCATCGTGCGAGGAGTGAACGTGTACCCGGCCGCGATCCTCTCGGTCGTTGGTGACTATCGCCCCCGGGTGACCGGGCGGGCACGAGTCGTACGCAAGAAGGGAGAGGTGAGCGTCACTCCGCCGGTCCCAATCGAGGTCGAGGTCCCCGACGGCCATGATCTCGATTCAAAGCTGGCCGCCGAGCTCGCGGAGGCGATCCACACCAAGCTCGTTTTTCGCAGCCGGATCACCCTGGTACCCGAGGCTGAGTTCGGTGAGGCCGGCTACAAGACGAAGCTGACTGTCAGCCGCCCATGACCCGGAAGCTGAAGTCCGACCTGGGGTTCAGCACCGCCGATCGGATCGTCGTGCGCGGGCATGACCTTGTGGAGGAGCTGATCGGGAAGGTTTCATTGGGCGACGTCGCCTTCCTCGAGCTGAAAGGGCGCCTGCCGACGAAGCAGGAATCGATCGTGTTCAACGCGATCACCGTGACCCTCGTGGAGCATGGCATGACGCCCAGCGCGATCGCGGCACGCCTCACTTACTATGGCGCGCCTGAGTCACTGCAGGGGGCTGTGGCGGCGGGACTCTTGGGGATGGGCGACCGGTTTGGCGGGTCGGCGGAAGCCGCGGCGCGAATGCTGCAGGTTGCTCTGCAAGAAACGGAAAAGGAGGCGGCGCCTCCGGCCGATCTCCGGCCGCTGGCGAGCGCGATCGTGAGCCGTCACAAGGAAACCAAGCGACCGATCGCCGGCCTCGGCCATCCCGTGCACAAGCCGATCGACCCTCGGACGCCGAAGCTGTTCGAGATCGCTGCCGAGAACGGGTTCTCGGGTCGCTACGTCGACCTGATGAAGCTCGTCGGCGAAGAGGCGTCGCGCAGTTACGGCCGCTCGCTGCCTGTGAACGCGACTGGCGCCATCGGCGCGATCGCGAGCGAGCTCGGGATACCGTGGCGAGTCTGCAGGGGCCTTGCGGTCATGGCCCGAGCGGTCGGCCTGGTGGCGCACCTCCAGGAGGAGATGGAGGAACCGCTGGCTCCTGAAATCTGGTCCCGGGCCGAGGAAGAATCCTCGAGCCATCTGCGTCCGTCCACGGACTAAACTCAATCCACTGAATTGCCTGCCAGCCTGCCCGGTATCCACCACGTCACCTCGATCACCGGGGACGTACAGAAATGCGTCGACTTCTATGTCAGCGTGCTGGGCCTGCGTTTCGTCAAGAAGAGCATCAACCAGGACGTTCCGGATACCTACCACATCTATTTCGGCGACAACGTGGGCTCGCCCGGAACGGCGATGACCTTCTTCGGCTGGCCCGCATGGCCCGAGCGCCGGGCGGGAGGCGGTCAGGTCACCACGATCTCGTTCGCGGTGCCCTCCGGCTCGCTGGACTTCTGGAGCAGCCGGCTCGCCAAGCTTGGCGTGGAATCAAAGCGGACAAGCCGCTTCGACACCGACGCCCTCGTCCTGGCGGATGCCGACGGCATCGAGCTCGAGCTGGTCGGCGACGTATCGCCGGATTTCCGGTGGGTGCCCTGGCCGGACGGCCCAGTCGATCGCGACCATGCGATTCGCGGCTTTCACTCGGTAACGATGACCGTGGCAGAGGCCACCGCGACGATCGACCTGCTGGTCGACACGATGGGCTTTCGCAAGTCCGGCCAAGAGGGTCGCCGCACCCGGTTCGAGACTGGTGCGGGCGGACAGGACTCGATCCTCGACGTTGTCGAGGCGCCCGAAGGACCCGAAGGCGAGGAATCGATCGGCACCGTGCACCACGTCGCGTGGCGAGCCTCCGACGCCGCACATCAAGCCGAGTGGCGCGCGGCGCTTGTGAAGGCCGGGCGCAACGTCACGCCGGTGATCGAGCGCTACTACTTCAAGTCCATCTACTACCGCGAGCCCGGGGGGATCCTGTTCGAGATCGCAACCGACGGACCCGGGTTCACCGTGGACGAGCCGGTCGAGTCCCTGGGTACTACCCTGAGCCTGCCGCCGTGGTTCGACGTCAGGCGTGACGTGCTGGATGAAACCCTACCGCCCATCGTCGTACCGACCACGGCGACGACTGGGGCCGGGCATTGACGCGAAGCGTTTCGAGCGTGGTCGCAATTTCGCCTCTGGGAGGGAAATGATCCGATGAGCACTGCAGTGATTGCGCCGGTCAACCCGATGTCGGCCGAAGGCAAGGACACGGTCATGAGTGTTATGCGACGTGACCGTGCGAACTTCATTCGAGTGGTTTCCGACCCTAAGAACTGGGAGGTGCAGACCCGCTGCACCGAGTGGGAGACGCGTGACCTGGTCGGTCACATGATCGACGTCCTCGAGGGCTATATGAAGAATTGGGAAGAGGCCAAGAAGGGCGGAAAACCGGACGCGGCCGGACTGCAAGTGATGCACTCGACACTGGGCGACCACGCCAAGGACTTCCGCAAGCTGTCGCGTGAGGAGGCTCTCGCGCGCTTCAAGAAAGACGCGGAGAAGTTCGACGCGATCCTGGAAGCGCTCACACCCGAGGAATGGACTGGGTTGATGATCACGCACCCATACTCGGGACCCGTGCCAGCCGGTTTCTACGGGACGTTCCAGATCATGGATTACGGCGTACATCCTTATGACGTCGAGTACGGCCTCGGCAACAAGCTGGCGACGATCGATGAGGCGTCGGCCGGGCTGATCCTGCCCTTCGCCTTCATCTTCTGGCAGTACCAGGTCGACCAGAAGGCAGCCGCGGGAGCCGACTTCAACTACGGGATTGACGTAGCGGGTCCGTGGGGCGGCAAGTGGCGCATAACCGTCAAGGACGGAAAGTGGACGCCGGAGCCCGAGAAGGGCAACTTCGAGGGAGCAGACGCCCTGTTCACCTTCGACTCTCCGCAGGATCTCGTGCTGACGTTCTTCGGGCGGTACCCGGGCGGCTCCGCAACCGGCGACCCCGAGGTGATCCACAAGATCCGGCATCTCCACTTCGCCATCTGATTAGAAGCACTCTCTGGGCGGCGGACCTCGGCGTTCCGAGTCCGCCGCCTGTGTTTTTTGGGGGAGAAGTAAGAGAAGTCGATCCATCCACCGCGCCGTTGATCGCGGCTGCCATGGGTGCGGAAGGAGACCTCGTGGCGGCTCGAATGGCGAGAGGCTGCCGGTGCTTCGGTGCCTGGATCGGCGACGACCTTGCCGGGTACGGATGGTTGTCGACGACGCCGGAATGGATCGGCGAGCTCGAGCTCGTGATCACACCGGGCGAGGGTGATGGCTACATCTGGAACTGCTTGACGCTCGAGCAGTTTCGGCGTCGCGGGGTGCTGCGCGCGCTGCTCGCGGGAATCAGGGAGCGGGCCCAGGACGAGGGCTTCAGCCGCCTCTGGATCGGAAGCGTCGCGATCCCAGCCGAGAGGGCGTTCGGACCCTCCGGCTTCACGCCGGCCCTCGCTTTCGCCAGCGAGCTGATTGCGGGCTACCGGTGGATCCAGGTCGCACCGGCGGCTGCGACCGACCCGGCGTTGGTGGCCGCTGCACACAAGGTGATGGCTGTCCCGCCCGGGCGCTTCCTACGTCTTTCGCACCCGCGTCGCCACTAATCGCGACGTATTAATTCTCCGCCAGAAAGCAATCCATTAATAGTCGTTCCAATTTGTCTGGGCGCATGTACACTGCCGCGCAAGCGGTCGGTTTTCTCGTTGCGTTTTGGGAAGGGAGCGCGTGAGGAGGGGCTGGGTTAGATACGTCGCGGCTGGCTCAGGCCTTGCCGTGCTTCTTTATGGCACCCCGGCTCCGGTGGCGGCGGAGGGCAACGCCGGGCTCCATCTACACAAGACAATCGACCCACTGCAGCTCACGATCGCGCCCGGCCTCGGCCTCATGCTGGGCGTCGACAAGGCGAGCGCAATCCCTGGTGACACCCTCACCTACACCGCGATCGTCACCAACCCAACCGCCACGTTTGGGATGGGCGGTGACATCAACGCCCAGGCCGTCGCCAGCACCGACGCCAACGTCGCCTACTACTGGGACGAGCTCCAGTACTGCACGCAGGGATGCGGCACCGGCGCGGCCAACCCGAACTGGACCGCGCTCGCCACCTTTGAGGCGGGGCAGCCGGGCTACCAACCGGTGACAACGCCGGTCATCCACACCGGGATGGGCTTCGCGGCTACGAACGTGACACGTTCAGGCGTGACCTATCCAACCGGCGGCGATCCGATCCTGGGCACGCAGATCTCACCCTCCGCCACAGCAGCCTGGGTCTACCGGTCGACGGTCGTTCTGACCCCGAGCCAGATCGCTTTGCTGAGCACCCCGGGGCAGGTCACGAGCATCCGGAACGTGCTGCACTTCGAGGTCACTGAGCGCAATGCAAGCGCGGCGCAGCAGTACACCGACCCGGAGTCGTTCGGCAACCCCTTCATGTCGGCTTCGAACCCGGGCGCCATCACGAACGTCACGGTCACGTTCACGCTTCCGGACGGCAGCACGTCGGTGGTAGGACCCAGCCAGGTGCCGGCGCTCGCCACGCTCAACCCTGGCGGTGCAGCGACAGCCACGGCCCAGTTCAAGGTTCCGGTTCCGGGAGCGAGGGGCCCGGTCGAAACCGAAGGTGCATACGCGACACGACTTCGGAGTCTCAACGGGTCGCTCTTGACCGCCACCGCGCTGGCGGCAGGCGCCGGCTTCAGCGGCACGGTGTATGCGACGTCCCCGCCGGTCGCCACGCAGGAGAACCTCCCCATAGTGACGATCGGCAAGAGCGGTCCACCCGTCGTCAATGCCGGTGACACCGAGACCAACCCCCTCGCCCTCCAGAACACAGGTGGCGCGACGGCGTCCGCGCTGTCGGTGGTCGATACGGTGCCTGCGGGCGGCTCAGGCACTGTGTCCGGCGTACCGGCCTCGCTCGCCGCCGGTGCTTCGGCTTCGGCCGGCGCAACCTACGCCGTGCCCATCAGCCAGGCGGGCGGTGACCTGACCGATACGGCGTCCGTCACATGGACGGATGGGAACGGCAACCCCTACGGGTCGCTGTCCAGCTCGTTCACCACACAGGTCCACAACATCCTGTTCGGCGCCAGGCTGACACTGGCGCCTTCAAGTGCGGGGCCAAACGCCCCGGGCTCCACGCAGACGCTCATTGCCACGCTGATCGGCGGGGGCAATCCAATCGGCAACCAGGTGGTGCATTTCACGGTCACGGGCGCCAACCCGGGATCTGGCACGGCAACGACTGATGCCCTCGGCAACGCCTCGTTCACTTATACCGGCGCGAACCCGGGCAACGACGTCGTGCAGGCGGCCGTCACAGCGCCAGGCATCACGATCAGCTCGAACACGTCGGCGGTCAGCTGGCTCAAGGTGCTGCAGCCGGTGGTGACGACCGCGGTCCAGGGCAACTTCTTCCCGAACCCGGCCAACAGCTGCACGTTTGACGCCGGCCCGAACAGCACGCCGGCGTTCGGCCAGACCTTCCCCGACATCATGTTCAACCCGGATTCGTCGGTGGTGCCACACGACATCTCCACGGTGAACAACTTCACAAGGCCGTTCACCGACCTGACCGTAGACGTCAATGGCAACTACAACGGACAGATAGTCGCCCAGGGCAATGGGCAGCAGGCCGGCGTGGGATCGCTGGTCAACTTCTGGGGCGAGTTCACCGGCAGCTTCGTCGTCAACCAGCCTGGCGACCTCACCTTCAGGATCCTGCACAACGACGGCTACATCCTCGGAGTCGGAAGCGGCGCGACCCGAGTCAACGGCGACCTCGACGGCAACCCGCCCGCGACCACTCCGTTCAACGGTTACGGAGTCGTTGCAGCGTGGAATTCGAGCAGCACCGGCTCATCCAGCAGCGGGCCCGCAACCGTGCATTTTCCTGCCGCCGGCACCTACCCCTACGAGCTCGACTACACCGAGTGCGAGGCGGGCCCTCTCTTCCTCAACCTGTTGACCGAGCAGTTCGTCGCTCAAACGAACCCGCTCGCCGTCTATGTCGGCTACGCCGACGCCCTGCGCCCGGGCGGCAGCGCGTTCCCGTTCCCGTGGGACGGTTCGCCCAACACCAACTTCTTTGGTTGCCCCGGATGTCCATACGACGCCGGCGCGATCCGATTCGACAACAACTCGCCGAGCCCGATCACCTTCGATTCCATCACCGTCGATGTCGGCGCAAACAACTTCGACCTGTGGCCGCATGCCTTCACGCTGCTGCCGGGCCAGCTCCTGATCGTCACGATGACGATCAACGACAACTTCGACACCTCTGACTTCTCGACCTCTCCGTGCAACGTCAATAACAACGTGATCCCCAAGGTCAACGTGACCATCGCCGGGACCACGACGGTCTACCCGGATGTCAACCAGATCCTGAACACGGGCGGCTTCGACCTCGCGTGCCTTCGCAACGAGTCGCTGCCATGGCGGAGCATCTCGGGAGGTGGGACCGCGATCAACCTGCCCCTGCCGCCGGCGGCGAGCCTGAACCTCACGCCGTTCAACGTGCCGAGCGCCATCCAGGGCCAGAACCT
>JBGPEO010000016.1:0-28937 GCA_041482895.1 Candidatus Dormibacteraceae bacterium | reverse complement strand
GTATACGCGGCCCCGATTCGCGTGTCTTCGGCAAATGCGCCAGTCACAACCCCGGCCGAATGCACTGGTCCGAGCCTCCGTCGAATCCAGGGCCCGCTCAGGCCAGCAGGTGTCGCTCGAAGAAGTCGATGGTTCGGTCGTGTGCCAGCTGCGCGGCGTCGCGGCCGGTAAACCCGTGGCCCTCGCCCGCGAAGGTCACGTACTCCACGGTCCGGCCCAGCTCACGGAGCCGTTCCACCATCTGATCGGACTCCTCGCGCGGGATGCGCGGATCGTTGTCGCCCTGAAACACCAACAGCGGGCAGCGCACGTTTTCCACGTACGTGATCGGCGAGCGCTCCATGAGCTTGTCGCGATCGGTCGCCAGGTCACCGATCCAGAGCCGGTTCCACCGGGCCCAGTTCGGCGGATCGTTCTCGAGCATTGTCACGAGGTTGGATGGTCCGTAGAGCTCGACCGCGCACACCCAGTATTCGGGCAGGCGTGTGATGCAGGTGAGCGTGGCGAAGCCGCCATAAGAACCGCCCCAGACGCCGAGTCGAGCGGGGTCGAAATCGGGCTGCTTGCGCATCCATTCGGCGATCGATCGAAAGTCGGCAAGATCGATCCCGCCCCAGTCCCGGTGGATTCGTGTCTGCCATTTCTTGCCGTATCCGGTACTGCCATGAACGTTGGGGACGACGATCCTCACGCCTCTGCTCAGCAGATGCAGAAGGATCGGGAACGCGAGGACCGGACGCGACTGGCCTTCCGGTCCGCCGTGGATCACCAGGAGGGCCGGTCCGCGGTCCGGCTTACCGGCCGGCCGCCACACGTACGCAGGTATGGGCCCTTCGGTTCCGGGGATCCGGATCGACTCCGGCCGCAGGGCGTATTGAGGAGCCGGATCGCCTTTGAGCAAGAGACGGTCGTGTCCCGTCGAGAGGTCCACCACGTGGATCTCTTGCGGGCCGTCCACCGGAGACAGGGTGTAAGCGGCGCGAGCGCCATCGTTCGCGACGACGATGTCGCCGACCATACCGCCGGTCTCTCGCTCACCGACCGGACCGCTTCCGATCCGCCACCTCAGGCGCGAATAGCCGTCCTCGTTCACACTCCATGCAACGCCCCGCCCATCGGCCGAGGTGGCGGCCACCTCGACGTCCCAGTCGGGCTGGTCGTACACCTCGCGAGCACCGGTTGCGATTTCGATCGCCTCGAGGTGGAGGAAGTCGCTCCCGTGGTCGGTGATCGCGAGGACGCGTCCGTCGGCGAGCCATCCCGCCGGGACGTTCTGCATCTCGCCCTCGTGTGAGGTCAGCTCCGCCACCTCGCCAGAGTCGGCGTCTATCGCGAAGAGGTCCTGGTCGGTGTTCTGTGTCACGCGCATGGCGCACAGCCAGCGGCCGTCGGGCGACCAACCCCCGGCGACATGCCATGCCGGCTCGTCGAGAAGCAGGCGCTGCTGTCTGTTGTGCGCGTTGACCATCGCGAGGTCGACATCGGTGTCCCGGCGCGCGTTGGTGCTGATCAAGACCGACCTACCGTCCGGCGACACCGCGTTGCGCGACAGGTGATGCTGCACCCGATCGCCTTCGCTGACCGCGAAGTCTTCGAGCTTCCCGTCGGGACGGCGCACATAGACCTGCCACCTTTCCGTACCACCCCGATCCGCCGAGAAGTAGAGATCGCCGGAGCTCGACCACGCGATGCCATGCAACACGCACCCATCCATCGCGATCGAGGTCCGCGGCGCGCCTCCGGTCACAGGAATCTCGCACATCACCGCTGGGCCGTCCTTGGGCGACACGTAGGCAAGCGTCGACCCGTCGGGCGAGAATGCGAGCGGGGACGGCCCTGAGTAGCGACGGGTCGTGTGAGGGAAGTTATAGACCAGGGGCCGCGGCATGCGGGACGTTGGGGATTGCCGGCCTGCTGTGCTCACTTACAGCAGACCATACCCCGGCTAGGGGCCGGTGTAGATGCGATCAGTAGGTCCCATCCTGCTCGCGCCTGGCGCGCACAGCTTCGAAACGCCCCATCGCTATCGAAAGGCCGATGAAGAATCCAACGATCGCGACCAGCGGGGAACATGCCCCCATGAGGAAGGCCGGCCTTAGAGATCGGCCACCCTTGCCGCTGAGGAGCGAAACGATTCCGGTGATCAACCCCGCCACCGGCGTCAGCAATCCGAGGGCCGGTACCAGGGGCGTTTCGTCAAGCCACTGAAGCTGGATCGCGGTTTCCTGGTCGATGAAGAACCAGACCAGCGCGGTCGCTGCGAAGCAGGTGACCGCCATCCAGTCGACCAATGGAAGTGTTCCGGACGCAGCCCGCGGCGGCGCCAGCGCGAGCGTTTTTCGCATTGCAAGGCGCAGCCTGCGGCCAGATCGATCTCACTGTGAGTCTCAGGCGGGTCTCAAATCGCATCTCAGATTCGACCTCTCAACCTGCGCCGCTGGCAGTATCGTTTGCCCCGGGATCCGGGAAAGCCCTCTTGCGACATAGGAGCAATCAGGGAGTCCCGTCCTCATCGCCGCTTTGCGCGCAGGGTCTTGTTGGAGGGGAAGCAGGAGAGGTGAAAAGCGTCCGTCGCCTGTTTGGCGACCCACGCGCGATCGACGCGGTCGTGGTCGTCGTGATGGCGTGTTTCGTATTCAGCGCGTACCTCGACTCTTACGCGCACGTCGAGGTCCCGGGCACCGTCATCCCGAGCGCCGCGCTCGTCGCGCAGGCCGGTGTCGCAGCCTCGTGGTTCGTCTTCACCGGATTCCTCTTCTTTCTGTTCGCCAGAGGTCTCCGCAAGGGCCGGCCCTGGAACCGGGCGCTTCCGGATGGCTACACGGGTTCGCTCGCGGCGGCGCTTGTGTTCGGCGCGGCGCTCATCACCGACAACAACTACTGGCCCTTCGCCGCCTCCAATGCGTTGGGCCTCGACCTGCTGTTCACCCCACCCAACGTCATCAAGATCGCAGCCGCGGCTGTGATGGTCAGCGGTCCGCTGCGTGCCGCGGCGCGCCGCGGCGAGACCACAGCCGGCGTCCTGACGCTTCTGTCAGCGGCATTGCTGCTGTCGGTGTTCACGTTCGCGACCCAGTTCATCCACCCGCTGATCGATCCGTGGTCGGCGAGCGATCCGGCACAGGTCCCCGCCGCGGTGCCCACATGGGTGGCGCAAGACCTGGGCGTTTCGGCGCTGCTGGTCCAGGCCACCATTCTCTCGGTCACTGGACTGGTGCTGAAGAGCGTGTTCCGGCTGCGGCCCGGATCGCTGACCTTGATCTTCACCGTCAACGGTCTCCTCGTGATCGTGACCAAGACGCACTTCTACCTGCTGCCGGCCGCTGTGGTGGCAGGCGTGGTGGGAGATACGTTTCTCGCATGGTCGGCGCGTCGCGCCGGGCGGCCGACGGCATCTCTCTGCGCCGTGATCGCGCTCGCGTTCACCCTGACCTACATGATCGAGATGGAGGTTGTAGGGACCGCCTGGAACGTGTCCTTGTGGGCGGGCATCGTCCTGGCGTCGACGATCGTGAGCTGGTCGATCGGCCGGCTGCTCCGCGCCGGCATGCCGGATTCATCTGCTGCGGTGCCGCCGCTGCTGGAGGTGGCGTCTGGCGAGCTGGCGGCGCCCGGCGAGGTGCGGTGGACGCGCGATCCGCAGAGCACGATCCGGCCGCAGCTGGTGCGGGCTGCGCTCGACGATCTCGGCACGCCGGAAGCCCTGGGACGCAGTCCGCTAGGGCAGCTTCCCGGGATTTCTCGAGGCGGGTCGGCCGCCGCCGACCTGAGGGCGGTGCTGGTCGACGTCATCGGCGAGCTCGCTACGTCCACGGGCCCGCGCGATGCCGAGGCGGGAAAGCTGCTGCTCGACTACTACGTCAAGCGCGTCGGAAGCCACGAGGTGATCATGGAACGGCTGCACCTGTCGCGCCCTACTTTCTACCGACGGCTGCAGCGAGGCTTTGCGCTGGTGGCCGAGCGGCTTGACGAGCTGAGCGAGTTCGCCGAGAGGGTCCCGGTCAACGATTAGGTGGTGCGCTCTCCGGCCGGACCGGCCTGCTGGATGCGGTACACGATCACGCCGATCATGACGAGCACGACGCCGGCCCAGACCCAGTAGGTCACGCGGTGGACGTTCAGGAACGCTTCCATGCGCGGGCCGAAGTTGACCCCGATGGCCATCACGATGCCCGCCCAGATTGCGGTGGACACAGCGACGCTCGCCGCGAATGTCGGGTAACCGACCTTCAGCGCGCCCGCCGCAACGGTGATCGGCACCCTGAACCCAGGGATGTGCCGGCCGAAGATGATGGCCACCACGCCGTAGCGCTGGAACCACTGCTCCGCCTTCCGCAGGCGCTCGGGGCTCAGGTGCATGGCTTCGGCGTAGCGGCTTTGGACAAGCCGGCGGCCGAACTTCCTGGAGATGAAGAACAGGTTGGTCGCCCCGAGCACGACGACGCCGATCAGGCCCAACCACGCGACGACCCAGGAAGCCAGGTTCCGAGGAACGTGCGCGCCGACGTACATCACGAATATGTCGCCGGGCGCAGGCAGCGGGATCCCCGACTCCTCGATATAGAGGAGCCCGTAGCTGGCCAGGTACGTGTACCGGTGGAGGACGTGGCGCACCCAGAAAGTGCCCGATTCCAGGACCTCGGGCACGTCGCCCTGCAGGATCGCCGAGACGGCGATGGCGGCCGTGATCAGGATCGCAACGCCCGCGATCCTGACGTTGCGCATTCCCGAAGCACGCGTGGCCCAGGAGCGGATGCCCGCGGTGTTGAGGCTCATTGCAGGCGAAGGGATCCCATGATGGTCATAAGGACGTTAGTGGCATTTCCGATAGCCCGTGGTGATAAACGTCCGACACCACCGGTTTCTGCTCGATTCGGGAGCTGGTTACGAGGAGAGCACCTTGGGGCACGTGGCAACCTCGGCATTGATTGCGTTCGCGTCGGGCTGCAGCGATTGAGCGACGACGGCGAAGTGGTAGATACCAATGTTGACCTCGTCGCTGCTGCTGTCCTGGAATCCGTGAAGCGCTGCACCAATACCGCCGGACATGCCCTGGAGGTCATTCCGCAGCGCCTTTGTGCCGACCGCGATGCAGTTTGGGATGCCCGCGTAGTCGATGACCGACAGGACGTTGAGCATCTGCGTGTTGGTCGCGTTGATCGCGGTGTGGCAAGCGCTTGATAGGTTCGTTGCGGGAGCACAGGACGCCTTCACCGCGGGCAACGTGTTGGCCAGGGTGACAATCGCCGGTCCGAGCTCGAGGTTCAGAAATCGATCGGCTAGTACGTAATCTGAGACGATCGGCTTCGGCGACCCGTGAATCATCGTCACAGTGGGGCCAGGTGCGACCCAGGGCCACGGAATCGAAATGATGTTGGTCACGTTCAACAGCACCAGCACCAGGACCAGCACCACAGCACCGGCCGCCCCGATCCGGTAGGGGCTGAGCTGAGTCGGGCCGGCCGGCTGCTGCCAGAACGGCGGGCTCACCTCGGCGGGCGAGTACACGTACGCCGCCGGCTCGGGTTCGGGTGCTGAGTACGGAATCGAGGCGGCAGCAGGCGCTACAGGCTCCGCCTGCGGGATCGGCAGCCACTTCTGGCCGTCCCAAATCCACTTGCCGTCTGGGGAAACCTGCGGAGGGCCGAGGCCGACGCTCATGACCGGCTCAGACTAGGCCCGCGGCGCGTGCCCCCCGCCGGCTTAACGCATTAAGAGTTGTAAACGCAGAGGGGTGTGCCGGTGGCTGCGGAGCTTGAGGAGACGGTTACGAGGGGATCACCTTGCTGCAATGAGCCTTCTGGGTGTTGATGGCGGCGGGGTCCGCCTTGAGCGAACGGCCGAAGTACGCGAAGTGGTAGATGCCCTGGTAGACCTCCGCGCCGTTGTTGTCCTGGTAACCGTTGAGGGCCGTGTCGATACCGTCAGCCATGCTCTGGAGGTCGAATCGCGCCGCCTTCGCGCCGGCGGCAATGCACGGCGGGACATCCCCGTTGTCGATCGTCGAAAGCAGGGTGGTCATCTGCTGTCTGGCTGTGTTGAGCGCAATGAGGCAGCCGCTCGACAGGGTGCCGGTACAGGCTGACTGCAGGGCCGGCAGGGTGTGGCCGACGCTGGGGAGCGCAGGAGAGAGATAGACGTTCAAGAAACGATCTGCTCGTGTGTAATCCGAGGTCTTTGGCGACGGTCGAATCGTCGGGCTGGCAGAGCTCGATGCTCCGCCCGGCCACGGCAGCTGAATAATGTTCGTCGAGCTCAAGATCATCATCAGCATCAGCAGCAGCACCGCTGCCGCTCCCGCGTACAGGTAAATGGTCAGCCCGGACCGTGCAGGTTCTGCCCACAGCGGTGTGGTAGGCGTATCGGCTACGGGGTAGCTGAAGGTGGCCGGTTGCGGCTGAAGCTCGACCGGGCTGAACTGAACTCTCCGCTGCATTGGAGCCGCAACCGCGACCGCCTGTGGAATCACCGTGTCGGCGGCCGGTTGCCAGGTTGCTTCCGGGAGCGGCTGCCACTGGCGTCCGTCCCAGATCCATTTGCCGTCCGGCGAGACCTGCGGCGGCACCAACGGAGGCCCAGCGGTGATGCTCATCAGGACGTCAGCCTAGGCTCGGGTTCGCGGGCATACTCAGATAACTCGTTAAGAGTTGTAAGGGGTCGTTCGGCCCAAACCGCCCCTGAATTCCGGGGTTTGAGAAGTAGTACGTTTTGGCGCACGGCAGATTGGCCCGTTTTGTAATTGGGGGTGAAGTCCATGGCGGCAGTGAGTCGTGCGGATGCTGTTTGGGAGGGCGACCTGCCCACCGGAAAGGGTCGAGTCAAGGTGGCGAGCGGTACGTTCGAAGAGTTCCCGGTCACGTGGGCCAGCCGTGCGGAGCGGCATCATGGCGGGACAAGTCCGGAAGAGCTGCTCGCCGCCGCTCACGCCGCCTGTTACTCGATGGCCTTCTCCAACGGTTTGAGCAAGGCCGGCCACAAGGTCGAAAGGTTGAACACCACCGCAGAAGTAGAGTTCGTACCGGGCCCTGGCATCACGACCATCACCCTCACGACGGTCGGCCACATTCACGGCATCGACGCCGCTGAGTTTCAAAAAGAGGCCGAGGCGGCCAAGGAAGGTTGCCCGATCTCCAAGGCGCTGCACGGCAATGTCACGCTGAAACTAAACGCGCGACTGGACCTGGAGCACTAGCCCTTCGCTACGCCGGTCAAGCCGGGAAAGTCCACCACGCCCTGCAGGCGGAGATCCCTCAGCTGGCCGGCCAGCCACTTGCGCGGATCCTTGATCGGCTTGTTGCCATCCGCGCAGTCCCAGCAGCGGCCGCTCACATCCCGGGCGACCAGGAGCAGGCAGCGCGGCTGGGCGGTCCTCTGCCATGCCTTCATGGCCGGCTGAAGCACGATTCTGCGTGGGGGAGCCTTCTCGGGCAGGGTCAGCTCGCCGGCGTAGAGGTCATCCGCCGCCTGCACGATGACTGCGCCGGCGGTCAGCGTGCCGCCCAGGTTCTCGACCTCCAGCTCGATCGGCTGGCCCACGGCCGGTGAGCCCACGAACGCGACATGTAGCACGGGCCTGGTCATCGCCTCCCACCTGGCGTCGGCCAGCCTGATCGCTCGGCGGGATGCCCTGTCGGCGCGGGTCGCGAACACGGCTGCCCAGAGCGCGAGCAGCGCCGTGGCCACGGTCAACGCCAACACGATCTGTCCTGGGGTCATCGCTACTCCCGCTTGACGCCGCCGGGATCTGTATCTGGCGCGAGATGGTAACGCCGAGCGTCGTAGTTGCGGAAGGCGGGCAGGGCCACAGCGCAGAGCACGCAGCCGGCCACGCACAGGAGGCCGCCCGACACGATCGAGAAGCGGATGCTCGTCAGCGATGCCACGACGCCGGCCTCGAAGTTGCCCAACGTGGGGCCGACGGAGTAGCTGAGCAGCTCGATCGAGGCCAGGCGCCCGCGTAACGAGTCGGGGATGGTCTGGTTCCAGATCACCTGCCGGAACACTCCGCTCATCGAGTCGGCCGCGCCGGCAAGCGCGAGGAAAACGAGGGCGGCCGCCAGACCGGGGACGACTCCGAACCCGATGATCGCGACTCCCCAAAGCGTCGCGGCGACGATCACGCCCATGCCGTGGCGGTGGATCCTTCGCGTCCATCCGCTCGTGGCCGCGAACGCGAAAGCGCCGACCGAGGGCGCCGCGTAGAGAAGACCCAGGACGCTGGGACCGCCGAGGGTCTGGGCGATGGCCGGGAACAAGGCCATCGGCATCCCGAAGAGCATGGCCACGATGTCGACCACGTAGGTGCCGATCAGCTCAGGGCGGCTGCGCGCGTACCGAATTCCCTCCGCCACCCGGCGCAGGCTCGGGCGCGCGGCATCGGCCGGCGGCGGCACCTCCTTCATCAGCGCGAGGCAGGCCAGGCCGATCACGAACGTCGCCACATCGACCAGGTACGTCACGGGCAATCCGGCCACCGCCACGAGCACGCCTGCGATAGATGGCCCCGCGATCATCCCCAACGTTCCCCGGACGTTGCCCAGCGCCGCCGCGGCGTGCAGCTCGTCGACCTCCACGAGCCTTGGCAGCATCGCTCCGAGAGACGGTCGCTGGAGCGCGTCGATCGACGCCTGAACGATGACGATGGCGAAGATCAGCCACAGCGCGGGATGGGAGAGGAGCGAGTTCCCCGCGAGAAGAAGGCTGCCCGCCATCAGGCCCGCCTCGGTGAGGAGAACCATCAACCGCCGATCGGCGGCATCTGCCAGCGCACCGCCCAGCAGCGCAAAGATGAGGATGGCGGCCAGCTCTGCAAGCCCCAGCATGCCGACGAACAGGACGCTGTGAGTGAGCTGATACACCTGGTACGGGACGGCGACCGACGTGATCATGGTGCCGAAGAACGACACAAGCTGTCCGATGAAGAGAAGGCGGAAATCGCGGTGACGGCGCAGCGGCGCGATGTCGACCACCGCCATTTGAAGCCATCGGCGTTTGCGTGGCGCGTTCATCGTGAGGCGGCAGATGGTAACGCCGCGCCGCCCGCTGACACTGTATCGGGCACGTCCGGCGCGTGCATTCCGAGGTCTACGATGGAGATGAGATGGAAAAGGCTACTTTTGCGGGCGGTTGCTTCTGGGGCGTCGAGCATCTTTTCAACGAGATTCCGGGCGTGATCGACGCGGTCTCCGGATACTCCGGCGGCACGCGCGACAACCCGACCTATGAGCAGGTTTGCTCGGGCCGAACGGGTCACGCCGAGGCGGTCGAGGTTACCTACGATCCCGCCAAGGTCTCGTTCAACGAGCTCCTCAACGCGTTCTGGAACATGCACGATCCGACCACGCTCAACTTCCAGGGGCCCGACCACGGTCACCAGTACCGGTCGGCCATCTTCTTCCACAACCCCGAGCAGGAAAAGGCCGCGCGCAGGTCGAAAGAGGATGCGCAGCGCTTTTTCGACCGGCCGATCGTCACCGAGATCGTGCCGTTGGCACATTTCTGGCCCGCCGAGGAGTATCACCAGCACTACTTCGACAAGCACTCGGGCCACTATTCGTGCCATTTCATCCGGGGTTGGGTGCCCAAGCAACCGGCGGAGGCCGAACCGGCCCGCTAAGCACGTACTAAACGGCGGCGGCCCGCCCTATCCTTACCGGCCGTGCGGTGTGACCATTGTTCCAACGACGTCCCTGACGGCGTCTTCTGCACGCGCTGCGGCGCTCACCAGGGAACCACCAACGAGATCGGCAACCCGAAAACCCGCGAGCATCGCTACGCGGCGCATCCCAGCGAGCATGTGGCGCAGCCTTCGGTGTTCACGACGCTGTTTCCGCACCTCGGCCATCACAAGATCCACGAGTTTCGCTGGGCCTTCATCGCCGGAGTCGCCGGCATCCTGGTGCTCTACCTTGCGGGCCTGATCTCGGCGGCGATCCTCGTGTCGGCCTTCCTCGTGCCGGTCCTCTACCTCATCTATCTCTATGAGGCGCAGGTTTACCGCGACGAGCCGGCCATCGTGCTGGGCTTCACGCTCGGTGGCGGAATCATCGTCGGCATCGTCGCCACGGTGTTCGAGCGGATCGTCTACAACCCGTTCCAGTACAGCGGCAACCCGTTCAACAACGCCGGCGTGAGCGTGGGTGGGCTGCTGATCGTCGGCCTCCTTCTGCCCGTCGTGCAGGAAGCCTTGAAGCCGCTGCCCGCGCTGTTTCTCCCCAACCGCGGCGACTTTCCAGAGACCGTCGATGGGTTGGTCTTCGGTGTGGCGGCTGGGCTGGGCTTCAGTCTCGCGCAGGCGCTCATCGGTTTCAGCAGCGTGCTGACAAGCCTCCCCGCTCACGTCGCGCCGGGCAACTGGATTTACGAACTGACGACGCTAGCGGTGTTCCTGCCACTGCTCCAGGGCAGCGCCACCGGCATGATCGCAGCCACGATCTGGCGTTACCGGCGAGGCCGGTTGGCCGGCCGTGAGATTGGTGGCGTCGCGATGGCGGTAATCGCCCACATCGCCTTCTCGGCCGGCACGCAGCTGATGAAAGAGACGTCGGTGAACGCTCTTTTCATCCTCATCTGGCAGGCGGCCGTCGTCGGCGCTCTTTTGATTTACATCCGCTACCTGCTGCACCACGCGCTGCTCGAGGAGGCCGCGCACATGGGTTACGCGGAGACCATCTGTCCCAGCTGCCACATGCACATCGTCGCGTCCGGCTTCTGTCCCAACTGCGGAATGGCGCTGACAGCTGCGCCGACCTCCATCAAGCGTGGTCGGCGCCCACGCGTCGAGGCGCCGGCAAGCCCGCCGGCGAAGCGGTAGATGGCGCTCACCTGCGCCAGGTGTGGCGCCCAGAATCCCGATGGCAATCAGTTCTGCCAGGCGTGCGGCACGCCGCTGCAGGTAGCAGCCGCCGCGCCACCTCCGGCCCCATCCTGGATCGCAGCTCCACCCCAGCAGCCCGCAGGCCCGGCCGCCGCGCCGCCGCCGGCCGCTCCTGGCGCGCCGCCGCAGGCGCCTACCTGGTCCGCGGCCCCGGCACAGGGGCCGGCGGCACCCACCTCGACGGCTCCTCCGCTGGCCTATGCTTCACCGCCGCCGGCTCCGGTGGCATATGCGAGCCCTTACTACTCGCCCAACCCGGCATTCCCGCAGGCGCCTGTCCACCGCACGCCGTGGGTGCTCATCCTGGCCGCGATCTTCGCTCTGATCGTGCTCATGGCCGGTTGTGGCACCGCGATCGCGCTCCTCAACAGCGGGAAGGCGAGCATCACCGGAAGCATCACGTCCGACGTGCCGAGCCCGACTCCGGCCGGCTCACCCAGCCCGGTCGCGTCGCCGAGCTCGCTCACCGGCCCGACGGCATCGAACAACGGATTGACTCTCCCGGTGCCGGCGGGATGGGTGGTGGATTCCAAGGACAACGAGCAGATCACGCTCGCCGACCCGAGCGGCGCCGGAGTGATGACCGTTGCCAGCGCCCAGACTAATCCGACGGCGACCGCCGAGCAGCAGAAGAACTCAGTCGACCAAGGCCTCGCGAGCAAGTATCCAGACACCAAACCTTGTCCGAACACCAAGACGACGACCGGATCTCTCAACGGCCCTCAAGGGCTCTTCTGGACGCTTTGCTTCACGCTGGTTTCAGGTTCGCAATCCTTTCCGGCCGCAGCGTCGATGTTCGTGGGCACCAACGCAGACGGCAGCGTGTTCTACGGCGTGATCATGCTTGCAAGGCAGGACAACCTGCAGAATTTCCTCAACGAGGCGGCGCCCGTGCTGAAGGGCATTCAATGGAAACTCAAATGAGAAGGAACCTGGCGGTTCCTTCTGCGCGCAAGCGCGAGCAGGATCGGACCTACTGATTGCATCGCCCGGTCGTGTTCCCGCCGACGGGGCTGCTCATCTTCCCCGGGATTGGATTTTCTGAATAGATACGCCTGGCTACGAATGGCAGGCGAATGCCACGCCGGGGACGGCCGGAGTAAATCCGGCCTACGTACGACGGGTGAAATAGCCCGAGGCTGACGGAAGAAGCGGTTACCCCGCCCGGTATCTTGAGTGGCCATGTTTGCCCGCTGGGGCCGTTTTGTCTATCGCTTCCGTTGGGCCACGCTCATCGCCTCGGCGCTGATGCTTGGCCTGTCGGTCGTCGCCACTCTCACCGGCGCGCAGCTGGCCGGCAACGGCGGTTTTGGCGCAAACCTGGCCGCCGGGACGGCCGCGAAGCTGATCACGTCCGAGATCCGCGCCCAAGGCACGACCTTGGGGTCGAGTTTCGAGCTGATCTACAGCAGCCCCACCCTCACGGCAAACGAGCCGGCATTTCAGTCGTCCCTTGAGAATTCCATCGCCTCCCTCGATTTCGATTCGAGGGTGAGCGCGATACGGACGCCGTACAAAATGCCCGCCATTCAGAGCTCTGCCTTCATCTCGAGGGACACGCACGAGGCGCTGGTGGTCGTGGAGCTCAAAGACGGCTCGCAGACCGCTCAGAAGTACATCGACCAGGTTACAGGCGAGGTCCACCAAGGACCGCTCGCAATGGTCGTGACGGGCCAGGTGCCGATCAACCTCGCATTCAACAAAACGCTCGAGAACGACCTGCAGCAGGCGGAGTACATCGCGCTGCCGATCACGCTGCTGCTGCTCGTGCTTATCTTTGCCGCCTTCATTGCGGCACTGCTCCCGCTCAGTGTCGGTGTGTTCGCCATCGTGGGTGGCCTTGGTGGCACCTTGTTCCTGGCCCACTTCACTGACGTTTCCCAGTACGCGATCAACATCGTGACGCTGATCGGTCTCGGCGTCGCGATCGATTACTCGCTCTTCATCGTCAACCGATTCCGCGACGAGCTTGCCGCGGGAGCGACGCGCGAAGAGGCCATCGCGACGGCGATGTCAACAGCCGGTCGGGCGATCACTTTTTCCGGCATCACCGTTGTGATCGGACTGTCCGCAATGCTTTTCTTCCAGGGCACATTCCTGGCGTCGATGGGCGCCGCCGGCGCCATCGTGGTCGGAATCGCGGTCCTGTACGGACTTACGTTCCTGCCGGCCCTGCTTTCCGTGATGGGCGGCGCAGTGAATTTCAGGATCCTGTCCTCGTTGCTCGGAGCGTGGGGCATACGCCCCACCTGGTGGCCGTCGCACCAGCGCCAGGAAGGCGGAGGGGTCTGGCATTCGATGGCAGTGTGGGTCATGCGGAGGCCGTTCTTCGTGCTGGTCCCGGCTCTCGCAATCCTGGTGATCGCCGGTACGCCGTTCCTCCAGCTGCGGCTGGCCAACGGCGACGTGGACCAGCTGCCGCCATCCAACCTTGCCCGCCAGGGTTACGACACGCTGATCAAGGACTTCCCGGGCCAGGACCAGACGTCGATCGAGGCAGTCGTCTACTACCCGGACTCCAGCCCCCTGACGGCCGGGCATGTTGGTGACGTCTACGACCTCAGCCGCCGACTTGCCTCGCTGCCCAACGTCCTGCGCGTGGAGAGCATCGTCAACGTCGTCCCGAGCCTCACGAAGACCGACTACCAGCGGCTCCTGTCAGGACCGCAGGCTTCGCTCCCGCCGGCATTGCAGCAGGCGGTGACGATCGGAAGCGGCAGCCACATAGTGCTGCTGAACGTCGTCACCAACAAGCAGTACACGAGTGACGACGCGAGAAACATCGTCAAGGCGGTGAGGGCGGAACACGTGCCCGATGGTCAGGTCCTCGCGACGGGCGGTACCGCTTTCGACCTGGACATCGTCAACTTCATCCTCGACCGGACGCCGATCGCAGTCGGCTCTGTGATCCTGGTGACGTACATCGTTCTGTTCCTCCTCACCGGTTCGGTGGTGCTGCCGCTGAAGGCCGTGCTGACCAACCTGTTCTCAATCTCCGCCTCGTTTGGCGCGATGGTGTGGATCTTCCAGGAGGGCCATCTGAGCCGGTTCCTTGGGTTCACTGCCCAGTCGATCGACCCCAGCATCCCGGTGATCCTCTTCAGCATCGTTTTCGGCATGTCGATGGACTACGAGGTGCTCTTGATCAGCCGCATACAAGAGGAGTACCGGCGCACCGGCGACAACCAGGCCGGCGTGGCGATGGGTCTGGAGAAAAGCGGCCGTCTCATCACTGGAGCCGCCGCGATCATGTGCGTCGTCTTCCTCGCGTTTGGTCTCGCCAGCGTGGTGATCATCAAGGCGATCGGAATCGGCCTCGCGATCGCGATTGCCGTCGACGCGACCATCGTGCGCATCATGATCGTGCCGTCGATCATGCGCATCCTGGGCCGGGCAAACTGGTGGGCGCCGCGGCCGCTGACGTGGCTTCACCGCCGCCTCGGCGCTGAAGAGTCGCGTCCAGCGGTTCCGATTCCTGCGAGGTAGCTTCCCCCGCAAGTAAGGGGCGCCAGGCGCCCCCTACCTACTTGGGGGAAGCGGAGGGGTCAATCTGTTGAGACTCAGCTTGCGGATCTCCTCTCAAGGCTGACTGTGAGAAACCCTGGAAGATGGTGGGAGTGAGGCTCGCGGCACGTGCGACGTGCATCCGACACCGCTCGGTCGAGACCTGCTTGCCGGCGCGGTTATCAACGCGATTCCTTCAAGCTGTCCCGCGGAAAGCGCGATCGGCTGTCTGAACCGGAGCCAGGCCTAGTTCGACGAGGAGGCCAGCGGCAGCTCGACCTCGAAGGTCGCGCCACCGCCGCTGGTCTTCCTCACGTTCACCTTTCCACCGTGCGCGGTGACCACCGCGCTGACGATCGAGAGCCCCAGGCCCGCGCCACCGCTGTCTCGGCTGCGGCTGGGATCGGCGCGAAAGAACGGCTCGAAGATCCGCGCCATGTCGTTGCCTTCGAGGCCGGGTCCGTGATCGGTCACCGACATCAGCCCGGTTCCGTTCGCGGTCGACACGCCGATCTCGATCGCGGTTTGCTGCGGTGTGTGCACGAGCGCGTTGCGAACCAGGTTGCCGACCACCTGTCGAAGGCGGAGGTCGTCACCTTCGACAATGACCGGCGCTGGCGCGCTCAGCGTGATCTGCCGGTGAGGTGCGACCGCCCTCGCGTCGGCGGCCGCGTCCGCCGCGATCGCCTTAAGGTCCACCGGCTTCTTCTCGAGAGGGCGGCCCTGGTCGACCCGCGCGATGAGCAGCATGTCGTCGACCAGGGTCGACATGCGAACCGACTCCTCCTCGATTCTCCGGCGGGCGAGCTCGGCGTCGGTGGGTGACTCGCCCGCGCCGCGCCGGAGCATCTCCGAGTAGCCGCGAATCGAGGTCAGGGGAGTGCGCAGCTCGTGCGAGGCGTCGGCAATGAACCGGCGCAGCCGGTTGTTGGACTCGGTGCGCTCCGCGAAGGCCGCCTCGATCTGGCTGAGCATGCCGTTGAGGGCGAGGCCGAGCCTGCCGATCTCGGTTTTGGCCGTGGCCGGCTCGACGCGCTTGGTGAGATCGCCGGCAGCGATGTCGGCCGCGACCCCTCCCATCTTTTGAAGCGGTCGCAACCCGATCCGGATGATGAGCAGCGCGAGGATCGCTGTCGCTGCCAGCACTCCGAGGCCGATCAGCGCCTCGAGCAGCAGAAGCTGGCTCAACGTCGACTCGACCGGCGTCAAGGGGATGGCGAAGACCACGAACTGGCCGCCGAAGGAGTTCTCGGGCCAGTCGGTCATCCGGTAGTGGGAGACGCCGCCAGTCCCTTCGACCGTGAAGGGCTGGTAAGGCGTCCCTTCGCCGGCGGTGGGAAGTGATTTTGGAAGGACCGGGCTGGCCGTCGACACGGAGGCTCCCGACGGGACCACGCAGGCAATGGCGACCGATCCGTCGGTGCCGATGAGCTCGGTGATGGTTCCCGCGGGAAAATCCCCTACCGCCGACGGACCGCGCGTGTGGCAAAGGACGCCGCCGATCACCGCACTCGCCGCCAGCACGGTTGACGGTTTCTGGAGCTGATCATCGATCCGCCCTACCAGCGAGCGATCCATCAGAGCGTATGTAGCGACGTCAGAAACCAGCAGACCGACCGCGACCAGGGTGATGACGCCGATGAGCAGCCGCCCTCTGAGGGACAGCGTCATTTTCGTGGCGTTCGTAAGACGTACCCGACGCCGCGCACCGTATGGATGAGTGGGGGGTCGTGCCGGTCGACCTTCCGGCGAAGATAGCTGACGTACGTCTCCAGGACGCTGGCGTCTCCTCCGAAGTCGTAGTGCCACACATGGTCGAGGATCTGGCTGCGGCTGAGCACGCGGCCGGCATTGATCAGCAGGTAGCGCAGCAGCCGGTACTCGGTGTTGGTCAGCTCGACGACGTGGCCGTGGCGGCGGACCTCATGCGCCTCGTCGTCGAGCTCCAGGTCGGCCAGCGAGAGCTTGCCGCTGTCGGCATCGTTTCCGTGGCGCCTCAGGACCACGCGGACTCGCGCCATCAGCTCTTCGATGCTGAATGGCTTGGTCACGTAGTCGTCCCCGCCGATCGTCAACCCATGGACCTTGTCCTCGGTCGCGTCCTTGGCGGTGAGGAAGATGATCGGGACCTTGTTGCCGGAGCTGTTCAGCCGCCGCAGGACCTCGATGCCATCGATGTCGGGCAGCATCACATCCAGGATCACGAGAGCGGGTGAGAACTGCGTGACGGCGGTGATGGCGCCACGTCCAGTTGCCGCTGTCTTGACGGAAAAGCCCTCGTAGCGGAGGGCCATCGCGACCAGCTCCGTGATGTTCGGCTCGTCGTCGACGACGAGGACACGATCTCCGTCCTTGTTCACGGTTCCATGCTGATCCAGTTTTCTGGGAGTTTGCTCAGAGATCATTGGGAAACCGGTCCGAATTCGCCGAATGCTCCGGCCACCCGGCGACCCGGTGGACGTTGCCCGAGAGATCTACCAGCCGGGCCGGCAGGCGGCCCGCTTCCAGCCACGAGATCGCGCTTCGGCTCATCACGATCGCGGCGGTCGACGCGATGTTGGCGTCGACGCACGTAGCTGCCACGACGCTCACGGTGCGCCAGCAGGTGTCCGCCGGGAGGCCCGTCGCCGGGTCGATGATGTGGTGCAGGACGACGCCACCTCGAGTCCATCGCCTGACGCTGGTGCTGGAGGTGGCGATCCCGCCCGAGCTTATGTTGATCGCTTCCTCCGTCTCATCGATCGGGGCGGCGCTGTCGTCGCTCGTCTGGATCGACCAACCCTCGGCCGGCGCTTCACCCGCGACGGCGATGTCACCGCCGAGGCTGACCAGCACTCCCACTCCGCCGATCGCCTTGCTTGCGGCCGCCGCGGCCAGGTCGGAGGTCAGCGCCTTGGCGGTCGCGCCGAGGTCGATCTCGACTCCTCGTGGCACTCGCACCGTCCGGGAGGTGCGGTCAAAGCGGACCGCGCGCCAGCCAGGGACGCGCTCTGCGTACAGGTGAATCCGATCGCCGTCGGCCGGCACCTGGGCGAAGTCTGTGTCGTAGCCGGCGAGCCTGACCGCAGATCCCACGGTCGGGTCGACGGCCCCGCCGCTCAGCTCAGCCGCCCGCAGGGCGGCCGCGATCGCCTGGGCGAGCAGCGGGCTGACGGTCATGTCACGCTCCGGCGAGGCGTTGAGGCGGCTCAGCTCGCTGTCATCGCGAAAGCGGCTGGCCGCGCGGTCCATGGCCGCAACGACCTCGTCGACCGCGGCCTTCGCAGCCCGAAGGGACCCGGGCCTCGTGACGATCACGCGCAGGGAGCCCCCGAGCGCTCTGTCGTCGGCGATCCCCAACACAGAGCTGCTCACGTTCCTTTTTGCCTGTGGATTTCAGCCCTTCGCAGGGCGATGGCCAGGACTGGGCAGTCGTCGACTGCCCGCTGGGAAAGGCCCATCAGGTGCTCTGGAATCGGACCCGGCGTGATGATCGGGTAGCCCCAGGAGTCGAGCCGGATCCTCTCCGGAAGGATCTCGGCGCACAGGCCGCGGCCATCGCACTTGATGCGGTCGACGACGAGCTCGAGCTTCTTGGTCATGCCGACCGCCGCAGGTGGGCCGGGTGGTGGGCGAAATCGTCTCCGAAGGTCTTCATGGCGGACTGCAGGAACATGACCGCCCCGTCCGGGTGCTTGCAGGCGCCGCGACCCTGCACCTCGCCAGACCAGCGCTGCAACCGCTGCAGGTCGCCCGGGTCTGTGCCACGCTCCGCGATCCTTGTGCAGGCGTCGGCCAGGGCGCGCAGGCCGAAGAAGCATGGCCCGCACTGAGCGGAGCTCTCGCTTGCGAGGTAGCGCATGATGCCCGCCACCTCGCAGACGGGGCACTGGCGGGCGGGCAGGATGCCGATGACCCCGCATCCGAGCGATAGCCCGCGCTCCCGCAGGCCGTGCGGATCGATGGGCAGCGACCAGGCGTCGGCGACCTCGACCCACCGGCCGAAGTAGCCGCCCAGCATCACAGCTCGCGCAGCCTCGGACGGCCCGCCTGCCATCTGCACCGCGTCGCCCAGCGGGGTACCGAGTTTGACCTCGAACACACCTGGGGCGCGCACCGCGCCTGCAACCGTCACCAGCACCGTCTCGGTTGCGGTTCCGGTCCGGGCGATCAGGGCGACATGTGCGAGGGTCTCGACGTTCTGCACCAGGGTGGCCGCCCCGCCGACGCCGCGCTCGTGAGGTGGGGGTGGGGTGGTGGTCGGAGTCGCAATGCCGGCGTCTACGAGGTGCACGGTGGCGCTCGAATCGCCGGCGACGTAGCGGGCGGGAGCCGTCACGATGCGCATCAGCCGGCGCTCGTGGTCGGACCGCTCGTAGATTGCCTCTGTCATCGAGCGCAACGCGGCGTGGTGGTCCTCGCCCACAGAGATGACGACCTGCTTCGCGCGCACCGAAGCCGCGGCGAGCATCGCGCCGTCGAGGATCAGGTGAGGGCGTGAGGTCATCAGGTGGCGGTCCTTCTTGCTGTGAGGCTCGCCTTCGGCTCCATTGACGATGACCACGGCAGCTCCACGCGAAGCTGCAGCGACCGCCTTCCATTTGAGGCCGACCGGAAAGCCGGCGCCGCCTCGCCCGGTGAGGCCGGTGTGACCGAGGAGGTCGATCAGTCCGTGGCCGCCTTTCGGCAGCGGGCCCAGACGGCGAGAATGCGCGGCGAGTCGTTCCGGTCCCATCGAAGGGCTGGGCCCGTCGAGCAACCGCGGCGCGCTCACCGCTCCTCTCTGCGATCGACAGCGGCGAGGAAGGAGGATCGCTCGCGTGCGAGAGGATCGCGCGAGCCGGCCATCAATCGATAGGCGATGGCGGCCAGCACGGCGACCACGCAAATCGCCTGTAAGGTGAACAGCCAGGCCGACCATGCGTCGGTCCCTGTGCCGACCCCGTGTAGGACCGCGATCGGCCAGCATGCGTAGGTGAGCCAGTGGACGAGGCGCCAGGCGGACTGGCCGATCAATCCGCGCACGAGGCTGGTCAGCACGACGGCGAGCAGCAGCTCAAAGGCGATCGTCCCCAGTCCGAGCCAGAAGGTCCTGTAGTGGGAAGAGAAAGGAACCACGGCCGCGAGCCATCCGAGATGGGTGAACGGATCGACCACGGCCGTGATGATGTGCAGCGCGAGGAATACGAGGGTCATGAGCGCGAGGTTTCGGTGCAGGCCGACGGTGAGGAAGCGAGGCCAGCCAGTGCTCTGGACCCGGAGGACGGACAGGATTCCGAGCACGACGACGGCGCTGAGGAGGACGAGGCTGACCGCCCCGGCGCCGCGGGTCGCGTACCAGAGAAGCGCGTTGTTCAAAAGATCAGGATCCGCCCGAGACCGCCACTCCGGAGCTCGATGAGCTGGTGACCGGGGTGGTCGACGTCTGCAGCCCGGATGAGCTGCTGGTCGAAGATGATGACGAGGCCGTCGAGGTCGAAGTGCTCGCGGTGCCCGGGATCGTATACGCGCCGATCGCGCCCAGCAGGCCCACGCCGACGACTGCGCTGACGGCGGCCCCGGCGGTCAGCCGGTTGAGCAGGCGCATCGCGGCGTCGCGGGCCCGCATCCTGTCCTGGATCATGTCTCCGCTTTCCATGGTGTAAGTCTCGCCACCGCCTCTGAACGCCAAATGTGAGCTTCCTGGGAAACGGCTGAGAGGCCCAAATAGTTCTGATTCCAGCAACCGCCAGTTGGATTCGCCTTTCTGCGAGATCCGCAAGCTCGCATTCGCTGCCGGATGCGGGCTATGCCGGACTCAATAGACTTCCAAGGGTGCCGCCCCCGTAGCTCAGGGGATAGAGCAGGACGGTCCTAACGTCAAGGTCGGGGGTTCGATTCCCTCCGGGGGCACCAATCACCCGGTTTCGAGTTCGCGGCCTCCCACGATGCGGAGCAGCAAGTCGAGAAGGGTTGACCGCTCTTTCTCGGACAGCTGGGCGAACGAGGCGGCAAAAACGCCCTCGGCGATCGGCTGGCGCGTTCCAGAACGGCCGACTCGAGGTGGTCGAGGACGCGGGACATCTACCTCAGATCGAACAGCCGGTCGCCACGTTCGCCCTCATCGACGCCTACGCGAAGGTCCAGACCTAGCTCGCTGACTTCAGCAGGTACGGCATGGGGTCGATCACCGAGTCGTTGACGCGCAGCTCGAAGTGGACGTGCGGGCCCGTCGACCACCCGGTCGAACCCTCGAGCCCGACGCGCTGCCCGCGCGCAAGCGTGTCGCCCACGAGGACATCGGTCTCGAAGAGGTGCCCGTAAAGCGTCATGATGCCGCCGCCGTGGCCGATCACCACGTAGTTGCCGTAGCCGATCTTCGAATGACCGACTGCGACGACGACGCCGGCGGCAGCCGCCGTCACGGTGGTGCCGAACGGGGCCGCGATGTCGATCCCCGTGTGGAAGTGGGCGTATTTGCCGAGCGGAGGCTCGAGCAAGAGATCGCTCGGTCCAAACGGCTGGGTGACGCGCCCGCCCGCCATGGGCCACGAGAGAATCAGACCCACGACGGTCACCCCCGTGGGGAGCAAGTGCGTGGTGAGCGCGACGCCGACACCGACGTGCGCCTGGTCCCAGGCCGCCTGGTTCGATTGCAGCAGCAGGTCCTGCTCCTGCGACTCGAGGAGGGTGGCGAGCGCAGCCGTCACATCCGGGGCCTGGTCCTGAAGAGTGTTGTCGGCGGTCTGTATCTGCGTGATGACGTCCGCCACCTGGTTGCTGATGTCGGTCTGCGTGGCGAGCATGTCGTTCAGCGTGCTCAAGCTGGTGTCGAGCCGGTCCAGTGTTGCGTTCTCACGATCGAGGTCGGCCTGCCGCGCGTCGCGTTCCGCCTGCAGCTTCAAAAGGTCGGCTTCGAGGCGAGCTTGCAGCGTGTGGGCGCGCTGACCGGCGACGACCATGTCGGTGGTCGCCTGGAGTGCCTGGCTGAGATTCCCGGTGCGCGCGATCAGCATCCACAGAGAGTCCGGCTGGCGGTAGATCGCCCGCGCCATCGCGGCCACCTGCTCCTTCTCGATAGCGATTCGCGCCTCCGTATCCGCGATCTGCGTGTCCAGCTGCGCGATCTGGTCCTGCAGGTTTGTGATCACCGTCTCCTCCTGGGTGATCTGGTTGTTCAGGATCTCGATCCCGGCCGACGTCTGGTTGAGGACCGACATCAGCCTCTGCTGGGTCGTGAGCGCGCCGGCCAGGTCGCCTCCCAGCCGGCTGCGCAGCAGGTCATAGGCAGCCTGGTTCGGATCGGTCGCTGCCGCCGCCGGACATGTGATGCGCGTCTCGGACGCGGCCGATGGGGAGGGGCAGGGAGGAGCGTCGGTTGCGCCGGCTGCCGGGACCTGAACCGCCATCACGGCCAGGGCGAGCGCAACGGCGCTCATGGCTCTCTTCACGCGCGCACTTTGCGGAAGCCGAGCATCGCCGTCAGAGCGCCCAGGAGCAAGCCTGCGGCCAATACCGCGGCGAGAATGTACTGGACGGCCCTGGCGTCGACACCCGGCAGCAGCTGCGAGTAGGTGGCGGACTCGAATCGCGTCGCCAGCAGCCAGGCGCCCGCGACGGCGGCGGCGGCCAGCGCTCCCGCCAGGGCGCCGATCATCAGCCCCTCGACGACGAACGGGCCTCGCAACATCCAGCCCCGGGCGCCCAGGAGCCGGATCACGGCGACCTCCTGCCGCCGGGCGGTGGCGATGCCGCGTATCGAGTTGGCGATCACACCGTAGGCGACCAGGCCGAACAGGAGCACGAGGCCCGCCCCGACGCCGCCCACGACGAGGGCCACGTGGCGAAGGCGCGAATAGGTGCTGGGATCGTAGGACGTCGGATAAGAGGGGTCGACCGCGGGATCGTCCTTGACCGAGGCCGCAACCGCTCCCACCTGGGTGACCTGGCGGACCCGTACATCGAGGCTTGCCGGAAAGGGATTGGTCGTGCTCAGGCTGGCGAGGTTGTCGAGCCCCGGCCGGGCGCTCGCCTCCGCCAGCGCTTGCTCCGCGCTCACAGAGGTCACGGAGGAGACGCGGGGGTCGGCGATCAAGCGCGATGTGAGCGCTGCGACGGCGTCAGGAGTCGAGTCTGGCGCGAGGTAGACGCGGACCAGGGAAGCCTCAGCGGCCTGCTGCACGCCCACGCGCTCGATCGCGAGTCCGACCATCGCGAGCGTCCCGCAGAGCAAGAGCAGCAGAGCCATCGATCCGATCGCCGGCGCGGTCAGCCGCACGTCTCGGCTCCAGCTCCGCAGACCGCTCAACACGACCAGGCGGTGGGTGTTGGCCGTCAGCGCGACGAGGCGGCGCCACAGAGGAAGCTGCTTGGGCTTCGATGCGTATTTGCGCGGCCGCTGGTTGATCGGAAGGAGCAGGCGCCACAGCGGGGGTGCGGCATGGGCCCCGTTGCCGTTGCCGTTTCCGTTGCCGTTGGCGTGGCCGTTGCCGTTGGACGCGGCCTTGCGCGATCCGTTCAGCAGGATCGTCCCGGCCGGCAGCCGGAGGATCCGGCTCGAAGGAAAGGTATGACGGTGGCTCGCGACGATGACAGCAGCTCCCGCCGCGGCCGCATCCTCGAGCAGGTGCATGACGATGCGGGCGTTGTCGTCATCGATCGACGCCATGGGCTCGTCGGCCAGGATCACCCGCGGCCGCGTAGCGAGCGCGCGGCCCACCGCGATGCGCTGGCGCTCGCCGGCCGACATCTGGCGTGGGAAGGAGTTCCTCTTGTGGACGAGCCCCAGCGACTCCAGGGTTTCGAGTGCGCGACGTTTGATGGTCTTGAATGGCAGCTGCGGATCGGTCACCTGGAGGGCGAGGGTCAGGTTCTCGAAGGCCGTCAGGCGCGGCAGAAGGTGATGCTCCTGGAACACGAAGGCGACATCCCTGCGGACCCGGCCCAGACCGCGCCGCCACCAGCGATGCAGGCCACGGCCCTCGACCCAGACCTGCCCCGCGTTGGGCCGCAGCTGCCCATGGACCAGCCGGAGGAGGGTCGTCTTGCCCGAACCGCTCGGCCCCACGACCTCAACGAGCTCCCCCGGAGCGACCGACAGGTTGATCTCCTTGAGCACGGAAGTCTTGCCGAAAGACTTGGTGACGCGCGCCAGCTTGACCACCGGCTGCACCGTCGCAACGCCGTTGGTCCCAGGGCGATGCGTACTCGCCTCATTCTTTTTTGTGCGCAACCCGTTCGGGGCGGCACCGTTCGCGGCGCCTTCAGCGGCGCCGTTTACGGCTCCTTCGGTCAAGACGCGCGTGCGCACCCGCGTACCTGGTCGGCTACCCACCCTATCCATGTTCAGATTAGCCCAAGCCCGGCTCAGGAATGTCCGATAACCGGCTGGGAATGTGACCGGTTGGCTACCAAAGTTAGCCGTCCGAAGGTGGACGTTCCCCGGGCAGGCCTCCGGCTACCAGAATTTGCCGCGGCCAAGCAGGATGTAAAGGATCGGACCGATGCCCCAGAAGAAGCTGATGATGATCCAGAGCACCTTCCACAGCCCGCTCAAGTCGGTGCGGTTGACGATGTTGATGACGCATAGGACGAAGGCGACCGGATGTAGAAAGATCGCCAGCAGGACCTCGACTATGAGCTTGATCACCGACGTCCTCCTGTCCTGGCGAGCGCCTTCATGGGGCTCGGTATACGGGGCCAGCCACCGGCCGGCGAAAACGTTCCGTCGGCAGCCTGCTCGTACGTCGCTTTCAGCCTTCCGCGCGCGATGTGGGTGATCGCCTCGACGAACCGGTCCAGCTCTTCCGAGGTGTTGTAAGGCGCCAGGCTGGCGCGCACCGCGCCGGGCAGCGCCTTCCGGTGGCCCGAGGTGACCTCGCCTTCGACCGCCTCGACTGCTTCCTTATCCATGTGCAGCAGGTGGAAGACGTACGGGTTGGCGCAAAAACATCCATTGCGGACGGCGATGCCCCATTCATGGCTCATCGCTGCCGCAACGAGGCCGTGATGCAGACCTTCCACCACGAAGCTGGCAAGGCCCAGCCGAGGCGCCGTCGTCGCTGCGCCCGCTTCCCCGAGCACGCCGACTCCGGGGATCCGCCTGAGGCGGGCGTGCAGCGCCGAGCCGAGCTCGACCTCGTGGCGCAGCATCCCGTCGAAGCCCAGCTCGAGCAGGGTCTCGATTGCGACGCCCAGCGCGACGGCGCCGATGACGTTGGGCGAACCGGCCTCTTCGCGGTCAGGAAGGTCTGCCCAGACGGTGTCGTCCCACGTGACGATGCTGATCGCTCCGCCGCCCATGACCTCGGGCGCACCTGAAAAGAAGTCGCGAGGGGCGACCAGCACGCCCGCACCGTACGGCGCGTACATCTTGTGGCCCGAGAGCGAGACGAAGTCCAGGTGGCCCGGGTCGCCTGCCGGACGGATGTCGATGCGGTGATGAGGCGCCAGCTGCGCGGCGTCGATCGAGACGAGAGCTCCGTGGCGATGGGCCAGCTCGGCGATCTCGTGGATGGGCGAGACGAAGCCGGTGACGTTGGACGCCCCGGACACCGCGAGCAGACCGATCTTTCCGCCGCCCTGCTTCAGCGCCCGCTCGATCGCCTCCAGGTCGATGTGTCCGTCTGGGGAAAGGCCGACCATCACGTGGCCGCTGCGGTGTCGCCACGGCAGAAGGTCGGCATGATGCTCCATCTCGGTGACCAGCACCTGCCTGCCGTCCAGCCTGGCCTGCTCGGCTGCGATCCGGTTGAGAGCGTCGGTCGTGCCCTTGACGAAGATGACGACCTGGGAGCGCTCGTCCACACCCAGGAACCGGGCCACGAGCTCGCGGGCCTGCTCGTACGCTTCGGTGGCCAGGCGTGACTTGTAGCCGGTGCCCCGGTGCACGCTCGAGTAGACGTCCGCGAAACCGTTCACGGCGTCGCGGACACGTTTCAGCGGCGGCGTGCTGGCGGCGTTGTCGAAGTTGATGCCGGTGACCGTCCCGCCGCCGGCGACCGGAACCGGCAGGTCGACGCCCGCGAAATGCTCCCGCCAGTGACCGGAGTGTGGGGAGGTCAAGACTTTCGCCTAGCCTAACTCGGTTCGTTCGAATTGATCGCTCCCCGCGGGCCTGTATCAGTCACACTAGCAACGGGGACATAGGCTGTGTGGTTGATACGAAGTTGAAGGGCGGCCGCAAGGTGAACGATGTTCGTGTGGCGATAGCAAAGGGAGACACGAGCCTCGCCTCTCGGGAGCTCAGCTTTCTGGTCAGGCTGGCGCAGGCGGCCGCGGCAACCGAAGATCGGGACGAGCTGCTGGATCTCATCATCCGCGAGTCCACGCTGGCGATGGGGACCGACGTCTGCTCCCTGTACCTGCTGACGTCGCGCGGTCGCGAGCTGCGGCTGACCGCGACGAACGGGCTCAACGAGCGCATGGTCGGCAAGGTCGTGATGCCCGTCGGCGAAGGCATCACCGGGTGGGTGGCGGAGAAAAGGAAACCGGCCGTCGTGCCGGACGTGAGCAAGGAGCCGCACTGGAAGTGGGTGCCGGGCCTTGACGAAGACCGCTTCCATTCGATGCTGTCGGTGCCCATCGAATCGGGACCGCGACTCGTCGGCGTCCTCAACGTGCAGAGCACCGAAAAGCGCGACTTCAACTCGGCGGACATCGACTTCCTCCGCGCCATCGCCGGGCAGGTGGCCGGGATCCTGGAGCGAAGCGAGCTGCAGCGCCGCACCGAGGTGCAGCTTGCCGAGATCCAGCTCTCGCACGACATTCACGAGCGATTCACCAAGCTCTCCCTGGAAGGGGCGGGGATCACCCCGATCCTCGAGGTCGTCAGCTCGCTCGCCGGCGGCCGGGCAGGGCTGTACTCGGGAGACGGCTACCGAATCCGGGGGGCGGGGGAGGCTTCGGATGGCATGCCTCCGCGCATCCACGTTCCGAGTCCGCTCGGCCAGGCCGGCGCGCGTGAGGTTCGGATTCACGCAGGCCGGCCCGCGCGTGCGCTGGACGTGGTGCCCGTGCGCGCCGGCTCCGACGTGCTCGGTCTGCTGGCGGTCAGCGTCGATGAGAAGACCGTGGATTCGGCCGGCCGCCGCCGGGCGTTGGAGCACGGGTCGACCGTACTTGCGCTCGAGCTCTCGAAGGAACGGGCGACCGCCGAGGTCGAGCGCCGGCTGCGCGGGGACCTGGTCGAAGAGGTGCTCGCCGGGGCGCTCGACGCCGATGAGGCGGAGAGGGTGGCCCGGCAGGCGGAACGGCTGGGTCACCGGCTGCCGCAGCGCGCCTGGGTGATCGTCCTGGAACCGGATGACGACGAGACCGAGGCGGCGCTTGGCGCGCGGGGCGAGCTCGACCGGCTGGACGCCGCTCTCAGCGGGCTCATCCGCTCGCGCATGCCGGGCACGCTGACGATCGTGCGCTCGGCGTCGGCGGTGTTCCTCGTCCCCGACGAGGTGGCCTCAGACCTTGCGACGGTCGAGAAGCTGGCCGGCCAGGTTCTCGCTGCCGCAGCGCCGGTGATGAAGCCGGGCACTGCCTCGGTCGGGATCGGCAACCTGGCCAACGGCGTCAGCGAGCTTGCGCGATCGCATGTCGAGGCGAGGCAGGCCCTCAGGCTCACACGGCGCGCCGGTGGCCGCGGGCGGGTTGCTTCGTACCGATCCTTGGGCGCCTTCCGGCTGCTGCTCGAGGTCCAGAGCCCGGATGCCCTGCGGCGCTTCGTCAACGAGCTGCTCGGCACGCTGCTGGAGTACGCGCAGTCGAGGGACACACCGTTGCTGGAGACGCTTGAAGCCCTGGCTGCCGCCCGCTGGGTGCGGCGCGCGGCCGCGCGGCAGCTGGGCATTCACATCAACTCGATGTCCTACCGCGTGGAGCGGATCCAGACGCTGACGGGCCTGCAGCTGGACGAGCCCGAAACTCGAGTCGCGATCTCCATCGCCCTACGCGCCCGCGCGATGCTGGGGATGTAAGCGAGTAGTTGACGTTGACTAACTCGCGTCGCCAGTAGGCCGGATTCACTCCGGCCTTCCCCAACCTTCTTGAATGTCACCGAGCTTGGCAATCGACTTGCGTCGCGACTAGGCCGGATTTACCACGGCTGTCCCCGGCCTGCCCTGAATGTCACCGAGCGTGGCGAGGAGTAACTACTCCGAAAAATCCCAACCTGCAGGAAAAAGAGGATGAGAGGAAACCTAGGTTTCCTCTCATATCACACGTCGCTGTAGAGCATGAACTCCCAGGGGTGCGGCCGAAGCGCAACCTGGTCGACCTCTTTCTTGCGCTTGTACTCGATCCAGGTGTCGATCACGTCCTTGGTGAACACGCCGCCTTCCAGCAGGAATGCGTGGTCGCTCTCCAGGGCGTCGAGCGACTCCGCCAGCGAGCCCGGCACCTTCTTGATTTTGGCCATCTCCTCGCCTTCGAGCTCGTAGATGTCCTTGTCGAGGGGCTCGGGCGGCAGGATCTTGTGCTTGATGCCGTCCAGGCCCGCCATCAGGCAAGCCGAGAACGCGAGGTACGGGTTGGCAGCCGGGTCCGGGGACCGGAACTCGATTCGCTTCGTCTTCGGGTTCGTCGAGTACATCGGGATGCGGACGCACGCCGAGCGGTTGCGCTTCGAGTAGACGAGGTTGATCGGCGCCTCATAGCCTGGCACGAGGCGGCGGTATGAGTTGGTGGTGGGTGCGCAGATCGCGAGTAAAGCGGGTGCGTGCTTCAGCAGGCCGCCGATGTAGTGCACCGCCATCTCGCTCAATCCGGCGTAACCCTTCGCGTCGGCGAACAGGTTCTCGCCATCCTTCCAGAGGCTCTGGTGAACGTGCATGCCCGATCCGTTGTCCTGGAAGAGCGGCTTCGGCATGAAGGTCGCGACATAGCCGTGCTGCGCGGCGACGTTCTTGATGACGTACTTGAAGACCATCATCTTGTCGCCCATCTTGGTCAGCGAGTCGAAGCGCATGTCGATCTCGGCCTGGCCGGCCGTCCCGACCTCGTGGTGCTGGACCTCGACCTGCACGCCGGCCTCGATCAGCTTGAGCATCATCTCGGAACGAAGGTCCTGGAACTTGTCTGTCGGCGGCACCGGGAAGTAGCCCTCTTTGTGCCGCGGCCGGAAAGCAAGGTTGGGCTCGGAGTTCTTGCCTGAGTTCCAGATCCCTTCTTCGGAGTCGATGTAGTAGTAGCCGCTGTGCGCGTTCTGGTCGAAGCGGAGGGAGTTGAAGAGGTAGAACTCCGCCTCGGGTCCCCAGTAGCTCACATCTGCAATGCCGGATTTCCGCAGATGTTCCTCAGCCTTTTTGGCGATGAACCGCGCGTCTCTGGAGTAGGGCTGCCGGCTGATCGGGTCGACGACGTCGCAGATCAGAAACAGCGTCTTGTGCGTGAGGACAGGATCGATCGTCGCCGAGTCCGGGTCAGGTATGAGCAGCATGTCGCTCTCATCGATCGCCTGGAACCCGCGAATGCTGGAACCGTCGAATCCCAGGCCGTCCGTGAAGCTGTCGACTTCGAGCTCCCCGATCGGGAGGCTGAAGTGCTGCCACGTCCCGGGCAGATCGATGAACCGGACGTCGACAACCTCGACGCCCTCAGCCTTTGCGCG